>CAZKXO010000260.1:0-5481 GCA_964556525.1 uncultured Saprospiraceae bacterium
TCTAAACTCCATTAGTTATGAAGTATTTTAAGATATTCATCCCATTCCTATTTCTTGGTGTCGTTTTATTTTTCTCAAACTTTACAGAAGATAAGCAGAGCAGTTTCATTATGACTGTTGTAGGTGATTCACCCGTTTTACCAGAGGTGCCTTTTGATTATAACGATATCACATTTCCACCACATTTGATTCCAGAGCCTGGTGATCCTAGTACAGGATACACATCATTTGTAGATACAAGCTCTATGAAAATCGAGGTTTCTAATGACGTAGCAACCCTTGGTAGAGTGCTTTTCTATGATGAAAAGCTGTCAGCAATGGAAAGTATTTCTTGTGCTACATGTCATGATCAAGCCCTTTCATTTACAGAGAATAAGGCTTTTAGTGATGGTGTAAATGAGCTTACAAAGAGAAACTCTATGCATCTCAATGACCTAGGCTGGTCTAATCAGGATCATTTTGCCTGGGATATGAGAGCCCACGAGCTGAATGAAATGATAGGTCTTCCTCTCAGAGATGAGAATGAAATCGGTGCCAACATTATAGAGGTGGCAGCTAAGCTATCCGATACAGAGTATTATCCTGACCTTTTTGCTAAGGCTTATGGGGACAGCGAAGTTACTGAAGAAAGAATCGCAGATGCATTGACTCAGTTTATAGAATCGATGGTAACCTTCAATTCAAAATTTGATGAAGGGGCGAACAATAATTTTGAGAATTTCACTCTTCAAGAATTACGAGGCAAAGATTTGTTCACAAATTGTTCTACTTGTCATGTACAAGGTTCAGAAGTAGCAGCATTTGTTGGATTTAATGCGCTTGAATTGAATTTATTAGAATTATTCCCATTTGTCTTCAATAATGGACTACCAATGGATCAGGACGATAGAGGAGCAGGCGAGTGGAATGAGGAATTTAATGATCTGTTTAAGTTGCCGTCATTGAGGAACATAGAACTCACTGCGCCATATATGCATGATGGTCGTTTCCAATCTCTGCAAGAGGTTGTAGATCATTATTCTGAAGGTATAGTAGAAAACGATTGGAATACATTTTTAGAACCACCAGGTTTTGGGTTTTCATACCAAGAAAAAGCTGATTTGATAGCCTTCTTAAAAACCCTTACTGACAAGACCTTTATTACAGATGAAAAATGGTCTAATCCTTTCGGTCTGACAAGTACCAATAATCCTGGTGATAAAGGCTTTGAAGATATAGTCCTAAGACCAAATCCAATGTCTGACAGAGCTTCCATAGAGTTCAAAAACGATAAGAATCAATTGGTTTCTATTAATATTTTGTCCTCTGATGGTCAACTTATTAAGCATGATAAAACTACTGAGAATAGATACGTACTTAACAAAGATGATTTTGGTACTGGAATGTATTTCATCCAAATGATTATGGACGATGCAAGATCTACTCAGAAACTTATAGTAAAGTAGTTTGTTATGAACAAAGAAGTTGTCTCAGCTTCTTTTGTATTGATTAATTAGTAAAGCAGAAACATGATTTGCAAATTATTCATGTTTCTGTTTTTTTATTTAGTTCATTTCAGTTTTTAAAAGCATCTTGTGGGTATCATTTGATATGGACCATACCCTCATTTCTTCACCCCTCCAAGGATTCACAGACTTTAGATTTCGTAATGTTCATCAGCAGTATTTCGGAGGAATAGATGTGTACTATGCGCCTTATATCAGATTCAATGGAAAACCCATTATAAAATCGGGCTACCAAAAAGATCTAGATCCTAAGAATAATCAGGTGCCACATCTGGTGCCACAGGTTATGACAAATAGTGCTGAAGAGTTTCTTCTTGCTGCAGACTATGTCCGAAGTTTAGGTTATAACGAACTCAATTGGAATTTGGGCTGTCCATATCCTATGGTGACAGACAAGGGCCTGGGTTCTGGACTCATCAGTCAGCCATCCAGAATAAGCGCTATTCTCGATGAGGTGTATAGCAAGTCTGATATCATTGTCTCCATGAAGATGCGCTTGGGTTATTTGTCCAACACAGAAATCCTTACATCCTTCGAAGTGCTTAATAACTATCCTCTGAAGAGTATCGGGATCCATGCCAGATTAGGCTGCGACTTGTATACCAGCCAGGTAGACTTAGATGGTTTTGAAAGATGTATAGCTGCTACTCCTCATATGCTTTATTATAATGGAGACATTGTATCTGTAGAGGTGTTTAGAAAACTGAGCACAAGATTTCCTAGCATTTCTCACTGGATGTTAGGTAGGGGCCTATTGGCTGATCCGTTTCTCCCGATGATGATTAAAATGGATACTCTGAGTTATCCTGAAGACAGAATGAAAATGTTCAGTAAGTACCATGATCGCTTATGTAGTGCTTATTCTGAAAAAGTAACTGGAGATAAAGCCCTGATCAGAAAGATGTCTAGTTATTGGGAATATTTTGCGAGCACCTTTAAGACTCCTAGACTATTCAAGAAGATCAGAAAAGCCAAAACTATGGAGGTCTATGACCAGTTGGTTTCTGAATTCTTTGCAAGTACAGAACTTGTGGGGTAGATCTTATTTCAGTTCCAGCTTCAAAAACCTCCCAGTATGACTCTTCTTGTGCTTGGCCACTTTTTCGGGAGTGCCTTGACAGACGATGGTGCCACCTCCTCGTCCACCTTCAGGACCTATATCTACGATATGATCTGCAACTTTGATAACATCCATGTTGTGTTCTATGATAACCACCGTATTGCCCTTTTCCACTAATTTTTGGATGACTTCCAGTAGATGTTTTATGTCTTCGAAGTGCAGGCCAGTTGTGGGTTCGTCTAGAATATAGAACGTATTACCAGTATCTTTTTTGGATAACTCTTCGGCAAGTTTTACACGTTGGGCCTCACCACCAGAAAGACTGGTAGCTTGTTGCCCTAGAGTAATATAGCCGAGTCCAACATCTTGCAGTGTTTTGAGTTTGCGATAGATTTTAGGAATAGGTTTGAAGAATTCTACGCCTTCATTGACATTCATGTTGAGGACATCTGATATGGTTTTGCCCTTGTACATGACTTCCAGCGTTTCTCTTTTATACCGCTTGCCTAGGCATTCTTCGCATTCTACATATACGTCAGGCAGGAAGTTCATTTCTATCAGTTTCATGCCACCACCTTCGCAAGTGTCGCATCTGCCATCTTTGACATTAAAAGAAAAACGTCCGGGTTTGTAACCCCTGATTTTTGATTCTGGCAAATCAGAAAATATTTTTCTTATGTCTGTAAATACACCGATATAAGTAACAGGGTTGGATCGTGGAGTACGCCCTATCGGTGACTGATCTATTTCTATAACCTTGTCTATATGTTCCAGCCCTTCTGTTTTTTTGTAAGGCAAAGGTCTTTTTATGCTCTTATAGAAATGTTGTCTGAGAATATGATAAAGGGTAGAATTGATCAATGTAGATTTTCCGCTACCTGATACACCTGTGATGCAAGTAAGTGTTGCCAGAGGAATCTCCAAGGTTACATCTTTGAGATTGTGGCCACTAGCCCCGATCAGTTTTAGTTTTTTGCCATTGCCTTTGCGTCTTTTTTCAGGAACATCTATGTTTCTCTTGTCAGCTAAGTATTGGGCTGTGACACCTTTGCCTTTGAAGAAAGTCTTTGGAAGACCTTCATCTACGACAGCACCACCAAGTTTTCCTGCACCCGGACCTAAGTCTATCAGATAATCTGAGGCCAACATTATATCCTTGTCATGTTCTACAACTACTACTGTATTGCCTATAGTCGTGAGATCTTTTAGTGCAGTTATGAGCTTTTGATTATCCCTTTGGTGGAGTCCTATACTCGGTTCATCCATGATGTAGGTAATCCCAGACAATTGTGAGCCTATCTGAGTAGCTAGTCTTGTTCTTTGTGATTCGCCACCTGAAAGAGTACGTGTAGGTCTATTCAGTGAAAGATAATCTAGTCCGACGTCCAATAGAAACTGCAGACGCATCTTGATCTCTTTGAGTACGTCTTTAGCGATAGTACTCTGTTTTTTGTCTAGTTTTTTGTCTATTCCCGAAAACCACTCTTGCAAAATGTTCAGGTCCATGACGGCCAACTCACCTATGTGTTTTTCTCCCAACTTAAAATGTCTGGATTCTTTTTTCAGTCTGTAACCTGCGCAGTCAGGACAGGTAATGACAGTCATGAAGTCTTCTGCCCATCTGCGTATCTTTTCAGAAGTAGAGGTTGACTGCCATCTTTCTATCATGGCTTTTAGACCTTCGTTAGCAAGATTATATACAAAATCATGTTTGCTATAACTCACTTTTACATCCAACTCTTCTCCACCATTTAGAATGACGTCCAAGGCTTTTTTTGGAATTTTCTTGATAGGTGTATCAAAATTGAATTTGTATTTCTTGGCTATAGCTTTTAGCTGAGTGAAGGTATAATTGTCTCTGACCTCTCCAAAAGGGACGATGCCTTGCTCATTGATACTCTTTTTGTAGTCAGGAATGACTTTCTCCATGTCCACATCATGGCATTCGCCCAGTCCTCTGCATTTTGGACAGGTACCATAAGGAGAGTTGAAGGAGAAGGTATTTGGCGAAGGCTTCTCATAAGAGATTCCTGTCTCTGGACACATAAGTCTCTTGGAAAAAGTCTTGACTATATTTTTATCTACATCCAGAATCTGAATGAAGTCAGGACTTTGTTTGAACGCTATTTCTAAGGAATCCGTTAGTCGTTCGACTTTATCCTTATTCACTTTTATTCTGTCTACTACTATCTCTATATCGTGTACTTTATATCTGTCTAGCTGAAGACCAGGAACGATATCTTGGATGACTCCATCTGTTCTGACTTTGGTGTAGCCCTTTTTTCTGGTTTGCTCAAAAAGATCCCTGTAATGACCTTTTCTAGATCTAATGACAGGGGCCAGAATACAGATTTTTTTATTCTTGTAGTTTTTGAGAATCTGCTCTATAATCTCTACCTCGGAGTACTGGACCATCTTTTTGCCTGTGTTATAGCTATAGGCTTCTCCTATACGAGCATATAACAATCTGAGGAAGTCATAGATTTCTGTAGTAGTCCCTACTGTGGAACGGGGATTCCAAGCAGTGGTTTTTTGCTCTATGGAAATAACAGGGCTTAGGCCTTCTATTTTTTCTACATCGGGTCGCTCCATCTTACCCATAAACTGTCTGGCATAAGCCGAGAAGGTTTCCATGTACCTTCTCTGTCCCTCTGCATATAAGGTGTCAAAGGCCAAGGAAGATTTCCCACTGCCGCTTAGACCAGTTATGACAACCAGCTTATTCTTAGGTATTTGTACATCTATATCTTTCAGGTTGTTTTCCCTTGCACCGATGATATCGATATACTGTTCTTTACTAGCAGTTTTGGACATGAAGTGAGATTGGTACTTAGATAGCTAGCAAATATATAGAATAGAATTCTGAGAATCTGATTGTTGGGACCATGCAATAACAAATGCATATCACTGTCAAGG
>CAZKXO010000261.1:0-5459 GCA_964556525.1 uncultured Saprospiraceae bacterium
TCTGCATAAATGTCAACCAAGTTTTCTTTCAGAAATTCACTGGAATCCAGAACAATTCCTGCTTCTGGAATGTCATATATATCGAAATCGTAGTAGTCTTCGTTCAAAATAAAATTGACATTTTTTACGTAATGAAAGAATATTGTTTTGAAAAACCGACTAAAATCGGTAATTAGAAGAATAATCTAAAAATAAGTAAATTTGTAATATGTAGATGAGTTGTTGTGGTGTAAATGGAATCAAAATTAATTAACCAATAAACCTTTCAAAGCCTTTCTTATATGATAGCCACTGGACTAAAAATCACCAAAACTAATGAGTCACGACTCTCATCAGTAGATTTCAATAATATACCTTTCGGAAAGACCTTTTCTGATCACATGTTTGTGGCCGATTACAAAGAAGGAAAATGGACAAATATGGAGATTGTGCCTTTTTCTGCTTTCCAAGTCCATCCAGCAAATATTGCTTGGCATTATGGACAAGCTATTTTCGAAGGGATGAAAGCTACGAAGCATGAAGATGGTACACCGATGTTGTTCAGACCAGAACTGCACAGTGACAGGCTAAATAAATCTGCAGAAAGAATGGCTATGCCTACTTTTCCTAAAGAGTCTTTCATGGAAGCTGTCTATGAACTAGTAAAACTAGAAGTCAATTGGATACCACCACAAGAAGGTAGTGCCTTGTACCTTAGACCATATATGATTGCCATGGATGAGTTTATAGGTGTACAAATTTCCTCTACCTACAAGTTTGTGATTTTCTGCTGTCCTGTAGGACCTTACTACAGCAAGCCTCTAAGACTAAAGGCTGATGATTCTTACATCAGAGCAGCAGTAGGAGGTACTGGAGAAGCAAAAGCAGCTGGCAACTATGCGGGTTCTCTTTTACCATCTAAGCTTGCCAAGGAAGAAGGCTTTGACCAAGTAATGTGGTTAGACGCAAAGGAACACCATTATATCCAGGAAGTAGGTACAATGAATATCTTCTTTGTCTTTGGAAATAAGGTTGTCACACCTAATACAGATGGAGCTATTCTGAAAGGAATTACTAGAAGATCTCTCGTAGATATTTTAAAGCAAAAAGGTATAGAAATCGAAGAGAGACCTATCTCAATAAATGAAGTTTTTCTGGGCGCTCAAAGAGGAGAACTAACTGAAGTCTTCGGAAGTGGAACAGCTGCAGTTGTTGCCAAAGTAAAAGCTATTGGCTATAAGGGTGATACTGTACAGTTTAATCTGGATAATTACAAAATCACTGAGATGCTCAAAGACTCTATCAATGGTATCCGCAGTGGACGTATTCCAGATGATAACAACTGGACTGTAAAGGTTAAGTAAGTTTAGCTTTCCAGGTAGAAATACAACTTGTAATAATCCAGATTTCTAAGCTTAGGTTCTCCTGATCTTAAATTGCTTTCTATTTTGCCCTTTCTTCGCTGATAGAAAAGCTTGAAAACTGTTTCCAACTGAAATCTTTTCAGAAAGGTTACAGCCTTTTCCAATTTGGTATTGAGGTTTATACCTTGTCCATTAAGTTGCTTTAGGTTACTTACAGCATTTCTTGTCTTATTTAGGAAGGCGATATTTTCTTCTACATCTAAGTGTTCTACGGGATTATCTATGTGCACAACTTGTACGCCTCTTTTTTCCACAGCTTTTGCAAATACCAAGTCTTCATAACCATAACCTTTGAGGTCTTCACTAAACAAAGTGTCCAAGAACAACTGCCTCGGGATCATGAAGTTATTTGAATGTAAGTAGATGTAGGGTTTGGCTTTTCTTGTGGCAAGTGGTCTAGATTCTCTAGATGATCCATAGAGCCAATGGAGCTGTTGCTCTTGCTTTATTGGGCGAGAGGATTGGTAGATTCTTCCGCCGACGATTAGAATATCCTCAGGTTGTTGTAAATATTCATTGAGGAAGGTCTTAGACACGATTCCAGAATCACAATCTAGGAACAAGAGTCTGTCGTATTGTGCAGCCTTCGCTAAAGCATTCCGTATAGCAGCTCTGCCCAGATTATATGTGAGTGCCGTGTAACTGACTGAGGGAAGGTGAGCAATTTCACTATTAGCCTGCAAGGTCTCCTCCGATGATCCATCGTCATAACATATAATTTCTACGTCCTCAGCCAATTGTTCCGCTTCCTGCGAAAGTGCTTTGACAAGTCCTACGACGTCATAGTTATATATCGGGATGAGTACAGAGAGCATGCAATAAATGTACTGAACCTTGAAGAAATAGACCCTATTAAGGACTACAAGCACAGATACTTAACAAGATAGTATCCAGCTCAATCAAAATAAAACGTGAGGTTTCTGGACTAAAAAGTACTGACCAATAGATGGCCCATATCTTCTTTCTTTGTTTTCAGGTAGCTGGTGTTATTTTTAGTAGGCGCTATTTCTAAAGCAATACGTTCTACTAATTTAATTGGTCCATCTTCAAACACTGCAATCTTGGTAGGATTGTTTGTAAGAAGATTGATACTTTTTACATCTAGGAACTGAAGAATCTTGATTACATGATCATAGGTTCTTGCATCTACTTCCAGGCCAAGTGCTTCATTGGCTTGTATGGTATCCAGACCTTCATCCTGCTTATTATAGGCTTTGAGCTTATTGACTATTCCTATGCCTCTTCCTTCTTGTCTGAGGTAAAGTAATATGCCTTTGTCTTTTGCTATTTGCTTCATAGCAGTATCCAACTGATTGCCACAATCACATCTTTGAGAATGGAACAAATCACCCGTAATACATTCAGAATGAATACGAATAGTTACCACCTCATTAGGGTCCATATCGGGATGAACCATTACTATATCTGGGTCATAATCTGATACGATAGACTTGAATGCTATCATCCTAAAATCTCCCCAATCTGTAGGTATCCTTGCTTCTGCTTCTTTAGTAATGTTTCGTATCATATTCATAACAAAGGTATGCTCTTTTGTTGTTGCGTATGTTAAATGAATCTGAAATCGTATTGTTTAAAATTTCCTCTTTTTATCTCTACATTTTGTGCTACAGCACTTGACTTCGTCCCAGCTATTTCTCCATTTTTTCTGCCACTTGAAGGAAAATTCACAGGTTGGATAAATTTTGAAAGGTAAATTCTCCTTGAAGACTCGTTTTGAGTTTTAGCTTTTCAAAAAGGTAATTTCGTAGTTCGGGCATAAGGATATTGAGCCACCTTGGAGAGTTTATAGTAGGTATCTAGCCCTCCTACACCTGCAGTACCTGCTTTTTCAAGATTGACTTGCCCTCTTTCGAGACAGCTTTCATCAGAAATAATGAGTTGAATGAGTTCACCTATTATCATAACAGTATCATTGATTTCTATGGGCATGAGCTCTTTTAGTTGCATCAGCATACTTACTGGACTTTCGTGGACATAAGGTGCTAGATGACCCTCTACATAGCCTTCAGAAAATCCGCAGATCTCAAATTCCGATTCTTTAGCTGCAAATTTTGCAGAGGTATAATGTCCTTGTTCCGCCTGTGAAATCGGTAAGTGATTTATGGTATAGTGACCGTTTGCATTAAGATTATCTAGTGAATGTCTTGGAACTTCAGTGTTAGGCCTTGATATCATTCCAATAAGTGCAGGATTACTGCCAAGATGAAAAACGGAACTGAAGATGGCAAGATTAGTTACACCTGAGGCTGAGATGGTACCTATTAGGTTGGCAGGTTTTATACCCGTGATAGAATTAATTAAGTTAAGCCTAGCTATTCTATCCATCTCGGCAAGATCGGCTTTGGTAAGTATCATGGTGTATCTATCTTTCTATTTCTTATCTATGATGCGATACATAACGCAATCAGGATCACTGTATACCTTTTCTTTGGTGTACTGCTCGTCTATAAAGGAAACTAGCTTATGCCTGCATAGGGCGACATAATTTCCTACAGCAAAATTTGGCAATCTTTGGAAGTCGATATCTATTCCTTTTCCTTTTGCCTGTTCGATATAAAATCCTGCTCCTGTACCGAAGCTACTATCAAAGAAAGAAAACTTCCTTAATGCTGGCTTATCTCTTTCCAAATTTCCTAGGAACGATCCTAGCTTACTGGACTGATATACGGTCTTGGGATTGTTAATAGACTTGATAGCAATACTATAAGGCAACAGTAAAAAAAGAAAACAAATGAATGGCAATCTTCTAAGAAACCATTGATTATCAGCTTCTATGTCAGGGAAAAACATGAGTGCAATAATTACTGCACCTAATGGATACAAGGGGGCTGAATACCAAAATAACCTCGTGTTAGAAATAGAAATTCCTATGAAGTACATTAAAAAAACTGAAACCAAGAGCAATGTAAAATTTCTATACCGCTTATACTTGTCTAAAAAGATTAGAACATATACAGCTACTGGAATTAAT
Source organism: uncultured Saprospiraceae bacterium (assembly GCA_964556525.1). Classification (GTDB taxonomy): domain Bacteria; phylum Bacteroidota; class Bacteroidia; order Chitinophagales; family Saprospiraceae; genus RFSX01. The sequence continues at coordinate 4,396 of CAZKXO010000261.1, forward strand.
AATAAGAAAGGGAAAAAATCCCTTAGCCCCATATTCTCTATATAGTAAAACAGGTTATTAGTATGTCCATCTAATGCAATGGTGTATCTTCCAAAGAGTTCATAATTCCACATCCTATCGAAAAACCCGGGAAACTGAGATTCATAATAAGCGACCAAGCCTATATAGATTACTGATATCACAAATAGTAGAAGGTAAACTCTTAGGTCCCTAGCCAAGGAAAGCAAAGACCCTCTGATCAGACAATACAAAACCAAACCAGGCAATAGCAAACCTATAAGGAGATTCTTAGTCAGCAATGCAGCGACTACCCAAAAGCTGAATAAACACAAATCTGATAATTTTCTTCTATGTTCAAATCTGTAAAAGAAAAATGTAGCCAACAAAATGTAGCAAGCAAAAGGTATATCATGGTCACCAGTTCTCAGCATATGATCTCTCAGAAAACCAGTACTACTAATGAGCACGAAGGTTGTAATTATGCCAATGCCATATTGGTCAAATTCCCTTTGGAAAAACTTGATAGAATAGCAAGCAGTAGTTATAAAAATAATCAACACCGGAACTCTTAGTGCAAGCGTATTTATACCAAATAGTTTTAGACCTAGCACTTGAGAAAAGGTTGTAAAAGGAAGCTTAGTATTACGATGATCTACTCCATAATCATACAAGTCAAAGTTTGGCATATAACTTCCCTGTTCCAAAAAATGGAAGGCCCTCATAAAGAACAATGACTCATCCCAGAGATTCATGGGTAGGCGCTGTATATGGTGAAAACAAGCAAAATACAAGGCCACCGCTAGGCCAACAAAGCTAAATATAATATGTGTTCTGGAAGAAAGCATGTAACTTATACAAAGCGCTTTTCGAAGGCAAACCGTTTCATATAGAAATTATAAAAGAAGACCATACCAATAACCAAGGCTTTGGTGATAAATTGATTTTCATATAGTAAAGGTACTTTATTGAAAAGGTAGATAAGCCCTGTACCTATGGCCAATCCAATAAGAGAAGTAAGCAGTGAGATCGCAAAAGTTGTTCTCAGCTTTCTTCTAAGTTCGAAT
>CAZKXO010000262.1:0-5428 GCA_964556525.1 uncultured Saprospiraceae bacterium
TTTTTAACGAAAAAGTTCCATAGAGACTTCACTCTCAACTAAAATTGATATTAAGTTTTTTTATATATATAATAATTTGTAATTTGTTCCTCTGCAGGAACACTATTAGCTAACTGCCAACGAAGATAAAATGACAACAGAACCACTACTAACTGAAAACCCCAACAGATTTGTCCTTTTCCCAATCAAACACGACGATATATGGTCATTTTATAAAAAGTCAGAGGCAAGTTTTTGGACAGCCGAAGAAATCGACCTGCACCAAGATCTTTCTGATTGGGAAAATAGCCTGAATGATGACGAGAAACATTTCATAAAGCATGTATTGGCATTTTTTGCAGCAAGTGATGGTATCGTAAACGAAAACTTGGCCGAAAATATGGTCAATGAAGTGCAATACACAGAAGCAAAGTTCTTCTACGGTTTCCAAATAATGATGGAAAACATACATTCAGAAACTTACTCATTGCTGATAGATACTTATATCAAGGATAGCAAGGAGAAAGATTATCTATTCAATGCTATAGAAAATCTCCCCTGTGTGAAGAAGAAAGCTGATTGGGCTCTAGAATGGATAGAGGACGCATCGTTTGCAGAGAGATTAATTGCTTTCGCTGCAGTAGAAGGCATATTCTTCTCAGGCTCATTCTGCTCTATCTTCTGGCTTAAGAAAAGAGGGCTGATGCCGGGACTTTCATTCTCTAATGAACTTATATCTAGAGATGAAGGTATGCACTGTGACTTTGCTTGCTTACTCTATAATTCACATATCCAGAATAAACTACCTAAAGAAACTATCCAACGCATCATTACTGAAGCTGTCGAAATAGAAAAAGAATTTGTCTCTGATGCTATACCTGTGAGACTTATAGGTATGAATGCAGAATCTATGTGTGAGTATATAGAGTTTGTCGCTGACAGATTATTGGTAGACTTAGGTAACGAAAAAGTATACAATGCCACCAATCCTTTCCCATGGATGGAGCTTATTTCTCTGCAAGGAAAAACTAATTTCTTTGAAAAGAGAGTAGGTGAGTACACTAAAGCAGGTGTTATGGCTGAAAAGGGAAAACAAATATTTTCTTTGGACGAAGATTTTTAGAAGGTTCTCAAAATATTCAAAACTACACAAACCAAACCCGAGATCTTTTTAAACATAATATCCAAATTAAAGTATGCAAGTAGTCAAAAGATCAGGCAGAACTGAAGACGTAAGCTTCGATAAAATTTCTGCAAGAATTAAGAAGTTGTGTTATGAGCTTGACCCCAAGTTTATAAAGCCAATGGAAATTTCTCAAAAAGTAATACAAGGATTATATAATGGAGTTAGTACAACTGAACTAGATAATCTTGCTGCAGAAACAGCAGCCTCCTTAGCGACAGAGCATCCGGAATATGCTACTCTTGCCGCTAGAATTGCTATTTCAAATCTGCATAAAAACACTAAGAAATCTTTTTCAGAAACAATGCAGTTGCTCTATGATTATATAGATCCTAAGACTGGTGAGTCAGCAGGTCTCATAAGTAAAAAACATCTGGACATCATACTAGGCCACAGTGATGTTATAGACTCTGCAATCATCTATGACAGGGATTATAACTTTGATTACTTTGGCTTTAAGACCTTAGAAAGATCATACTTACTCAGAGCTAATGGTAAGGTTGTAGAACGACCACAACATTTGCTTATGAGAGCCGCTATAGGAATACATGGAGAAGATGTAACATCAGCGATAGAGACATATAATTACATGTCCGAAAAGTGGTTTATCCATGCAACGCCTACTTTGTTTAATGCAGCTACACCAAAGCCGCAACTGTCCTCTTGTTTCTTACTGACTGTTACGGAAGATAGTATCTCGGGCATTTTTGAGACTTTGTCACGCTGTGCAAAGATATCACAGTCAGCGGGTGGAATCGGGCTCAGCATACACAATGTAAGAGCGAAAGGCAGTTACATTAAAGGCACAGGAGGTACTTCTAACGGTATCATACCCATGTTGAGAGTATATAATGATACAGCGAGATATGTAGACCAGGGTGGTGGAAAGCGCAAGGGGGCATTTGCAATCTATCTGGAGCCGTGGCACGCAGACATCTTTGATTTCTTAGATCTCAAAAAGAATCATGGTAAGGAGGAACAACGAGCGAGAGACTTGTTCTATGCTATGTGGATTTCTGACCTTTTTATGGAAAGAGTAGAAGAGGATGGCGAGTGGTCATTGTTCTGCCCCAATGAAGCAAAAGGACTCTGTGATGTATATGGGCAAGAGTTCAAAGACTTATACATGAAATATGAGTCACAGGGACTAGCGAGGAAAACAGTAAAAGCCAGAGATGTATGGTCCTCTGTAATGGAATCTCAAGTGGAAACGGGAACACCATATATCTTATACAAAGATGCTTGTAACGAAAAGTCTAATCAGAAGAATTTAGGAACTATTAGATCTAGTAATCTGTGTACCGAAATTCTAGAGTATACCTCACCTGATGAAGTCGCCGTATGTAATCTTGCATCAATATCATTGGCAATGTTTGTCAATGAAGAGACTCAAGAATACAATTTCGAGGAGTTATACAAGATTGCTAGAGTTGTCACAAGAAACCTCAACAAGGTTATAGATGTAAATTATTACCCAGTAAAAGAAGCTGAAAACTCCAATATGCGTCACCGACCTATTGGTATCGGTGTACAAGGTCTTGCTGATGCATTTATAAAAATGCGTATGCCTTTTGATAGTCCAGAGGCAAGACAGCTGAATAAAGAGATTTTCGAAACTATCTACTTTGGTGCCGTTAGTGAGTCTAATGCTCTGGCTAAAGAAGAAGGACCATATCAGACTTATGAAGGCAGTCCTACAAGTCAAGGAATCTTACAGTATGATATGTGGGGAGTTACACCAACAGACAGATGGGACTGGGTCGGACTCAAAGCCAGTATTGCAGAGCATGGATTAAGAAACAGCTTATTATTAGCTCCTATGCCAACGGCTTCTACCTCTCAGATTTTGGGTAACAATGAATGCTTCGAACCTTACACTGCCAATATCTACACTAGAAGAACCTTGTCAGGTGAATACGTAGTAGTCAACAAGCATTTACTCAAAGATCTTATCAAAGCTGGTAAGTGGACACCTGAAATGAAGGAAAGACTGATAGCGGCAAATGGAAGTATCCAGCATATGGAGGACCTTCCTCAGGAAATGAAGGATTTATACAAAACTGTATGGGAAATAAAGCAGAAAGTCATCATAGATATGGCAGCAGATAGAGGCGCTTATATATGCCAGAGCCAGAGTCTAAACCTCTTTGTAGAGACACCGAACCTAGCAAAACTAACTTCAATGCATTTCTATGCATGGAAAAGTGGACTGAAGACGGGCATGTATTACCTCAGATCTAAGGCAGCTACTGATCCTATCAAATTTACTCTGAGTGCTGACTATAAGAAGAAATACGATACAAGCAATAAAGAAGTTATGGACCTCGAGAATCAAGAAGAGGTTATAGAAGGAGAAGTTTGTACTATGGAAGACGGCTGTCTGATGTGCGGCTCATAAGCTAATATTTAGTATTCCAATACCTTTATTATAAAAAGGGTTGCAGCTCAAAGTTGTGACCCTTTATTTTTTGTGTATCAAGCCTGTGTTTTTTATAAGCGACTATGCAGGATTTTGTCTGATAACTTCATCTATCAAAAATAAGTGTCACCTTATTGTCAGAACATAAGATGTCTTTACCAAGCCATCAGCAAAAGAATAATTTAGCACTCTTTAGTCTTGATTTAAGGGATTAGTTAAAGTCCAAGAATCAAGCTGAAAATGAATCCATCTAAGTCTATCCATGCCATCCTGCATATTGTCATCTTTATGATGATAAGTCAGGGTATCCATGCGCAGATTTATAGAGATGTTACAACTAAGTCTTCAGTTCACAGTTCTTCGGACTATCTTAGTTTCGATGTGGAGACCCAGAAAATAGAACAGTTAAGAAAGCAAAAATCTACTGATTTAAAAATCCAAATTCCTTTCTTCAATAATAGACATTTAACTCTCGAATTGGATATCATCCATATTCATGCTGACGGATTTCAACTCAAAGAAAAGAATCATCTGGGGGATCAAGTGGTTCCATATGAACTGGGTACCTACTATAAAGGTAAGGTAGCTGGATACGAAAACTCAAGAGCTTTAATAGCCTTTCATGAAAATGAACTCTCTGCAGTCATAGTATACAAGGGCCAAACATATAACTTAGGCAAAGAGATGTACACAAGAAGACATCGTCTTGCAAAAGCTGAAGATGTAGACGGCAGTATGAACCTCAAATGTGAAACGACATCAGATGGGTTTGAAAAACCGGCCAAGCAAACATTTAAAAGACGAACCGCATGTAGCGCTTATATAGATGTATACTTCGAATGTGACTATCAGATGTATCAGAACTTTGGTTCTAGCTCTGCAGCAGTTACTAATTATGTTAATACTATGTTTGCCGAAGTAAATACTCTGTACACAAACGAGACCATTAATATTCAGATTTCAGAAATCGTTGTCTGGACTAGTAATGATGGCTATGCCAATGGAACTGCTGGCATATCTGATTTTGCTCAAGCACTCTCTTCAGGATTTAATGGAGATCTTGCACATCTCCTAACAAATGACACTGGCTCTAATGGTGGAGTTGCCTATGTAAATCAGCTGTGTAGTAACTTTCCATTTGCTTATAGTGATATAGTAAATTCTACTAGTATTTTCCCCGCCTACAGTTGGGATGTACAAGTTGTTGCACATGAAATGGGACATAACCTAGGGTCGGTACATACACATGATTGCGCATGGGGACCTAATAATGATCAGCAGATAGATGATTGTGGAAGTTTAGCCACAAGTGGAGGCAGCTGTTATAATCCCAATAACCCTATCATTCCAGCTTCTGGTGGTACAATTATGAGCTATTGTCACCTTAACAATGTGGGTATAAATTTTAATAATGGCTTTGGACAGGAACCAGGTGATCTTATAAGAAACAACTACAGTTCCTGCAAGTGTGACAATGCAACCTGTGCTGAAGCCACAGAGTTGCTGACATCAGGAACCTATACTGCAAGGCCAGATGCTGGAAATGGTGCATCGTCAAATTCGGCTACTCATGCTGATTGGTTTTTGTTTTCGCCTACCCAAAGTGGAACTATAGATGTCTTTTCATGCAATGAAGGGGTAGACACCAGATTACACATTCATTCAGGGAATTGCAATAATTTATCTTTTGAAGCCACCAGTGATGACGACTGTACAAGTCACGGTAGCCTCAATTATGCTTCTCAAATTCTAGGACTCTCAGTAACGGTAGGGACCAATTACTACATAGAATGGGATAATAGATGGAGTTCTGCCTTATTCAACTGGACCTTAACTTATACACCATC
>CAZKXO010000263.1:0-5388 GCA_964556525.1 uncultured Saprospiraceae bacterium
ATAAGCATACTCCTAAATGAAACAAATCAACTGCCCTTATGGTCATATGCCTACCTCCTACTTTTTGCTTGGCAATCTCATCTTATAGGTGAGGTCATGGATATAGAACCTGATGCGAAAGCAGGAAAAACAACCACTGCTGTGCTAGTAGGCATGAGAAAAACCAAACTACTTATCATCCTTTTGGTTGCTCTAGAAGTCGGTATTCTTGCTACTGTGATTCAAGATTATTTCTTTGCAGCCTTCTTAGGATTAGGCCTTTTATGGTTGCTAATAGATCTATTCATTGTATTTAAAACCAAAATATATACGCTTTCAGAAATGAAACTATTTGGTTACCTCTCCAATGTAATGGCTCTTTTCAGCATGGGTTATGTCTGGTGGTCAGGTTGCCTATTGGCTTAGAGTCTGCTGGTTTTCTCTATGCAAAGGCACACGATACTTACTAACAAGTCTGAATAATATTTCTATTTTTAGGTATGTCTCAACTAGAAATCCTTATGAAGCATGCTATGTTACTGTTTCTAATCGGTAGTATTACCATTCTTACTCCCTCTGCTGTCACCGCGACTGGACATCCAACTCTAGTAGAAGTAAATCAGCAATGTGATCTAAGCGCTGAATTACCCTTAGATGAACATCGATGCCAACCAGGCATGTTTGATCTTTGTGCTAATGTAACTGCACCAACTTCTCAGTTTGAGATTATGTGGCTGGCCAATGGTGAACAGACTAACTACGATCTTTGCGAAGAAGTGTTAGTAGAAGAATCTACAGAATTTACACTAATAGCAACATACACCGATGAGAATAATCTCATAGAAAATGGGGATTTCGAAAACGGAGATAATGGTTCCTTTGATACAGAATACGAAGTAGGCATGGGTAATTGTTTTCACTCAGCCGGTTTCCTTACCTGTGAAGGTTTCTATCAGGTAATGGACAATCCACAAGATGGGCTTAGTGCTTTTTCCCCTTGCTCAGACAATACTCCAGGAGGAGACCTTATGATGGTTGTTAATGGTTCTATAAACTTAGCAGAAGTATGGTGTCAAGAAGTATGCTTGGACCAAGAGGCCGATTATATCTTTACCTTTTTTGGCGCATCAGTACATCCAGATAGTCCCGCAGAACTTCAAGTGGCTATAGATGGAGATTTGATAGGAGATATTTTTGAGTTTACTAACAACACTTGTGAGTGGGAAGAATTTACCACAGAGTTTTTTGCTGATGGCGCTTCACAGGTTGAAATCTGCATTACTAATCAGAATACAGAAATGCAGGGTAATGATTTTGCATTGGATGACATCAGCTTGGTTCAGGTTTGTTCCATAGAAGAATCTGTCATGGTAAGTGTATCTGAAATAGATTTAAACATCCTTCCTCCTCCTTCATTTTCGTGTCAAACTACGTCAGTGCCAGTAGAAGTAGTAGTCAATTCTGCAATAGATATAGACGAGGTGATCTGGTCTACTAATGACGGCATAATACTAGGTGACGATGATGAAGAAACTATTTTGGCTGGTGCCAGCGGAATCTATGTCGTAACTGTTACTGATGACCAAGGATGCAATAACTCAGCAGCAACTGCTGTTATGGGATCTGCAGACCTTCCAGCTATTAGTATCACTGGAGATACTCTTATAACTTGCGCTAACACCAATGTGACACTTACAGGAGTAAGTAATCTGCTCAGCAATACTTTTGTTTGGACGGACAGCTTGGGCACAATTGTCAGTACAACAGCAATGCTGACAACGACCCAGTCAGGAATCTTTCAATTACAAGTTTCTAATGCAGCCAACACCTGCTCAAGTATAGACAGCGTAGAAATCACAGTAGATACAACACTGGTAGACATTGATCTTCTCAAAACGAATGATCTAACATGCAATCTTTTGAGTTCTACTTTGAGCACCTCAGTAGCTCAAGACTCTGTCATTTGGAGCAACAATCTAGGCGCCATCATCCCATCTACAAATGACACTATAACCATCACTGAAGCTGCCGAGTATTACGCTGAAATTATCGGCACTAATGGCTGCGTTCAAATAGATACTATCCTAGTAGCTGAGATAAATCCTAATTTTCAATTTGCAGTCACTGCAGATAATCACATAGACTGCATAAATCTTCGAGCCGATGTACAAATTGACTTTGATGAAAATCTGTACGACTTCAACTGGATAGGAACTGCTGCAAGTTTGGGGACTGAGAATGAAGTACAAATAACTGAAGGAGGAACATACAATTTCTTGCTTACGGATAACAATGGCTGTATGATGGAAGACTCAGTAATTGTTACAGAAGATTTTTTCATTCCTGAGATTTTTACTACTGCAGATACAATTACCTGCTCGGATGAAACCGCACAAATAGAAATTACTTGGCTAGAAAATATAGATTATATAGATATTGTTACATGGTTTTTGCCCGATGGTAGCATACAACCAGATGATACTACAATAGAAACAGATCAAAATGGCTGGGTCATTTTTGATGCTGTAATAAAAACCAACGGTTGTACGACCACTGATTCTGTTTTTGTAGAAGTATCGAATGATTTGCCTTCCGTTATGATAGTTGGTGATACACTAACTTGCGACCAGCCTTCTGTTACACTAAGTGCCAATGTGAGTAATGATGTCACCAGCTTTGTATGGCAACTGGCAGATGGGACAACAAGTAACGAAACAACTATCCAAGGTGACCAACTAGGCACATATAGCCTAAGAGTCAGCAACAGCTCTGGGTGCTCCATATCAGATCAGTTTGTTTTGACTTCAGACACAGAGGGTCCAATGATAGAACTGGGCACTATTCCTACCCTTACCTGTCTCACGACCTCTATCAAGCCAAATGTGACGGTAACAGGAGAATTCTTGGAATTTCTTCTGACTGGTCCCGGTACAAGCAGTGACAGTCCTGATATCGATCTCACTACACCTGGCCGGTATGATATTGTCGTCACAGATGAAAATGGCTGCTCGGACACAGCTTCGTTTACTATAGCGACGGATACGCGTCCTACTACTGGCTGGGAACTCTTTACCGAGACGACACTTAGCTGTAATGCGCCTACAATATTCCCCACAGTAATCACGGACGTCATTGAAAATAGAACAACAGCCTGGCTAGATAGCAATGGAGACACCATTACCACAGGGAGCATTGTGATTACAGAACCTGGCACGTATACCTTGTCTATTGCCAATGAAAATGGCTGTCCTGCGCTAGAAACTTTCGTAGTAGAGCTGGAAGACCAATTGCCAGAATTTGAATTATCGACTATGCCTGTCACTTGCATCACAGACAGCGTTACTATAAGAATTGATACTGATAACAACTTGCTGAATTTCATTCTTAGAGATCCTATAACAAATGATACGCTAGGAAGAGGTGACCTGATCCAAGCACCGATAAGAGAAGGACTGCAAGTAATAGCAACAGACGACTTTGGATGTAGTAGCAGAAAATTTGTAGAGCTTAACTATGATACCTTGGCGCCACAATTTACTGTCAGTGCTCTGGACTTAGGATGTAATACTGATGGTGTACCACTGGTCATAGAATCCACTTTCATACTAAACGATATTCAGATTTTTGATTCACAAGGCGATATTCTTGGAGATGAAAACTATAAAATAATCAATCCTGGTGATTATACTGTAGAGGCTACTTCAGCTAATGGTTGTAGCACAGCAGAATTGCTAATGGTAAGAATGGATAACAGCACTGTACAGTTTAGCTTGGAAACTGAATTAATAGCTTGTAATAATTTGAGCACTGAGATCAGAATAGTTACAACTGAAGATTTTGATGAAGCTACACTTACAGATGCCAATGGAATGGTTGTCGCTACTATACTTACTGGAGAAACCGTATTTAATGACATAACAGTAGCAGGTACTTACAAGGTAGAAGTGATTGCATCGAGTAATCTTTGTACTAGCAGTGAAACTATAGTTGTAGCAGAAGATAATGCTAGAGTCAGTTTTTCAGCATCTGCTGCCCCCTTGAGTTGCAATGTCAGCACCACTAGGATAGACTTAACCACCAGTGAGAGTTTTTCTGAGGTTTTCGGAGTACTTGTAAGCACCCAGGAAGTCATCTCCGACATCTTGGATCAGGACTTGACTGTACCAGGTATTTATGAGATTCATTTAATTGCTATCAATGGTTGTGAGACAGTAGAACTACTGGAAATCATGGCTATGGATGAGTTGCCGGCACTAGATCTATTTGAAGCTACTACTACAGACTGCGATGGCAATGGACAGATAGATTTACTGGAAATATCGGGAGGAATGGAACCGTACTCAGTGAGTTTGGACGGTGTACTGATCTCTGACTTTACTGACCTAATACCTGTAACGGGTAGCGGTATGCACAACTTACTCATAGTAGATGCAAATGGTTGCAACCTAACTCATATGTTCGACCTGACCCCTGTGCCAGAGCTAGAAGGCACGACCTCTCCCTTAGTAGAGATTACAGACGACAACTCCAGAGCACTTTCTGTAATACTGAACAAACCCTTAGAAGAAATAGCAGAAATTATTTGGACACCAGCTTCGGACTTATCTTGTAACGATTGTCTTAATCCAATTTTCCAAGGCTCTGAAACAAGCTCCTACTCTGTGCTGATCAGAGATAACTTAGGTTGTGAGATAGAACTGGATGTAGAATTACAAGTGAGTATAGATATAGAGGAAGAACCAGAACCCAGAATCTATCTGCCTAATATAATCTCTGCTGAGAATTCTACTGGAGATAATAGATTTACAGTATTCTCCAGTGAGGAAGGTATAGCTGTGATTTCAGAATTAAACATTTATGACCGGTGGGGTAATCTTGTTTTTGCCAATGCCAACTTTCAGCCCAATGACCAGAGTCAAGGCTGGAATGGACGTATAGACAATGAAGCAGTCATCCCAGGCGTTTACATTTATTATACAACCATTACTTACGATGATGGGGAAACAGAAATATTTTCGGGAGACTTGACCGTCATCAGATAATCAGGTTTTCTTCTTTATCAATCATTAGTTATTCGGGTAGGTAAGGAGATTCTCACCCCTAAACCTCTCACAGAACCGTGCTTGAACCTCTCAGCTCACACCGCTCTTCATGCTCATCCTAGATAATGCCACTGACATATTCCATACAAACGATTGCTTGAAAGTTCAGATGAAAGTATTCAGAGCATGTCAATCCACTGTCATTACAAGAGCTTCAACGGAGACACATTGCCTCATTTTGCATCTCGCTGATTTTTACCCAATCAATTGTATAAAGTGGCAAACATTAGATATAATTCTAGAAACACAGCTATAGCACGGTCTCTCTCCATATCTGGCTGTAGTGCAGAATTTCTTATAACCACAA
>CAZKXO010000264.1:0-2718 GCA_964556525.1 uncultured Saprospiraceae bacterium
AACAGCAACAAGATGACTACGACCACAAAACCAATTAAAATCGCCGTCATAGAAGATCTGCGAGATATCGCCTACGAACTCCAGAACTTATTCAATGAAGAAGATGATTTTCAGTGTACCCAGATCTACCATAATGCTGAAGATGCAATTAAGTTTCTTACACAATTTCCAGCGGATGTCGTTCTTTCAGATATAGGACTGCCCAAAGCAGATGGCATTACAGCAATTTCCCAGATACGTGAGCAGTGTCCCGAGACGCAGTTCTGTATGTTTACAGTATTTGAAGACAACGAAAAAATATTTAAAAGCATCAAGGCTGGTGCCAAAGGCTACATCCTAAAAAATTCTGATCCCGATCTTATCGTCAATTCGATAAGAGAACTCTACAATGGAGGTTCCCCTATGAATCCCGAGATTGCCAGAAAAGTCATAGATGCATTTTCTACCCAAGAGAATCCTACAAAGAAAAAAGAGCTGCCGCTGACCAATCGAGAAACTGAAATTCTGGAACTACTTTCACAGGGCTTGCTATATAAAGAGATATCAGCGCAGCTTGGTATTACTATCGGCACGGTAAAGCAACATATCCACAAAATCTACGACAAGCTACAGGTCAACAATAAGACGGAAGCGATTAATAGGTACAGAGGGCATTAGAAAAATAATCTGCTGATTACAACTGTTGTTACTTTGCTATTAGCTTATCTCTAATAATAGAAAGCCCTAGTCCTTTTTTCTTCTTATAAAATATAGTGCCTACTATCGCTAGAGCTATGGTCGCTGCTCGAAGAACATTAGGCACAACTCCACCCAAAGCCGTATCACCCATATCCGAAATAATCCAAGCCAGATTCATAAAAGTATGTAAGAAAATCGGCACCCATAAATTAAAGTCCCATTCTACATAGAGCCAGGCAAACAAGCCCGCACCCATAAAGGTAATACCAAAGATGCCTAGAAGCTGTATGGTCTCCTGACTCTGATACATATGTGCCATCGCAAAAAGCAGCGCTCCTAGTAAAATGGAGCTCAGAAAGCCAAGACGTGTAAACTTATATAACATTCCGAATAGAAAGCCTCTGTAGTAGACCTCTTCTACTAGGCCAGCAATTAATGTGGCGGCAACAACTTCTCTCCACTCTAGAACTTCGGAAAATCCATTTATAAGTATGCCACCCATAAGCATAGGTAAGGCAAAAGCCAGTGCTACAGCGATACCCTTGGCAACAGACTTATTCAAACCCAACTCAGATAAGATTTTTGTCTGTCGACTTACTAGATAGGTACAGATAAAAATCGGAAGTCCTATTATGGCGTAAGTGAGAATATAGCTCGCAAGACCCTCTTTTGTAAAACCATCTAGACATTCTTTGATCGCCATAAACTGTGTTTCCTGAATAAACTTAAATACACCAAAGCCTACAAGCGTCAGAAAAAAAGCAAAATAATCTTGTCTCGTTTTCATAGGTAAGATTTCTAATCACAAGTTAGTTGCAAAACTAAGTCGTATAAAAATCCTGACTGACGAACTGTAGAATAAGCAAGACAAATCGTGGGCCACATAGTACTTATCATCGACTCCATACAAAACATTGAAGCACATAGCTGTGCAAGAAAAAGTTGTTGTTAGTAATGCTTCGTATGAAATTCCTTATACCCTATTTATGCTACCTGGAAATTCCAACCTCATGGCTGGGACAAATTCAGACCTATTTTTGTCGGGGAGGCCCTTTTACTCTCTATCTTTAGTCTAGCCTGGTTTGTAAAAGGCCAGTTCTGGATTAAAGACAAAGTATATGAAACCGCCAATACCATTTAACAAAGCAGCATTAGAACCTTTTCCAGTATTGGAAACAGCAAGGATGAGGCTCAGAAAAATAGAGCAGTCTGATGCTAAAGCCGTTTTGTTCCAAAGATCAAATAGTAAAGTGCTAAAATATATGGACAGAGAACCATATACAGAACTCCAACAAGCCACAGAATTTATCACGAAAATCCTCGAAGACTGGAAAGCCAAAGAAGGAATTACATGGATTCTAGAGTCGAAGGATACACAAACTTTCTTAGGCGATATAGCACTCTGGCGTTTTTTCGACAAGGACCATAGAGCTGAAATCGGTTATGGCCTCCATCCGGACTACTGGCAGCAAGGTTATATGAAAGAAGCTGCCACAGCAGTAATAGACTGGAGTTTCTCCTTACTAGGTCTACATAGTATAGTCGCTGATATTAATCCTAACAATGTTACCTCCAGACAGCTGTTGCTAAGTCTGGGCTTTAAAAAAGAAGGCTACCATCGTGAGAACTATTATTTCAGAGGAGAATATCTCGATAGTGAAATGTATGGTATTCTAGAAAGAGACTTCCGAGCTGCCTGTAGCTAATCTTTGCGTCCTTATTACATGGCGCCCATGATACCTGCACCTATTCCAAAGATCAGCATAAGTGCATAAAATATTATGATTACCAGCATCATGATCCCCATAAATTTGAAGCAGGATTTCAGATTACCAAAACTCTGATCTAAAGCTCCTTGGTTATTATTGTCGATAGCTGCTCTCATCTGTGTCGCAAATCTGTACAGATAAAGGATAGGAAAAAAATAAAGTAGCGCTATCAATAGATACATTGCTGCAATACCTATACTGCCCATGACACTTGCTCCACCCATTATAGCATCGAACTGAGAACCCATAAAGAATCCTATACCTATAGCTA
>CAZKXO010000264.1:2818-5377 GCA_964556525.1 uncultured Saprospiraceae bacterium
AATTTACTCCACTTGGCTGTTTCTAAGAGATAGGACCTTGAGGTTCCTCCTATATCTAAACCAGTTCCTGATACATTATTATCTAATAGACTGTCCATATTGATATGATTTTTATAGTTATTGAAAGTGATTACTACTATCTAAGATAATTAATTTAATTCAGGATGTTCTTATCACAGAATCAGTTTCTCCTTTTGGGTTAGCTAGTCCTAGCTTACCAATTAAGTATTTATGCGATTTACATAAATATAACTTTAAGTAAACATTTTTTATCTCATTTTTTGATATATAAATACATAATCTATATATTTGTGCCGATGAATCGAATAAAAGAAGTCATAGAAGAGAAAGGCATAAAGCAGACTTGGCTGGCGGAAAAGCTGGGCAAAAGCTACAATATGATCAACTCTTATGTGCAAAACAGGCGGCAACCGAGACTGGATGATCTGTACAAGATTGCCGAAATTCTAGATGTAGAAGCAAGAGAGCTGCTCATCCTACAAGAAGACCAGAATATAGCTGACGATCAGAATAACGATGATGGTGGTGATGTGAAGAAAATTCCAGTAGTCGGTAAGGTCTCTTGTGGCATGCCCATCTATGCTGAGGAAAATATCGCTACCTATGTAGCCGTCTCCACTGAAATCGCCAAGCCTCATAACAACTACTTTATCCTTTATGCTGAAGGAGACTCTATGGATGAGGCTGGTATCAATAGTGGAGATATGGTACTGGTAAAGCAGCAACCGTCAGCAGAAAGTGGTGATATGGTAGTCGCCTTGATAGATGATGAGGCCACTATCAAAGAATTTCATAAAAAGAACAATATGGTCATCCTAAAACCTAGGTCGACCAATAAGAGCCACCAGCCTATTATACTCACGTCTAATTTCCGAATTCAGGGAGTAGTCGCTGATGTCATTCCGATGGGCTGATTTTATCGTGCAAAAAGACTGCACTTTGATAGCTATACTTGTATTGAATATCAAACAAGGCAACTTGTGGAATTATTCGACGAAAACCATTACTACTTCGGTAGTAGAACCTCGATAATAGAAATTCTAATATTTCGTTTTTCGAACCTAAGCTTTATTAATTTAAAAGAGTTAAACAAAACAGACAATGAGTAATAACAAAGAAAAAGAAGCAAAACTAAAGGCGCTAAACCTCGCCGTAGACAAGCTCGAAAAAACCTATGGCAAAGGTGCCGTTATGAAACTGGGTGACAAGCAGATCGTCGCTACAGATACTATATCTACTGGTTCTTTAGGACTAGACATCGCCCTAGGAACAGGTGGACTACCTAAAGGAAGAGTCGTAGAAATTTATGGACCTGAATCTTCAGGAAAAACAACTCTGGCTATCCATACTATAGCCAACTGTCAGAGAGATGGTGGCATAGCCGCTTTTATAGATGCAGAGCATGCCTTCGACAAGACCTATGCAGAAGCACTTGGTGTAGATACCGAAAACTTACTTATATCTCAACCTGACAATGGTGAGCAGGCACTAGAAATAGCAGAACATCTTATCAGATCCGGGGCCATAGATATCATTGTCATAGATTCTGTAGCTGCACTAACGCCTCGTGCTGAGATAGAAGGCGAGATGGGTGATTCTAAGATGGGTCTACAAGCTCGACTTATGTCACAAGCGCTCAGAAAAATGACAGGTACGATAGGACGTACTAACTGCTGTTGCATCTTTATCAATCAGCTGAGAGAAAAAATCGGCGTCATGTTCGGTAATCCAGAAACAACGACTGGTGGTAATGCCCTCAAGTTCTACGCTTCTGTCAGATTAGACATCAGAAAGTCTGGCTCTGCTATAAAAGACAAAGAAGGCAATATGATCGCTAGCCCTACCAAAGTGAAAGTTGTTAAAAACAAATTGGCCCCACCATTCCGAACTACTGTCTTCGACATGGTCTATGGTGAAGGCATTTCTAGAAGAGGCGAGATCATAGACCTAGGTGTAGACTTAGACATCGTCGGCAAAGCGGGCTCATGGTACTCTTACAATGGTACTAAGATTGCGCAAGGAAGAGAAAGCGCCAAGCAGTTCCTTGCTGACAATCCAGAGTTACAAGAAGAGATTGCTAACAAAATAACTCAGCATTTCTTACCCAGTGCAGAAGAACAAGCAGAGCAAGCCGTAAAGGAAGTGATGGAGCTGGAAGATACTAAAGCATAATAAGATTTTAGTTGCCACTATATAAATGAAAAGCCTGGTCAGAATTTCTGATCAGGCTTTTTTATGGTAGCACCATTAAATACTTAATAGTAACTTGTAACAAAATAAAACAGTGAAGCAACTTGTATTTCTTTGTCTGCTTATTACAACTTTACAGCTGTCCGCTCAAATGCAGCCTCTAGGCTATGCTGTAAATAGACTCTACGCCATAGATGTAGTGCAGGAAAAACTTACTTTGGCAAAAACGCTAAAAGATCTGTACAAGGATTATCCAGATATGATGATAGAGCAGCAAGCTTACAAAGCCACTCTTCTATCCTCTCATTGTGATGGTCAAAACTACACTGCCAAAAGTCGCAATGACAA
>CAZKXO010000265.1:0-5342 GCA_964556525.1 uncultured Saprospiraceae bacterium
GGTACAACTCAAAGCCCCCGCCCTCTACCTCATTAAGTTGTGTACCATAAGTTTGCAGTATATCTTCCTTTACCGCAATCTTGTCTTCCATGTATGCTTTGGTACGTTTAGGTAGCTCGTCTTCAAAATTGTCTATGTAATATTTCATTCTACTTATTTCTGTAGAATGAATGAGTGAGCCTCCAAAGAGAAAAGTTACCCAACGATCCACCATCTTTTCTTTAGTGGGATAACCATATATCGCTACTAAAGAATCTAGTTTTATTTCCGAATACTGAATTCTTTCAAACATGCTCATCTCATAGAATGGACCTTCAGTGGGGTAGAATTTTTCGTAGCCCATTTTAATGTATAAAGTTTGTTTCCTCTGTATATCACTCGCTAGAATCAGATACTTCATAATGGAATCTCTGAAAGCTTTGTGCTCGCATGGTTGTTCTATGGCATATGTATAGTCCTTACAACTGCTGGTAAATTCTGGCGAGTTGAGGATGTCTGCACTGTAATGTCTAATTTCTGCATAGTCCTTAATGCAAAAACTGAGATCACCCGCTGCTACCATCTTCCTTATAATATTTAATGCTTTCTCTGGCTGGTTTATTTTGTCGTAGGTATTTATAGCATACTTCCAATGACCATTTATCCTGGTCGTATCCATGGCATAGATCTCATCAAAGAGTTGGGCCGCCTTTAGGTAATTGTGCTGAGCGATCATGACTTCATTGTATTCATGATTTAGTTGGTTGTACCTAGCGGTGTCTGTGACCTGAGCATATACGTAACAGGGGATTATAATAATTAGACAAAGCACTATTGCCATTTTTATAAGTATTGATATATAATTCATAGGATTCTAAATTAATGAATTGCGTACTCAGTTAATTGGAGTTTTGGGACTCATGATGTCTAGCATCTCTCATAAGTAGACCTTGTCTATACAATAAAATAAGGCCAGTTAAAGTTATAACGTAAAAATAAGTTGTATATCTGAAATATACGTTGTAATATTGTAAAGCAAATAATAAACAATGCTAAGACTTACCAAAGCAGAGGAAGAAATAATGCAGATGATCTGGGACCATGGTCCTTGTACTGTTTCCCAACTTATCAGTAAGATGGAAGAACCCCATCCTCCTCATAGCACCATTTCTTCCATTGTCCGCATCTTGGAAAAGAAAGAATTTGTAGATCACAAGACTTATGGAAGAACGCATGAGTATTTCGCCATAGTGGATAAAGACTCCTATTCTAAATTTTCTCTCACCAATTTAGTGAAGGGCTATTTCGAAGGTTCTATGAATAATCTGGTATCATTTCTAGTAAAAGAAAATGATCTTAGCCTAAAGGAATTGTCAGAACTTATGAACAAAGACGATAAGAACAAATCAAAAAAATAACGACCATGCATAACCTAATACAATATGGAATCAATGTAACGATAGCTTGGTCAGTATTCTTAGCCATCTATCTTATTTTCTTGCGCAAAGAGACCTTCTTTAGAACCAACCGATTATTCCTTGTGCATTCTTTATGGATAGGTGCGGTCATTCCTTTACTCAATTATATACCCTTCTCTTTTAGCAAGCAGGAAGGGATAATTATGGATACTGTCATATTTATTTCTGAAGGTACGACATTGGCTGCTACACCTCTTGCTGTAGCCGAGGCAAGTATAAATTTGTTTTCATGGGAGCAGTTATTACTGTCTGTATATCTGCTAGGAGCAATGGTCGTGATGGCTCGATTTATATTAGGCTTGCTAAGAATTCGAAAGATTTATCTGCAAGGAGAAAAGCTAGTATATAGTAATTACACAGTTGTCCTTAGTGATCAGGCAATCTTACCTTTCTCATTTATGGATAAGGTGTTTTTTCACAGATCCTATCTTGAGAACAGCCATATACAAGAAATACTGCACCACGAACTGACTCATATAAAATACAGACATACCTATGATGTCCTTTTTGTAGAGCTGGTTTCTATTCTATTCTGGTGGAATCCATTCATCTATTTATATAAAAAGGAGATAAAACAAAATCATGAATATATAGCAGATGCTTACGCGTCTGACCAATCGCATACAGAGAATTATGGCCAAATTCTTTTGGGGCACAGCTCTTCCGGACTGGAGCTTGCCCTTACTAATCAATTTTTTAATTCACATTTAAAAAAACGTATTAACATGTTGTACAAAGAAAAATCGGCCATGCACCGAATGAGTAGATATCTGCTTGTGGTACCGATGGTATTATTCCTTTCGGTTTTGTTCTCCTTTAAGTCTGGTGAAGACAACAAGTCCATTGCTCCGCTTGATGACTTAAGACTTATGATTCTGCATAATTCCAATGTGCTGGAAGTAGGAGAAACTTATGGGCTCAAAGTCTTTAATTATAGCAAAGAAGAGGATATATCATTTGATGTAGTTCCATCATTAGGTGGCCTGAAGTTTACTGACAATCAAGAACAGCTGGTAGAAGGCGTATTCCAATTTGAATTTATACCTATTAAATCTACCACCGATGGAGAACTTGTAACATTAAAAGTATCCCAAGGTGAAAGAACTGCAAGCGTGAATTTTTCCATTATAGGAGAAACAGCAGAAGTTGTGAATGATGAAGAAAAGACACCTACAGACAAAGAGTACCTCTACTATCATAACGGTAAAAAGATGGATCCTAAACCTAAAGGTGAATTTGAGATAGACGGAAGTATTGTTATGACGACTGGCTCAGAAGATATCAAAGAAAGTTATGGAATAGATGTCGATGATAAGGTGGTGATTATGGATTTCATTGGAGAATTTATAGAAGATGTGGAACAAAACGATGACCTAGTATTAATCAAGAATTATACCTCTGAAGGTCCACTCGAAATAGGATTTGCTTATACCTATACTTTGAAAAATTTATCTGGAGCTATAAGTCGTGATGTCAGAGTTTCTGTAAGCAACCCTGCACTGGCAAAAGTAGAGCTTCTTAATAACTGGGCAGAAAATAGTGTGGACTTAGCTGTTATACCAAAAAAACCAACTAAGTCAGGGGAACCATTTTTTCTAATATGTCAGACAGGCGATAAAATAGTGCGCTCTGAATTAAACATTATAAGAATTGAAAATCCTGAACCCAAAGAAAAGAAACTTTATGTTTCAGAAAAATCGTTTTACACGGAATCTATGACTGATCCACTCATCATAATAAATGATAAGGTTTCAGAATCAGCTGAAGACCACTACTTCACGGAGAGCAGAATAAAAAATGTCAATGTGTTAGAGTCACAAAAAGCTGTTTTAGAATATGGTGATAGAGCTGCACAAGGCGCAATAGAAATTACACTAGCTGATAGAACACATCCAATTTCCAAAAGAAAGTCAGACCAAGAAATTTTCAAAGTTGTAGAAGAAATGCCACGATTTCCTGGCTGCGAAAATCAAGGTCTTTCTGATAAAGAACGTGTGGATTGCGCCCAAGGTAAAATGCTAAGATTTATGTACACCAATCTGAAGTATCCTGCTTCTGCGCGAGCCAGTAATATAGAAGGTATGGTTGTAATACAGTTTATAGTAAATGAAGATGGACGTCTTTCTGATATCACTCTGAGACGAACTATAGGCGGTGGCTGTGATGAAGCTGCAATGGAAATGATAAAATTGATGGCGGAAAAACATACCTGGATTCCTGGAAAGCAGAGAGGCAAAGCTGTTAAGGTATTGTATACAGTCCCGGTAAAATTTAAACTGAAAGACGAGGATAACTCCAATGATGCGATGAAAGATTCAAGCAAACTTTTTTCGCCGAACTCTTTTGAAGGATGCGCAGATCCTGCTTTTATAATAAATGGCAAATTTTACGATTCAGAAATCAGAGACAATAATCTCAAAACAATAGGATACTCTGGAAACCTTACCCCAGAAAATATTGAAAAGATATCTGTCTATTTTAGCGAATTTCCTGAAGAATGGATACAGTATAAAGATCGATGTGGATTAGTTATAATAACATTAAAAGAAGGGAGCTCTGAGGAATATTCAGATGAAGAGGTTATCACACTAGAGGCTATGCCATTACCATCTACAGAAGAGTTTTTTAAAGTTGTAGAAGAGATGCCTCGTTTTCCTGGTTGCGAAGACTTAGCTTCTGCAGCAGATAAGTCAAGCTGTGCAAAAGAAAAGTTATTAGAATGGATCTATTCCAATCTTAACTATCCTAAGGACGGTGTCGATGGAGATCTAGAAGGAATGCAAGTTGTACAGTTTGTAGTAAGACCGAATGGGAAAGTGACTGACATAAAGATTGTCAGATCTATAGGAAGTGTTTTTGATGCTTCTGTTATGCAGCTCATGAACAAGATGGTCGACGATATAATATGGATTCCGGGTAAACAAAGAGGGAAGAAAGTTCCTGTTCAGTTCAATCTCCCAATTAAGTTTAACCTAGATAAGCAGACTAAAAAGCCTACATCTGCTGAAAACGAGAAGCAGAGTAGTATTCAAACTGAAATTAAAAATCCTAATGCCTCTATTGAGATCTTGGGCAATCCTGTAACAGATGGTTTTCTTGATTATGTATATACCACTGATATCGAAGGTGAGATCCTTGTGGAGATTTTCAATATAAAGGGTGATAGGGTAAAACATAATACTTGGAGTTCAAGATCAAAGCTCACTGCCATACAGTCCTTAGGTGGAGTGCCCGCTGGAGAGTATATCTTAAGTGCAAAGCAGGGCAAGTCACAAGTGACAAAAAAGTTTATCGTATTGTAATTCAATATAGTGTTTGCTAAAAGTAAAATGGGTTTGATACAACACGTATCAAACCCATTCTTTATTTCGTACATATCTTAAAAACCTAGCCTTTATTCTTATATAGTATATCCACCGTAAAGAATGCCTCTACCACTATAGGATCAGTATTAGCAATGACATCGATAGTTTTTTTCAGTGGCCCCAGTTTCTGTGCACTGCTATCGAAGGTGACTTTCACTATGCCTCTGCCTCCAGGGACAACTTTGGATCTGGTCCAGTCTAGTGACATGCAATTACAAGCAGTAACCAATTCTATTTCGAGATCGGCAGATCCTGTATTTGTAAAATGATACTCTAGTTCTCTTTGTTCTCCCTTGTAAATCTTACCCAAATCCTGTGTGGGCTCGTCCCAGGTTATCTGTGGTACAGGTTTTCCTGTTTCATCAGTTATCAGTTTTTGCTTCGGCGAACATGCTATGAGAAAGCATATAGTTCCAACTGAAAAAATAAGCTGTTTCATTTCTACTTTTTGATATCAAAAATATTCAACTCCATGAGTTCGTGCAAGACTGCAGTTTTTAAGGCTATCTTAAAATTTAGG
>CAZKXO010000266.1:0-5324 GCA_964556525.1 uncultured Saprospiraceae bacterium
AGAAGTCGCTAAAGGAAGACTTAAAATCCAGGAAGAAATCTCAGAGAAACTTAATGCCTATACTGCCAGAATAAAAAATAAGATTGATGATAACTTCTATCAGTTTGATAGATTACTTGATAACGAAGAGGCTACCATTTCAAAGTTAGAAGGAGAATATAACAGAATAGAAAAGGATATTACTGAGCTAAAGCAGGAGGTTCAGAAATCCAATTTTTAGTAAAAGCTTATAATTAAAAAGGGTCAGTTGATTTCTCAACTGACCCTTTCTTTATTTCATTACCAGTAATGATTTACATCTTAGTAAATGTTCTACTGGATTCATTTTCACCTGCAATCATCTTGATGTAGTATAACCCTTCTGAGTAATCGGCGATATTTACTTGTACAGCTTGAAGTGATACAAAGTGGGTGCCTACTACTTGTCCAAAGCTATCGTAGATATAGAATGTTGCACCATTCTGAGAAGGAACATCATTTTGGATAGTCAATACATCTGAAGAAGGATTTGGATATATACTAAAGTCAGAAGGATACTCTGTTTGAAGTATATGCGGTCCAAAACAACTTTCAGTTCTTACTATGACCGAGTTAGATAATGCATAATTGCCCCCTAGAGATTGGATATTATTACCTATTTCTAAATTAGTTAATTCTCCTTCAAAGGCTACATGGTAGAAGTTAGACTGTCCAGGAGTTGTACCTTCTAAATCATAAGGGAATGCAGTAGGCATATCTAAGATAACACCAGCAGCATTGGTTCTTATCCATGCAGATCCAGTGGCAGTATTACCTGTTATTTCCATGTCTATCATATCTGAAATACCATCTGTTACACAGAAGGATCCATTTGCATTTTCAGCCATTATAGCTGTTATCGTTGTTGGACCTACTACTAATGGAACTGTACAGTCAGAGCCTGTATTTCTTACAACGGTAACTGGATTAGAAAGGCTGAAACATCCAGATAGGTTATTTGCATTTCCACCTACAACTGCTCCTTGCAGTCCATTAATGTATGCAAGATTCCATACTAGACAAATTCCACCAGGTATCCCTTCAAAGTTGAAAGGTTGTGCCATAGGAAGTGCTAAGATGTTACCTAAGTCATCAGTGATCACATAAGCCATATTAGGACCAGCAGCATTAAGAACGTTTACGAATAACAAATCATCGTCTCCATCATCTACACAGTATTCTATAGAAGTACCTCCATTTCCACCATTGATGCTTAGGTCTCCACCATTTAACCCTCCTGCACAATTAGATGTAATTGTTATTTGATCTATATCCCAAGCTGATGCAGGTGCCGTATTATTACCTATCAAGCAATAGCCTAAGAGCTCGAAGCTAAAGGTAGTTGCTGTAGTAACTGTAAACTCAGGGTTAGAAGTGAAATCAAAGTTCTCTAGAGAATAGGTATTAGTTGTAGCTATACCCTCTTGTCTGAATACTTCTGCTCCGTTTTTAAGTACTCTGATACCATACAAGGTCGGATAATTGTTAGGACCTGAAGTGCCATTTATCCACTGGAAGTTAACCGGAGCAGCTTCATAGAAACTCAAAGTATTCAGAGTTGCAGTTCCATTTCCAGATGGCGTTACATTAACATCAAATCTCAATGAATGATCATTGTCAGCTTCATATGTACAATTGTCAAATGAAGAAACACAAATCGCTGTAGAACCATTGACACCAGCAGTACAAGAATGCGGGAAGTTCATAGGATCATTTCGGTATACATTTGACCCAGATAAATTGGTACATGTTGGGCTATTGTTTGCTATAGGTGTAAACTCATCATAATCGAATTGTGTACTTCCAGTAAGTGCAGAACAACCATTCATGTTATAGACTAGTGTAGATGAGGATGCAGCCGTATCGAAATCAAATCGATTAACAACTATAGAATTTGATAATGAGAAGCATCCTTCTAAATTTCCTATGTTAAGTCCTACTTCAAGTCCTGAAATATTACCTGAAAAGTTTACATTATAGATGTTGCAAACACCAACTCCTGTAGGCTCGAAATCAAATGGAGGCGCTGATGGAAGTGCCAGTATATTTCCTGCATCATCTGTAATGATCCATCTGTCTGTTCCAGCAGTATTACTACCTGAAAGTACAACATCTACTAAATCAGGGTTGCCATCACTTACACATACTGTCACATCAGTCATGCCACCAGTAGTCGCAATAGAACCACCACCTGTTGTACTTCTGAATACAGTAATTGAGTTAGAAAGAGCAAAGCATCCTCCCAAACCACTTATCGTTCCACCTGGAGCTAAACCAGTAATGTTATCATGTGCTACAAAGTAGATTCTGCATATTCCTGGAGGAGTTCCAGCAAAATCAAAATCAGGACCAGCTGTAACATCTAGTATATTGCCTTGGTCATCGGTGATAACAAAGGTGCCATTTGGTGCCGTAAATCCTGTATGACTTACGCTAACAACATCAGGCTCATTGTCTTCAAGACAAACACTTGCAGAAACTCCACCTCCAGTAGTAGTTATAGAACCAGCACTCAGAGTTTGCTTATTTATTGTAATAGAGTTAGATAGTCTGAAACATCCTGATAAATCATTAACATTCAGCCCTATACCAATACCCCCAATACCATTTTCAAAACTAAGGTTCCAAAGCATACACGTGCCTGCAGGAAAGCCTTCAAAATTAAATGGAGGATCACCAGGTAAACCTATTATTGTTCCATTTGCATCTGTAACCAACCATCTATTGAAAGTACTAGAATTACCAGTTATGGTTACATCTATCATATCAGCTACACCATCATTACAGACATTTATCACTCCCCCTAAAGGAGAAGAAATAGTACCAGCTATAGGATTTGTTTTATTTACTCTTATAGAGTTAGAAAAATCTAAACAATTAGCTGTAATCGAGCTAATGTTGCTTCCTACAGATAGACCAGAAATACCATCGTAATATGAAACATGAGTAATATCGTACGATCCGTTTGCAAGACTAGTAAAGTCTACTGATGGATTAGAAGTCAATGAAATGATATTACCATTTGTGTCAGATATTATGAACTGTGAATTTGCTCCAAAGTTGTTAAATATATCTATGTTGATTACCTGACTAGAGTTAACTCCGCAGATATCTATATTCGTAACTCCTCCTTGAGAAATTGTTCCTCCACTAGAACTTATCTTAGTTATATTAACTGGATTAGATAAGCCAAAGCAGCCTGTGAATTCAGAAATATTCTGACCAAGGAACAAACCAGAGAAAGAAGATTCAAATCCTAAGTGTCTTACAACACAACTATTACCTATTCCTGGATCTACTACGAAAGGAGGTGAGCTTGGCAGAGCAATAATATTTCCAGCTGGATCAGTAATAATCCATCTTGTGAATTCGCCCTCAGCGCCACTAAGACTAAAGTCTAGCTCTTCTGAAACGATACCTTCTATACATATATCGAAACTTCCACCCATCGGTGAAGTAATTGTTCCTCCTGATGCAGACTCTTTGTCTATGGTTACAGAATTTGAAACATCGAAGCAGAATCCACTCAGATTGTTAATGTTGCTACCTACAGAAAGCCCATTTAACGTTGATATCCAACTAACATTATTGAATCTAAATGTGCCTGAATTAAACCCTCCAAAATCAAATGGGAAACTAGGGTTTACAGCTACTATATTGCCTGTTTCATCTGTAAGAACTATGCTTGAGTTTGCACCCGTATTATTAGCTAGTTGAATGTCGATGACATTAGAGGTGCCATTTCCTTCGCAGATATTAATAAAGGTTACACCATTGCTTTGTAAAACACCAGCATCTACAGCTACTTTGGAAACTGGAATAGAATTAGAAAGACTAATACAACTACCAGATAGATCTGCAGCATTGCTGCCTAAGGCTAATCCTCCAATATTACCTTGGGAACTTAAGTGCCAGATTAAGCATTCTGTTACACTTATTCCTGTAAGGTCAAATGGAGGTCCAGAAGGAAGACCAATTATATTACCATTGGTATCAGTTATTAACCATCGACTATCTCCAACATTACCAGACAAGCTAACGTCTACAACATTACTTCCAGTTGCACATATATCACCTGCATTAGGTGAAGTTATTGTACCACCAGAGGCAGTAAATCTGTCTATAGTTACAGAATTAGACAAATCAAAACAACCATCTAGATCAGCTATATTATTTCCTGGAGAAAGACCATTCAAAGTACCAGAATAACTAACAAAGTAGAAGAAACATCTTCCTGGACCTGCTCCTTCAAAATCAAAAGGAAGAGAAGTTGGTAAAGCCAGAATTTGACCATTATCATCTGTTATTATATAGGCTCCATTAGGGCCTTCGTTACCTACTAGTTCGAAATCTACTGGCGCACCTGCTCCTGTGCCTACACAAACAGAGGTAGAAGTTCCTCCACCAGGAAGAGCAGCTGTTCCACCGTCTATAATAATTCCACAAGTTGATTCTATAGTTAATTCATCTATATCCCATGCATTAACTAATGCTCCATTGCCTACCATACAGTAACCAACTAACTCAAATGTGAATACAGCTGGTTCAGTTACAGTAAATGCCGGCTCATTGATAAAACTGAAAGATTCTAATGTCCAATCATTTGTAGTAGCATTATCTGCGCTTCTCCAAACTTCAGTTCCATCACGAAGAACTCTTACACCATAAAGGGTTGGATAATTATTAGGACCAGAAGGACCATCTATCCAATTGTACATTGTTGGTGCTTGCTCATAAAAATTAAGACTGCTCAGTGTACCGCTTCCATCTGAACCAGGTGTTACTTGGACATCTATTCGAATAGATCTCATATGTCCTGCTGGATAAGTACATTCTGCCACAGAACTTACACATACACCAACAGAGCCATTAACTCCAGAAGTACACGAATGAGGATTTCTAAGAGGATCTTCTCTGTACAGTCCAGATGAGCTCATCTGTAAACAAGTCGATGAATTATTAATTTTGGGTACAAATTCCGAGTAATCTACATTCGTCCCTGTAGATTCGAAAGCACTACATGCATCCATGTCAAAACACATACTTGACGTAGATGAGTCACCGTTTACAGGGGCTTTATCAGCCTTAACAGTTGTCGTGAAAAACATTAAGGTTAGAACTAAAAGTGAGTAAACCTTAAAATTCTCAATTAGCTTGAGCATACTATATATTTAAGTTATGGTTATACAAACATAGGAAGACCACCCAAGGGATGGTGTATTCAGTCAAATATAGCTTTGTTTTACAACAAGTTACATATTTGATTAAAACATATATGTATTAATTTAATAATACAAATACTTTTC
>CAZKXO010000267.1:0-5312 GCA_964556525.1 uncultured Saprospiraceae bacterium
TATCACATTTAAGCGGTTATATCAAGCAGTTCTATTGGTTAACCACAATTGAAAAAGGCAGATTTCCTTGCGAAAACCTGCCTTTTATGTCTTATTCTGTAGATATATCTAATCTATATGTATCATTTTCTGAACATACCTTGTGTTTTCTGCTTGTAATTCGTAGTAGAAAACACCGCCATTATTAAGCTCCTGATTGGATAAAATGACTTTATTAAAGCCTTTCTTTGCATTCTTCTGCTCTCGATAGATGAGCTTACCATTTATATCATATAGACTCAATACTATGTCTTTATTCCTCGGTAGATAGTACTTAATCTCAGTGTAGTCTGTCCAAGGGTTAGGTGTATTTTGGTATAAAACAACACCATCATTGAGCATTTCTGCAGTAGAATTAAAATTCAAGGTCAATCGAACAGCTGAATTATCTATATAAGCTTCTTGTGCAAAAGTGGTACTTGTCAACTGAACTAAATCATGGACAAAGCCATCCTCATGCGGCAAGATGGTTACTTTAAACAATTCTTGAGCTTCTTGAGTGGTTCTAGTGGAATTCCAACTCATGAGGAACTTTCCTTCATCAATTCTATTGGTATTGAAATTGGACTGGCCCATATCATGTGCCAAAGGCTCTACTGCTAGAAGTTCAGCCTTACCCAAATCAAATAGCAATTCCAACTGCGCCCCGAAGATACCTTCTGCTTCATTCGTTCTAAATACCAAATCGGTTTCTTCACCAGCTATCAGCTTTTTATCATCACAAATGAGTTCGTAACTCTGAATAGATCGACCTGAGACCACTGATCTTCCAGCCAGTTGAACTGTGTTATTCACATCGCCTATCTTAACACCAATGAAATCTACATTCATATCCTCACTTAAATTCGATACCACATAGTTCTCTGGAATATCATTTAGGAAAGGATTTGTTACATCAGCAAAAGTGTATTCTGCATCTACCATTTTCCATGAGCTGTTTTTTGGAAAATGATCATAGATTCCTAAAATTAATTTTCTAAGTTCTACCAAGTCAATTCCGTTTACATTTCCAGAATTATCCACATCTGCAGCTATCAACTTATATGGAGAATCAAGTAGCTCTATTCCTAAGATGTTTCTTTGAATGAGCACCAAATCCAAAGTAGATATTCCGTTAAGTGGATCATTATCTTTAAATGGACTGATTCTATAATCGTTACCAGTGGACATTAGTGGGAAAGCAAAAGCACCATCTTCTTCCGTAACTTGCACTTCAGTATAGGCACCTTCAAGTTGTACTTCTACTTGTTCTACTGCAATTTCTTCCTCAGTATATATACGTCCTGCCAATCTTGCATTTAGTACTGGACTAACACAAATTACAGAAAATGGCTTAGTACATACTGTGACAGTCCCACAAGGGTCTGTCACTGTTAGCTCAATAGAATGCGCACCTGGAGGTGTCGGAAAATTATAACTGTAAGTAGAATTATCTACGATATCTTCTCTAAAGTCCACACTTCCATCAGCACCAAAATCCACTCTGGCAATAAATAATAATCCGCCATCTAGTCCACAATTAGAATTTACGATATCCATATCAAACTGGAGCGAGAATCTACAATCATGACTGTCAAAAAGCTCTGGTTCGCAACCTGTTATCACAGTATCTGTACCACCTGTTCCAGTACCGCCACCTGTTCCAATATCACCACCAGACGAATCTTCAAAACAAGAAATTTCTATTTGCTTTGTACAAGTCTGAACAGCCCCACAGTTGTCAGTTACAGAGATAGATGCAGTATGGATACCCTCTGGAAAATTTCTAGAAAAAACAAAACCACCTGTAGAGCTACCACTATCAGTAAAGTCAAAGCTGTTATCTGAATTATAGTCTAGCTGGATAGTATAATTAACCAATGAGGATGCACAATTTGAAGAACTTGCAATTATTTCGAAATCTACATTTGCTTGATCAGCATTACAACTTACATCTGCTAATTGCAACAAACCACAACCCGTCAGGCTAAGCACATTTGGGGTACCATTGTCCCCACAAAGGTTGTTATTATCTTGTATTACAATCAGACCAGTACAACTACTAGAAAAACCAAAAGAATCCTCTAAATAAACAGTTGTAGAGACTGACTGACCTACATCATCACAAGTAAATATTCTTTCTCTATCATTATTATCAGTAGCAGAAAAACTACTGTTCAAGGTAAAGTTACATGGGTTGTCTACACTGGCAATTAGCACTGCTGGATTAACGGGTGCCATCAATACATCAGGTGTAGATGCATCACTGTCTATATCCATGGACTGAATATTGACAGAAACAGAATTCTTACAGGCAACTGTAGGCGTCGTAACATTCTGGACATGTATTCTTTGGGTAAAGCTGGAAGTATTGCCACATCTGTCGCTAAAGCTGACTAATGCATCATGGAATCCTAATGGCAAAGTCTGATTAAAGTGGATGACATTACCTGTAGAATTGATTGTCATATCTACAGTATTGTCCAAGAAATTATCTACCAATAAAACACCGGTTACTTGGTTCATAGGGGCGCAATCGTCCAAGGCTGTAGCTGAAAAAGTGACCATAGCCGGTTGGCAATTATTACTATTTACTACTAAAGTTTGGCTGCTAAGACCAGAAATTGTAGGTGCTACATTATTATTTACACTTATTGCTTGCTGATGTATTGCTGGATTTACTCCAGACTGTATAGGCTCACAGTTATTTGTTACGGTCCATGTTCTGATTATTTTAGAACAAGCATCCGAACCAGGGCCTGCAAACGAGAAGTCAGCATCATCAAAGGTCGTCGTTACATTATCACAACTACTTTCAGTAAATCTGGGATAAGCGAAATCTGCTTCCAATAGATTGGGTTGGAATACAGAGTTGTCACAAGCACTTTCAGCTTCAAAATCCAGAGGCCAAATTATTTCGTTAGAATTAAATCCATTTGTAGCAACTATATTAAATGTCTGAGTACAACTGGTAGATCCATTGTCATCAGCTGCAGTCCACACTTTAAGTATGACACCTACTCCGCAGGTAGGATCTACATTATTTGAAATCTGAGAAGTAATATTAGAAGTGCACTGATCTGTTGCAGTTGCAACTCCAAATGTAGGGTCATTTGGATCTATAGTTTGATCACAAGTAAGTGTCAGGTCTTGTGGGCAGACTATAACTGGTGCTACTTTATCCTGAACAGTTACATTGGAAATACAGTCATTAGATCTTCCTGAAGCATCTATAACTCTTAGCACTACCTGTTGCTGAGTGCCGACATCATCACAACAGAAATTTACACGAGAGCTAAATCCACATCCATTTGGCAGTTCCACTATATATCTGAATTGTTCAGCTCCTTGTACAATTTCCCATTGCCCAAGTTCATTCAGGATGACGTAATTACCTGCAACCAAAGGATTACTATCTACATCTACTTGTCCAGATGCCCAATCAGTAAAGATTGGAGCAACATGATTAGGCCATAAAAACTGTCCTAAGCTAGCATCATACGTGAGCCCTAGGTAAACAGAATCTGTAATCGCTAAAGCCGATGCTACTATCCAATCGGCTTCTGCTTGTGTATTGAAGGAAACCAACTCTCCGCCAAAAGCAACAGCTCTGTCTCTTGCCCAAGGTGCTATTGTAGGGTTATCTGACAAGTAATACAGACCTCCATTATGTTCTCCTAGAAAAGTTAAATCATCAAAGTTGGGCACTGTACAATCACAACTACTGTCTCCTACTCTTCTCACTAATGAAGTATAGAAATTACAATCGTCAAAACTGCCGTCATCAAAAGTCCCTATGAGTGCAGTTGCCGTTCCATCTGCTCTAAGTGAAACAACGGAATTCTGATCACAAACTGAGGTAGGAGAAAACTCGTCTTGGATAGTTATCAAAGTAGTACAACTAGCTGAGTTGTCGCAATTATCATACACTGTATAGGTAACAGTAGAACTTCCTGATAGAACAACTACCGGGTTTTCTGTCGCATTATTTGCAAAACCACCCTCGTAAACTACATCTATCTCCAATACTCCAGAACAATCATCTGTAGCTGTCGGCAGTTGTAACTCTACTTCCCTGTCACAACCTCCATCTGCATTGTACATCAAGGCCGAAGGACAGTTAGTTATTGTAGGTAGTTCAGTATCCTGTATTTCAAGGAGCTGGACATGATTTATGTCATCACCTCCATTACAGGTGAATTCATTGATACGCCAAGTTCTCATTATTTTTCTTGCACAGCCAAAAGCAATCACTTCGAAATCTGAAAACTCAACTGAGATATTACAGAACTGGTCTGTTAGCGGATAGATAGGAACACCATCTACTGTAGGCACACCTGTAGCAGTTACTGCTGGGAAACCTTCAGCATTAAGTGGATCTATACAAGTTAAGTTTGTATTATCAGCAATAGCAAAGTCATCAGGAAAATCGACAGCAGATGTATCAAATTTTCTAAGCATGATTGTTTGGCTACAACTGGATACATTACCGTAGCCATCTTCAGCTCTATAGGTTTGTGTAACTTCAGCGACAAAGTTATTATCACATACTAGATTTCTTATAGAATTTCCTATAACGGATACTGTAGCATCGGAGCAAGCATCTACTGCTGTAGGCTCAAAGTTTTGCATCTCAAAACAATCGATTACCAAATTAGTGCATGTTATATCTGGTCCTAGTTTATCCTCAACATTTACCAAACCCCAACATACGTTGTTAATTGCGTCTGTTACTCTTGCTGTAAGTGTAGTCAAGAGATAATTCTCATCTATAAGATTATTGGGTACGACAGTGCTTGTCGCTGTAGTTAATTCCAATGTATAGGGACCTGTTGTGTTACCATGGGACAAAATATCTTCTGGCTCTAACTGACTCATACAGTTACCATCCAAGGAAATATTCACTTCATTTAAACATGAAAGCGCCTGGGCTGAAAGAGTACTACTGATACAAAGAAATAGAATACAGCATAATGTACTGTAAATTGGAAATCCTTTAGGAGTTATATTTTCCATTAAAATCGATTTTAAAACTAGGATATATAAACTAGCCTTACTTGCATACACAAGAAAGAGCTGTGTTAATGGGAGGGATCAGTTGCAAACATATTATAAATTTTAATAATATGTAATACGCTGATAGAAAATAGGGTATTTTAACTTTCTATCGTCTATAAGGAGGGATTTTTGGTGCTGAATTAAAGACTCTCATTTCATGTACTACAGCTTCTAAGAACAAATTCAAAGTAACAAAAGCATGAATCTTGTTATCATCCAGTACAAACTTATTAATA
>CAZKXO010000268.1:0-5290 GCA_964556525.1 uncultured Saprospiraceae bacterium
ACAAAGTGGAATATCCTTGATAGCACCAGCAGATGCTTTGTAAGCAAAACTGTTAATTCTCGCGGTACGCTTTTGCGGGACGATAATCGCATGGAAGCCAAACCATACAGCCGATCTTGCCAGTGCCCCGATATTACGGACATCTTCTATACCATCCAGCATAAGGAAGGCCGGCGTCTTGCCTTGTTCATAGAGGTGTGGCAACACATCTTCGAGATTCTGATAATTGACTATAGCCAATTGTGCAGCGAGTCCTTGATGATTGGACTTACCTGTTAAACTATTAAGCCGTTCTTTGGGAATGTATTGCAAAGGCACATTGGCCTGCTTAGTCAGATTGCGGATATCCTTCTCCAGTTCTCCTTTGATCGTTTTATCTAGCCAGACCTTTTCCAACTTTGTACCATCCGCCAATGCATCCAATATAGGCTTGCGGCCGATGATAATCTTATCCTTGATATATTCCGATGAAGTCTTGATGCTTGTAGTTTGGCACAAAAGAAAGACAAATATCATTCTTTCTATAGACATAAACTAACACAGGTTCATATACTCTTCAATGCCCGAAGGCTATCTACCAAATAACATAATTAATATCAAGAAATGTATGCATAGAATAACTGCAATCCACGTTATAAATACAAGACTATGCGTAACTTAGAACTCTATTAAGGTTAGCTGAATGAAAATACTACTTCTAATACTCTTATTGCCCCTAATCAGTTTCGGACAAGAAACGAAAGATGAACAAGCACGGTATAAACAAGTAGCCAAACAATACTTACTGGCTCATTTGGACAAATACTCTTTGTCGGAAAAAGATGTCCTCACGGCGGAAGTTTCAGATTTCTATACAAATGCCAATAACGGTTGGAAACAACTCTATCTCAACCAAACTTACCTAGGTGCCAGAATTCATAATGCCTTGATCTCGATAACTCTCACTAAAGAAGGAGAAATAAAGCACTGTGCAAATAAATTTATTCCTGAGCTTTCTGAGCCTTCAAATTCTGAGTCTCCCACTTTAAAAGTTTCTGAAGCACTCAAAAAAGTAGAAGAAGTTTTAGGATTTCAAAGCTATGCTCAAGCCACCTTAAGCAAATCTAAAAAGGAAGACTACAGATTGACTGCAGACTATGCACTTGGTGATATCCAAGCGACTGCAAAATATTTTCCTCACCCTAATGGTGAGATAACATTGGCCTATGCATTCTACTTTCAAGAAAACCACTCAGCTGACAGCTGGCTCATCTTTGTAAATGCAAATGATGGTGCTTTACTCTCCCAAAAGAACATGACTGTCTATTGCCAAAACAAAAACCTATCGCATAGTTGTGCACGTGACAACCACATCTCCCATTCAGTAGATAGCGATAATTCTCAAGAAATCACTGGCAGTGATGCTCAATATAGAGTCTTGGCTTTACCAGCAGAAAACCCTCTCGAAGGCAGCTTCGAACTAGTATGTGATCCAGCCTACTTAGCTGCTTCACCTTTTGGTTGGCATGATGTAGATGGGCTCCCAGGTGCTGACCATACGATTACGAGAGGTAATAATGTGTGGGCTTACGAGGACAGTAGCGGAGCCAATAATTCCATAGACAACGAGCCTGATGGAGGAACAGAGTTGCGCTTTGATTTTCCTTTTGACTCAGAAGGGTCTGCATTCCAAAATGCTGAAG
The DNA here is from genome assembly GCA_964556525.1 of uncultured Saprospiraceae bacterium. GTDB lineage: Bacteria > Bacteroidota > Bacteroidia > Chitinophagales > Saprospiraceae > RFSX01. The sequence goes on from CAZKXO010000268.1 coordinate 1,683, forward strand.
CCGATGTCACCAATCTATTCTATGTCTGCAACAGAATGCATGACCTTTTGTACCAACTGGGTTTTGACTCTCAGTCTGGTGCTTATCAGCTCAATAATTATGGTGCAGCTGGTGTCGCTGGCGATTTTGTCATTGCAGAAACTTTAGATGGTCTGGATAATAACAATGCCAATTTTAGCTTAGGACCTGACGGGATTTCTGGAAGAATGCAAATGTACAGATGGCTGATATCACGAGCACTAAGAATAGTAAGTCCTGCTGACTTGGCAGGTGACCTTGTATCCAGTCAAGCTGAATGGACCAATACTCCTGATTATGATACATTGAACATACAAGCAGAATTCTCGATAGGATTAGACACCAACCCAAATGAGATTTTAGCTGCAGAATGTTGTGGGCCACTTGTCACTGAGGTAGAAGGAAAGATTGTGCTTATACAACGAGGCACTTGTGAGTTCGGTCAAAAAGCACTGAATGCACAGAATGCAGGTGCTATTGCTGCAATCATCTGCAATGTGCCTGGCGTGGATGGTTCTGGAGAGCAGGTCATAGATATGAGCGAAGGCAATATCGGCGGACTGATTACCATTCCTGTACTGAGTATAGGATACAGTGCTTGTACTGAAATCAGAATGGCTCTGGAAGAGCAAACAATAACTGGAGAACTTAGAGTAGAGAATAATGGACCCTCAGAACTAAGTGGAGGACTTGACAATACAATAATCACTCATGAATATGCGCATGGACTCAGCACTAGACTTATAGGCGGCCCTTCTAATTTTGCTTGCTTGACCAATGACGAACAAATGGGTGAAGGTATCTCTGACTTTTTTGCTCTAGCGGCAACAGTTCGTCCGGGAGATGAAGGGAGTGACATAAGAGGAATCGCAAATTACTTACTCGGTCAGGAAGCTGTAGACAGAGGACTGAGAAGATTTCCTTACTCAACGGATATGGCTATCTGCCCACTGACACTAGATGACATCAAAGGCACCAGCCTTTCCACTGATCCTGCTAATGGGATACATGAAGTCGGAGAAGTATGGGCAGCAGTACTCTGGGATCTGTATTGGGCTTTTTCTGAAGCCTACGGATGGACAGATGACTGGACAGATGAGAGCAAGGGAAATGTGCAGGCATTGCGACTCATCGTAGATGGAATGAAGATGGCGCCATGTAATCCAACCTTCCAAGAAATGAGAGATGCGATTCTAGCTGCCGACGATGGTAACAACGCATGTTTGATATGGCAAGTATTTGCAAGACGTGGGATGGGTTATCTGATGGAAAGCAATACAGCTGAAGACCGAGATGATAATGTAGCCAACTTTGACCCCCTACCTTCATGTGTCCAAACATTGAAGATATCTCATGAACTGCCTTCTCTTGTCACCCCTGGAGCATCTATTCCAGTAATGATAAGAGTAACCAATCACAATGCCATCACTGCTGAAAATGTAGTGGTCAGGGAATCACTATCAGATGGACTGGAACTCATCCCTAATAGTCTTAGTTTTCCGCATAGCATTACTGGTAATACTATAGAGATAAACGTAGGAGATATGAGTAGCCAGGAAGAACAACTCATAGAATTCCGACTGTCAACCGATCCTGCACTGCGATCTGTAACAAGATTCTACAACAGTACAGATACGGACATAGAACAATCAGAATGGCTTGTTCCAGCCAGCAATCCAGTTGCAGCCAATCCATGGGTGACCTCTGAGTTAGATGCACAGTCCTTGCCCTTTTCTTGGTTTAGCAAAGAAGTAGACGCCAGATCAGATCAGCAACTGATATATGAAGGACTAGAACTGAGTGGCAATCGGCCGGCCATAAGATATTGGCACAAGATAGACTGTACGCCAGTAGAAAATGGTGGCTTTGTAGAATTCAGTTCTGACGGTGGCCTTACCTGGTCACAAGTAGAAGACAGATTTATACTGGGCGCTTACAACAATCCCATCACCTTCCCCAATGTCTCTATTGCCAACCTAAGAGGCTACTCAGGAAGACAAGAGACTTTTGAGCCAGCTTATCTCGACTTCAGTGATTTTCGAGATAGAACTATCGACTTAAGATTCCGATTTGCTACTTACGATTACAGGCCTTTTTTCTCTGAGAATTTTTCTGAAGAGAATGGCTGGTATATAGATGATCTGGAAATCATGGATCTCAAAACTTATTCCTTTAATGCCCTCGTCTCTGCCGACAATGCGGATACTATAAATGACGTAGAACAAGTAATTATAATCGACTCCGACAGGATGGTAGATGATACAGGTACAGATAATGGGGAAAGCTTTATAACGAGTTTGGCTATTTATCCTAACCCCACTGCTGGTCTTATCACTTTGCAAACGTCCACAGAAACCGAAGGTCCTCTTTCAGTAAATATTTTCTCTACTCAAGGCAACCTTGTAAAAAAGCTTCCTTCATTGCGTCCTAAGGAATCAGGGAAATATATTCTTGACTTAGGTGGGCTTACTACGGGCATGTATATTCTACAGGTATTCCAAGGGGGTGCAATGGGGAAGGCCAAGGTGGTTATTTTTTGAGTTCAGTTTGGGGGTTTATTTGATTTTAGTTTCTACCCGCGTTACAATTTCATTTTATGTAGTATGTGTTATGCATAATGTTAGTAGGTTGCACAGAAATTGTGTTGTTTGTATTGTAAGATAATATGATTTCAAAGGGGGTAGAATGTGTATACAACCAGATAGATCCTATAGAGTATATGGAGAGTCAGTATGTTGTATTAATTTGACCATACCTGAATGCAATGGTCTAACGATCACAAATGCTGAGATATCGTCTTGCTTCTCAGCATTGGATGTAGGGCCTTCACCTTGCGGCTTTGAACCCAATGCCCAAGTTGCAACTTCAGAAGAGACAGTTTCTTCATTATTAGTGTCATGGGATGACCCTCCAGTACTTGATAATCAAACATATGAAATAACTGCCATCCCTACGAATGTATCGTGTCAGAATAATGTTATTAATATTCCAGCATTCGTCTTGGGACTTGGTGACCTTAGAGAATTTAGATTGACTAATCTTCTTCCAAATACTGAATACGAAATTATGGTCTTCAAAGCTTGTCCAGATGGACCTTGTGGAAGATTTACTACATCTGTAAGAGGGACAGGAACCACGATGGATATTGACTCCACTGTTGATATATTTACTATGGATAATTGTTCTAGTGTATCTGGTGGTACTGGTGGAATTTCAGTAAACTTAGAAGAACAACCTACATCATATGTGTATCAATTACTTCCTGGAAATATAACAGGAATCTGGGACAATCAACTTATGCAATATAATTTTGACAATTTGGAAGCAGGTACTTATACTTTGACCATTTCAGAATGTCCTAGTCTTTCATGGCCAAATCTCATAATCGAGGATGTAGCATGCGCAATAGATATATCAGTAGATCAAGAAGAATGTACAATCACCGCTGATCTTGAAAACTGTAATGGTGAAATTACAGAATGGTTCTTTAGAGAAAATCAAAACGGTCAGCCTCAAGGACTAGGCGTCAGTGACCCTATCATAGAAGAAGCAGAACCGGGATTCTACTTCTATACAGTTAATCACCAAGA
>CAZKXO010000269.1:0-5275 GCA_964556525.1 uncultured Saprospiraceae bacterium
AAGATTATTAACAGAAAATGGTGGTCTAAATTCTGGCTACATGATTCCGCAGTACACAACAGCCGCCTTAGTAACAGAAAACAAATCACTGTGCTTTCCTCCTTCTGCTGACAGTATTCCTACTTCATTAGGTCAGGAAGACCATGTATCTATGGGAAGTATTTCTGGCAGACAATTTTGTCAGGTACTGGATAATGTAGAGAAAATTCTTGCCATAGAACTGATGTACGCAGCTCAAGCCATGGACTTCAGACGACCAAATAGTTTTTCGGATATCCTTGAACACAACCACAAACTTATAAGATCCAAAGTGAAGAAATTAGAGAATGATAGACTTCTAAAAGATGATATCACGAAAATGATAGAATTAGTAAAAACACAAGCATTCAAAATCAATATATAGTACTATGACTTTCAAAGAAGAAATACTTCAAGGTTTACCAGCCAGTCTACCTCACGCAAGACCTTATGCATCAGGGATAAATAGAGCACCAAAAAGAAAAGACATTCTTAGTCAAGACGAAAAAGTACTAGCAATTAAAAATGCATTACGTTATTTCCCAAAAGACTGGCACGAGGAACTCTCAACAGAGTTTGCAATCGAACTCAAGAAGTATGGACGGATCTATATGCACAGATTCAAGCCTACTTACGAAATCTACGCAAGACCCATAACTGACTACCCTGCAAAAATTCCTCAAGCGGCGGCAATCATGTTGATGATACAGAACAACCTAGATCCAAGAGTAGCCCAGCATCCAGAAGAACTGATTACTTATGGTGGAAATGGTGCTGTATTTCAGAATTGGATTCAGTATGTGATGACCATGCAGTATCTGGCAACAATGACCGATGAGCAAACCTTACATATGTTCTCAGGGCATCCAATGGGATTGTTTCCCTCATCAAAAGCTGCTCCTCGTGTTGTAGTCACTAATGGAATGATGATTCCTAATTATTCCAAACCAGATGACTGGGAAAAATACAATGCGCTTGGGGTAACACAGTATGGACAGATGACAGCTGGCTCCTACATGTACATAGGTCCTCAGGGCATAGTACATGGTACAACTATAACAGTCATGAATGCCTTTCGAAAAATCCTTAAGGAAGCTGAGAATTCTGCAGGTAAAATATTTCTTACTGCAGGTCTTGGAGGCATGAGTGGTGCCCAACCCAAAGCAGGTAATATTGCAGGTTGTATCACGGTCTGCGCAGAAGTAAACCCCAGTGCTGCTCGTAAAAGGCACGAACAAGGGTGGGTAGATGTTTTAGAAGAAAATCTACCTTCGTTAATAACAAGAGTGAAGGCTGCTCAAAAAAACAAAGAAGTTGTCTCTATTGCTTATATCGGAAATATTGTGGACGTGTGGGAAAAGTTCGATGAGGAAAACATCTTTGTACATGTAGGTTCAGACCAGACTTCGCTACATAATCCTTGGTCAGGAGGCTATTATCCAGTCGGCCTTAGTTTTGAAGAATCAAATCATTTATTATCTTCTAACCCTGAAGCCTTCAAAACAAAAGTCAAAGAATCATTGCGCCGTCATGCAACTGCAGTAAACAAGCATACAGCCAAGGGTACCTACTTCTTTGACTATGGAAATGCTTTCTTATTGGAGAGTTCTAGGGCTGGGGCAGATGTGATGGCAGACAACAATATAGATTTTAGATATCCTTCATACGTACAGGATATTTTGGGACCTATGTGTTTTGATTATGGTTTTGGTCCATTCAGGTGGGTATGCACCTCAGGGAAGGCTACCGACCTAGATTATACGGACAAAATAGCCATGGAAATTCTCACTGAAATAAAAGCTACGGCACCACCAGAAATCCAGCAGCAGATGCAGGACAATATCATCTGGATAAAAAATGCAAAAGAGAACAAACTAGTTGTGGGCTCACAGGCACGTATACTATATGCTGATGCAGAAGGTAGGCTAAAGATTGCAACTGCTTTCAACAAAGCCGTCGCAGATGGAACTATAGGCTCTGTGGTATTGGGAAGAGACCATCATGATGTCAGTGGTACAGATTCCCCTTATCGAGAAACTTCCAATATCTATGACGGAAGCAAGTATACCGCAGATATGGCTATCCATAATGTAATAGGAGACAGTTTCAGAGGAGCCACTTGGGTATCTATCCATAATGGTGGTGGCGTAGGCTGGGGTGAAGTTATAAATGGTGGATTTGGTTTGTTACTAGATGGCACTGATGAAGCACAGAGTAATTTAGAAAACATGTTATTCTATGATGTCAATAATGGTATAGCACGTAGAGCATGGGCAAGAAATGAAGAAGCCCTATTTGCGATCAAACGTGAAATGGAACGACGACCCCAGTTAAAAGTTACGATGCCTAACCTTGTTAGTGAGGAGATATTAATTCAGCTAAAAAAAGAAGAGCTGTAATGAGAACACTATTTACAAATATCAAAGAACTGCTCCAGACCAGAGACACTGCACCATCTTTTCTTTCTGGAGCTGACATGGCCTACCTACCTTCTATATCGTCTGCTTACCTTCTTGTAGACGACGAAAGAATAGCAGGCTACGGGCCAATGTCTGTCTTACCTGCTGACATCGAAGCCAATGTCATAGACCTAACTGGTAAAATGGTATTACCTAGTTGGTGCGATTCTCATACGCATATTGTATACGCTGGAAATAGAGAATCAGAATTTGTTGACAGGATTAAAGGCTTGACCTATCAGGAAATTGCTGCGAAAGGTGGAGGCATTCTAAATTCAGCCAAGAAGCTACAAGCAACCTCTGAAGAAGACCTGTATGAGCAAAGTCGCATTAGATTAGAGGAAGTCATGCAACTCGGAACTGGGGCCGTGGAAATAAAATCGGGCTATGGATTGACTAAAGAAGCAGAACTGAAAATGCTTCGGATCATCAAAAAACTAAAAGCCAACTATCCCATTCCCATCAAAGCAACTTTTCTAGGAGCACATGCAGTTCCTCAAGAATACAAAAATGACAAGGCTGCTTATTTAGACATGTTGTCCTCAGAAGTCTTACCAGCTATAGCTGATGAGGGTCTAGCTGAGTATATTGATATCTTTTGTGAGCAAGGCTACTTTGACTTGGCAGACACAGAAAAAATACTTTCAGCTGGTAAGAAACATGGACTAGTTCCCAAAATTCATGTCAATCAATTCAACGCCATCGGTGGGGTAAAACTAGGTGTGCAACATAATGCATTGTCGGTAGACCATCTGGAAGTATTGACAGACGAAGATCTTGCTGCATTGCAAGGAACGAAGACCATGCCAGTAGCACTACCAAGTTGTTCCTTTTTTCTTGGAATACCATATACTCCAGCACGTCGTATGATAGACGCTGGACTTCCTTTAGCACTGGCGACAGATTACAATCCAGGTTCCACCCCATCAGGTAATATGAATTTTGTTCTATCTACAGCCTGCATCAAAATGAAAATGACACCGGAAGAAGCTATCAATGCTGCAACAATTAATGGTGCTTATGCTATGGGCCTAGAGAAGGAAGTAGGTTCTATAACCAAAGGAAAACTGGCCAATCTGATTATCACCAAGCCAATAAATTCTTATGGATTTCTACCTTATGCTTTTGGAAGTAACATGATAGAGAAAGTATACTTTAGAGGAAAATCTTATTTTTAATATTCACTGCTATAATATCTCCTCCTACAGTAGTTCAAAGAACCAAGATGAACTTAAACTATACAGCATTCTTTCTTATATCCTTTGTACCCATGATTTTGGGATGGCTGTGGTTCAGATCCAAAAGCCCTTTGACAAAAAATAAAGCACCCTTCAGCAAAGGAAAAATATTGTGGCTCTTTATAATGAGTATTGCTTTTGTCTATGGCTATATCAATTTGATAATTCATCAAATGGGCTTTTATGAATTATTCTTCACTGACATTATGAGAGGCAATGCTGAAGCTCAAACAACCATAGATGACTTCTTATCAGAATATGGTGACAAGCACAGACACTTTGGTCATGGTGTTTTTCATGGTATTATCAATGCTTTTGTAATTGCCTTTCCTTTTGTATCTGTCAGCCTCATAGTCGAAGGTAAAAGCATTAAGCAATTGTGGTATCCATTTAGCTATTGGCTGATCACAAGTATTGTTATAGGAGGACTTATATCTCAGTTTGTGTGACCCTACTTTGCTGATTTTAATTCCAAATAGACAATATAGACTAAGACAAATATTTCGCTTAATATATACAACCAGCCAAGCATTGTGACAGTAGCCCTATGATAGAAGGTCATCCCCAAAGAGCAAATACAATACAAGGAATTTAATGTCGCAATTACCTTGAGATTTCTATTATCATATGCCGACTTAGACATATAACTATAAACATCAAAAAGCAAAAAGAAAATAGGAATAGCTGCAAGAATATATAAAGCAGATTTTGGAATGCCCACATAAGATTGCAAGGCGACAAGAACACCACCCAACATGATAATAGATACAAATGCACCGACACCATCAAGAAGGAACAGATTTTTAGGTTTGGTTAAGTTTATCACTCTCCTATGAAGTCTCTATAATTAACAACCATTCTTAATTCACCAAAACTCATCCGAAAAGGCATCTTCTTCATCAACTCTGTAAGATCTAAATCTGGATACGATTGCGCAACAGCAAGTGATTTCTCTACTCTTTCTTGTTTGAGAACATCAAATATCGAAACCCTGCCTTCTTTTATCATCTTAGCAAAGTGTCCTTCGATAGTGCCTGGAGACAAACCTCTTTCTTTTGCTATCAGATTTATACTCTTACCTTTCTTGTGCATTCGGTAAGTTATATCATAAGTCTCGCCTTTCTTTTTCTTTGTCTTTTTAGTATGAGTAATTTCAGCCTTATGTTTGGCAGTTCCTCCAAAAGCTTTCACCCCTTGATATTCTATCTCATAGAGTTTGTTTATAGTCTTAGATAATATCCCCTCTAGCTCGGCAATAGTATGCACATAGACTTTGGAGTTTTTCTTTACGGTATACTCGGCTGCATGCTTGGTCACAGGTAAGCGTAATTTTTCACTTAATTGTTCGGTAAAGTATTCTATAGCCGATCCCACACGTTCTCGCACAAAAGCCTGTTCGATATTATGATTATCAAAATAGCGCTTCATTTTGCCTTGAAAATTAGCTGCGACAGAATCAAGTTTTCTCAACTCCGCCGTGAGATTTTTTATAAGCAACTGACAATCGCCTTTACCAGGGATATCTTTATCCAACAAGATCTCCTGCCACTGATCCATATA
>CAZKXO010000270.1:0-5249 GCA_964556525.1 uncultured Saprospiraceae bacterium
AATAGTCATGATCGGTAAAGTTGGACTTGAGGCCAGCACCTTTCTCAAAGACGATTCTGTGACCATATCCTAGCAGTGTTCTGACTGAATTAGGCACTATAGGCGTCCTATTTTCATCATTATTCTCCTCTTTGGGTACACCTATGGTCATACTCTTGTTCTTCTCACTTATCTCGAGTACTTCTGCTTGTGTCTGGTACTGCCCTTCTGTGAAGAAGTCCGAAAAACTAAAGTCATTTCCTTCTGGTGACATCTTTCTTGATTATTGCTAGGTCCAAAGCGGACAATTAATTTACGGAGATTCGAGGACTTAAAAAAGGAACTACTAGTAGAGTCAGCTAAAAGGTTGATTATCAATAAAAATTTAACTCACTGAGGCCAGTTTTATCCTTCTATACAAGGCATCATCTAGCTCTATACCGATATGATGATAGGGAGGTTCTAGATATTCTTTGACAATCTGAGGCCATTCCACAAAGCAATAGTGTCCTGAATACAATATATCTTCCAGTCCCAACGCAAAGGCCTCTTCTACACTGTGCAGACGATAAAGGTCTAGATGGTAAATTTTGCCTCCAGAGGTAGTAGCATACTCATTTATAAGGGAATAGCTGGGGCTGCTGCCAGTATCAGTGGATCCCAATTGGGCCAGTAGCTCTTTTATGAGGGTGGTCTTTCCAGCGCCCAAGTCCCCTTCCAACAAGATCAGACGGTGCCGAAACTCTGCAATCAAGTTTTTGGCTGTCTGTGGCAAATCTTCCAAGCTTTTCGAAATAATCAAACTATTTGTCTCCATATATCACCTAATACAAGGCTGCCAAAGTTATTTCTAAATCATCATAATTCTAAATTCTGTAAGTTCGTTAATATTCTGGCTAAAGCAGCTTGCAAAGGCCAGAATCACAGCTATTATGGACATATACAAGAATAAATCTAAATGGAAATGGTTACTGGCTATAATGGGCCTGATGATCATCATATTTACCATCTTGTATTCTAAGTATCTGGCAGATAATCTCAAGGAAACGACCCGTGAGACCGTAGAAATTTACAAGCAAGCCATTATGTTCAACTCTGGACAAAAAGAGCTGGATGATCAACAGGACTTAGTACTTGAAATCTTACAAAAGTTCTCAGATGTTCCTATAGTCATGGAAAATGAAGAAGGGGTGCTGACTGGCTATAACTATGAGGAAAATGGAGTCCCCAGCCATGACCAAGAATTTCTAGAAGAAATGAAAGCCTCTTGTCTTCGATCTGGCAATAAACCTATCAAGGGTATTGATTATTTCCATAGAATTTACTTTGATAATTCCACTTTGTATAAGCGTATCTCTATATTTCCACTGGTACAAATACTGTTGCTGAGCACCTTTGTCTTTTTTGGTTACTATGTATTTTCTACTTCCAGAAAAGCAGAACAAAACAGAGTCTGGGCAGGTATGGCCAAGGAAACTGCTCATCAGTTGGGTACACCTATCTCAGCAATTTTAGGTTGGATAGCACATCTAAGGGAGAGTTCTGCGAATAATCCCGATCAGCAAGAAATCATATCTGAGCTCAGAAATGACGTAACCAGATTGGAATTAATCGCCGACCGATTTTCCAAAATTGGCTCTAAGCCCAAACTGGAGAAAGTCAATCTCATAGAAAAACTGAATGAATGCCGAGAATATATGCAAAGAAGAGCTCCTAGGAGAATACAATTTGATTACCCAGACGCTAGTGATGGAGTCATCTACGCAAAAATGAATTCACATCTCTTTGACTGGGTAGTAGAAAACATATTGCGGAATGCTCTGGACTCCATGGAAGGTACCGGGAAAATATCAGCAAGTGTCAGCCAGGAGGGCAACTATGCTTCCATAGATTTGTCTGATACGGGTAAAGGCATTCCAGCCAACAAATTTAAAACCATTTTTGAGCCTGGCTATACAACCAAAAAAAGAGGCTGGGGCTTAGGTTTGTCTTTAGCCAAGAGAATAATTGAAGAATACCATAAGGGTAAAATATTTGTCAAGAATTCGAAACCAAATGAGGGAACTACCTTTACGATACAACTGCCTTTGGCTTAGCCTCATGACGGCTACATTCCTAGCTGCTCAGGAGATAAAAGTAGTAGATGAAGCTAATCAGCCCCTGATAGGCGTACTTGTGTATGCAGGAGAGCAGAGTACAACTACAGACCTTGATGGCCTGGCAGTACTAGACCTACAAGCTACAACAACCATCAGTTTTGAGTATCTCGGGTATAAAGACAGAACACTAACTGTAGCAGAATTGGCAGCAACAGATTATTTGTGCCAGCTGACCCCTAGAACAGAATACCTGGATGAAGTGGTAATCATAGGACGTAATGACGCTAGAGAGATAGACTTACCTTACAACGTCACCCATATCAAAGCAGAAAAAATCTTTAGCTCCAATGCTCAGAATACAGCTGATGCCCTAGCACTGAATTCTGGTGCTTATGTCCAAAAAAGTCAGTTGGGCGGAGGAAGCCCAGTCTTAAGAGGATTTGAAGCTAATAAAATCTTGCTTGTCGTAGATGGTGTCCGTCTTAATAATGCCATTTATAGAAATGGACACTTGCAAAATGCCATCACAGTAGATCCAGCTATACTCCAGCAGATAGAGGTGATCTATGGCCCAGGGTCCTTGCTTTATGGCAGTGAAGCACTGGGCGGTGTAGTACATTTCCGTACACAGACGCCTTTACTAGAACTGTCGGGACAGCAAACAACCAAGAACAGAGTAACTGCCTCAGTAAGATACAACTCCGCAGATCAGGAAAAAACTGTACATCTGGATCATATGCTATCTAAGAGCAAGTTCGGTCTATTGACCAGTGCCAGCTTTTCTGATAGAGGTGATCTCCGTACGGGTAGTCGGAGACCTGCAGCCTATCCAGATTTTGGTAAGCGCCCTTTCTATGTGGACCCAAGCTCAGGCGACGCCATTGTGGCCAATGAAAACGAAAATGTACAAGTCGGAACTGGCTACAGTCAGCTCGACTTCTTTCAAAAATACGTGTACCAACCTTCTACTCAGCTCAAAACGGAGTTGAATCTACAGTACTCTACAAGTACAGACATTCCCAGATATGACAATCTCAATGAATACAGAAATGGGCAACTGCGCTTTGCAGAATGGTATTATGGGCCTCAGGACAGATTGCTGATCTCTCCCAAACTGATCTGGTCTAAGAAAAATAGAATCTTTGACAAAGTGCATCTGATAGGTTCTTTTCAAAAAATAGAGGAGAGTCGATACAGTAGACCCCTCAATGATCCTGAACTGGAAGAGCAAATAGAAGATGTCACCGTCTATGGTCTGACCATAGATTTCAACAAACAACTGGCGGAGCAACACAAACTGGTCTATGGTGCTGACCTCCATCACAATGATGTACAGTCTAATGCGCAAGGCATCAGCCCCACAAGTACCAATTCCATATTGACCCGCTACCCTAGCGCTGGCAGTCAGTTGCTCAACATGGGTGCTTACCTCCAGTATAATTTCCAAAATTCAGATTCGACCCTTGTCTGGTCTAGCGGACTAAGATACAGCAGCCAGCAGGTAGATTTGCTCTATAGTAGGAATGACCCTTTTGTATGGCCTGAGTTCTTCTATGAGGGTATTACAAGTAATAACAGTGCCCTTGTGGGTATTACTGGTCTCAATTATCAGAAAGGACCCTTGATTGCAAAAGCCGCAACAGGGACTGCTTTCCGATCGCCTAATGTGGACGACCTAGCAAAAGTTAGAGTCAATAGGGACGAAATCACGGTGCCCAATCCTCAACTGGATTCAGAGAAGGTATGGAACTCAGAAGTCACCCTAGGGTACAGATCTGCAAGACTTACAGCTGGTGTAACAGCTTTTTATACCCAGCTGACAGATGCTATAGTACGAACTGATTTCAGTCTGCCCAATGGAGATACCAGCTTTGTTTCTAATGGAGATACCTTGCAGGTTACTGCCAATGTCAATGCCAGCAGCGGTGTCATAAGAGGCCTATCCGTCAATCTACAAGCGGAGATCATTGCAGGACTGAAATATGAAGGGACTATCAGCTTCCAACGCGGTACTCAGACAGATAATGAAAACATAGAATCACCTTTAGGTCATATACCACCTACCTATGGGCGTAATAAACTGAGTTATCATAGAGAAAAATTGACTTTGAGTTTATCTCATAATTACAATCTCTGGAAGCGCGCCCAAGACTATGGTGGCAGTGTGGACAATCTGGATCTTGCAACTGTAGACGGTGCTCCTGAATGGCATGATTTCGGGATCGCAGCGCAGTTCCATCTGGCAAAATCCTGGACTATAAATGCAGCTGTACAGAATCTCACTGATCGCCATTACAGACCTTTTGCTTCTGGCGTTAGTGCGGCTGGCAGGCATATTGTATTAGCAGTTCGGTATCAGTGGGAAAACTAGTAAGTGATTCTTAACAAGACCTTCACCAAGGTGTTATAGATTAAGACCTGCAACTCCCAAAAATTATGCAGTAGAGTAAGGCTGTTTCCATATGTACGGCTAAATAGGCTTAATCTTTAGTTAAATGGAGCAAATTTGGATTCCAAAAGCTACATTTGCGCAAAATTTTACGTCATTGGTGATGTAAGACGATTATATACTTAAAGTGAAAACATAAGACATGAGGATATCAAATATCAAAACTATGCTTCTCGGACTACTAATGGTCACTGCAGTTTCTGTAAATGCTCAAAAGTTTGGCCATATAAATTCAGCTAAACTATTATCAGAACTACCTGCGGTAAAAGCAGCTGAGTCTGACCTGGAGGCTTTCCAAAAACAAATGATGAGTTCTGGGGAAGCTATGGTGAAAAAATTGGAGGCCAAGATTCAAGCTTACTCTAAAGAGGCACAAGAAGGCTTACTGTCTCAGGTACAGATGCAGAAAAAGGAAGAAGAACTAGCTGCAGAACAGCAAAAGATTCAAGCTTTTGAAGTAGAAGTACAAAACAAGATTTTAGCCAAAAGAGAAGAACTGTATGCACCTATTCTGGACAAAGTAAAGATAGCTATAGAAACAGTGGGTGCAGATGGTAGCTACACGATGATTTTCGATTCATCTGGTGGTACTATCTTACATTCCAATGCATCAGAGGATGTAATGGGTCAAGTAAAAACAAAATTAGGTCTGTAAAGGATTACAATTAAGATACAAAGGGTCTCTTGTTTTCAAGAGGCCTTTTTTTATTTCATGGACTGCG
>CAZKXO010000271.1:0-5242 GCA_964556525.1 uncultured Saprospiraceae bacterium
TATTAATAATAATAATAATACGTTAATTTAAGATATTTTGAAAGTAGGTATCATTTCAGACATTCATGAAAATTTCCATAACCTAGTTAGGGCTTTGGAGTTTATGGAAAAGCAAGGTGTAGAACAGATCCTGTGCCTTGGTGATCTGATGAATGCAGGTGTTGCAAAGATTTTGGCAGCGCATTCAGTGCCTACTTATTTAATATGGGGCAATAACGATGGTGAAAAGGTAGACATAGTCAAAGCTGCTTATAGAGAGAATAGTAAATTGACGGTCAGTTTAAATACTTACGACTTTCTAGAGATAGATTCTCGAAAAATATTTATTACCCATTATAATGACCTTGCCATGCCAATGGCAGAATCAGGTCGATATGATGCGGTGTTTTATGGTCACGATCATAAAAAGAGTTTTGAATATGTAGGTCGCAGCTATGTTGTTAATCCAGGAGAGATAGCTGCCCAGAAATCTGGCGTTGCTTCGCTAGCAATATATGATACAAAAACACATCACGTGGACCTTCATGAGTTGGAAGATACGATTTCTCTTAAGTCTGATTTTATCGACCAATGGTTTAGAGACAATATGGAAAGACTGGATTTCCGATCTAAAGACTCCTTTAATATTTTATAGATAAGTGGATTTTCTGAACAATATAATCCCTACCAGCAGTTCTGTTTTCAAACAGCTAAAAGAAATTGCTGAAACCTCGCAAGTGGTTGTTTTTTCTGGTTTACCCGGAGTAGGTAAAAGTCTTTACATCAGAGAGTTTCAGCTGATAGCTAGAAGTCTAGATATACCTGTAGATGTTATTCAATGGGATATAGCCAGGAAGGCATTTGAGACACCGTTTATTGCAAAGCATTTTCCTATGGGTGAAGGGACTGTACATAATGGACTCAAACTGATTGCTGGAAAATGGCTCATAGATGAAGTTGATTTATGGATAGAACAATACTTGAAAACTAAAAGAATCTTACTTGTCGAAGCGCCTTTAGTAGGCCATAGATTTATAGAGCTGGTAACAAGAAATTCGGACAATGAATTGGAAGCAGTGCTGAATTCCACAACCACAAAAGTTGTCATGCCTATTCCCAGCAAGCAAGTGAGGGAGAGAATAGAAGAGGACAGAATCAGACAGGTAGATGAATCTGCCAAAGTCTGGATGGGGGCAAAACCTTCAGTGATGCTGATGCTCTGGAAAATGACCTGCGAAATCGCTAATGAATTCGGTAAGGAGATAGATCTGTCTGGGCAACCACCTTACGACCCTGATATCTATGAATTTGTTTTCGGTCAGATACTCAAGCACAGGAATTTTGTCAGTCTCAAAATTGATGAAGTCTTTACTGTTCCTGAGGAATCAGAAGCAGCTTTGCACAGTTCTGATTCCCTTGTTGCAGACAGTGAAACTGCAGACCACTATGGGCAAATGGTCATAGATAATTATACAGAAAAACAACTCGACAGCATCACTGCCAACTGGTACAAAACCTAGTCTAAATGTTGGACAGTCTGTCACCTTTTTAGAATTATATCTTAGTGTACAGTTGGTCTCAATCAGAAAACTATATTTGTAGGACTAACACTATAATTTAACGAAATTCCTATGAGTAATGAAGAGATAGCCGAGATGCTAGATAATGCCGCATTTAATGCTACTGCGGTTCCACAAGTGAGCCTAACTAATGCTATGGAACTTAGTGGAGCCTATGAAATACAAAAGCAGTCCTTACAAAGAAGATACGATAGAGGCGAGAAGAAGGTCGGTATTAAGATGGGCTTTACCAGTAAGGCTAAGATGGAACAGATGGGAGTGCATGACCTGATCTGGGGACGACTCACTGATAGTATGTATTACAAACCAGGCTCAGACTTAAGCAGAGATAAGTTTATACATCCAAGAGCAGAACCAGAGATTGCCTTTAAGCTGGCTAAAGATATTACTGGTCCAGTAACCTTGGATACTGTAAAATCTTATGTCTCTCATGTTGCAGTTGCTATCGAAATTATTGATTCCAGATATGAGAATTTCAAATTCTCTCTGGAGGATGTGGTGGCAGATAACTGTTCTTCAGCAGCCTTTACCATAGGTGAATGGATGCCAGTAACTGCAGAGATAAAAAACATTCTGATGTCCTTAGTTCGGGATGATATAATAGAAAAGAAAGGAAACTCAAATGCAATTCTGGGTAATCCATGGGAATCATTAGTTGCAGCTGTACGTTTATCTATAGAAAACAAAGAGTCTTTGTCCAAAGATGATATTGTCCTCGCTGGTGCGGCTACACCAGCCATTTATATAAAACCAGGAGATACCATATCGGCACATGCAGAAGGATTAGGTTCTGTATATTTGGACATAATATAGATATGAATCCTTCTAAGAAATACACTGCAATTCATTATCACAGCTATCTGGAGCTGGACAAACTACTTTCAGCACAGGTGCCTAGAAGTGGCCAGTTTGAAGAGCAGCCGGCCCATGATGAAACTTTATTTATCATCATGCATCAGGTCTACGAATTGTGGTTTAAACAAATTAAGCACGAACTCGATTCCATTTGCTTAATGTTTAGAGATAAAACCATGGACGAAGAGAACATGAACATGGTTGTCCTTAGACTTAAGCGCATCTCAGAAATCTTGGAACTCATTATCAAGCAGATTTTTGTAATGGAGACCTTGACGCCTCTGGATTTCATGGACTTTAGAAATTATCTTTTTCCGGCTTCAGGTTTCCAGAGTCTACAGTTCAGAATGATAGAGTCCACTCTCGGACTCAGAGAGCAAGATAGAATGACCTACAATGGACATTCTTATAAGATCGTATTTACTGAAGAGCAGAAAGCAGAGTTGACCAAGATAGAAACAGAAGGCAGCTTGTTCGAGTTAGTAGAAGCTTGGCTAGAACGTATTCCTTTCTTGGAATTTAAAGATTTTGATTTCCTCAGTTCTTATCAGGCAGCGGTAGAAAAGATGTTGGATTTTGAAAAAGAAGCTATTTCAGCAACAGAGTACCTTTCTCCTAAGATGAAAGATATGCGTCTAAAGATGCTAGGCAGCACCAATACTTATTTCAAACAAGTACTGGATGAAGAGGAACATAACAAAGCTGTAAAAAATGGAGAGAAACGCCTATCTTATAAAGCCACACTGGCTGCTTTGTTAATAAATCTATACAGAGAAAAACCTATACTAACTACACCATACAATCTCCTGATGGAACTCATGAATATAGATGAGTTGCTCACAAACTGGCGATACAGACATGCACAGATGGTCATGCGCATGATAGGTAATAAAGTTGGTACAGGCGGTTCTTCAGGGCATAAGTATTTGGTAGAGACAGCAGAGAAGCACAAGGTTTTCAGAGATCTGCATAATATTTCTTCATTGCTTATTCCTCGATCTGATCTTCCTGAGTTGCCAGATGAAATAAATGATCAGTTGGGTTTCCATTACAGCAGTATGAAAAAATAATATGAAACAGATAAGTAACTATATTGGTGGAGAGTTACTTGCTTCAGTATCTGGAGAAACTTTACCCGTATGGGATCCATCTAAAGGTTCTATTTATGCCCAAGCTCCTGATTCAGACAGTAGAGATGTAGAGATGGCTTATAAAGCTGCAAAGGATGCGTTTCCTCACTGGTCTGGATTGTCCATTCAGGAAAGGAGTGATTATCTATTAGCTATTTCTCGGTTGATAGAAGAGCATGCTGAAGAATTGGCACAAGCAGAATCTCTTGATAATGGCAAACCACTATCTCTAGCTGCTAGAGTAGATATTCCCAGAGCGGCTTCCAATTTTAAGTTTTTTGCACAAGCCATTACACAGTTTGCATCCCAGTCTCACGAGATGACCGATGCCATTAACTACACCTTGAGACAACCGATAGGAGTTGTTGGTACTATCTCTCCATGGAATCTACCATTGTATTTGTTTACTTGGAAAATAGCACCAGCTTTAGCAGCTGGGAATACTGTGGTTGCCAAACCCTCAGAGGTCACGCCAATGACAGCGTTCCTGCTTTCCGGTTTATGTATAGCCGCTGGTTTGCCTGCTGGTGTTCTGAATATAGTACATGGTGACGGTGTAAAAGTAGGCGCAGAACTGGTTAAGCATTCAGGTGTAAAAGCGATATCATTTACAGGTAGCACCAGAGTAGGACAGGAAATTGCGAGGGTCGCCTCTCCAATGTTCAAAAAAGTATCGTTGGAAATGGGTGGCAAAAACCCCAATATTATCTTTGCTGATTGCAACTATGATAAAATGCTTAAGACAACCGTTGCCTCTTCATTTGCCAATCAAGGTCAGATTTGCCTTTGTGGCTCCCGCATTTTTGTAGAGCGGCCTCTGTATGACAAATTCAAAAAAGATTTCATCGCATTAGCAAAGACAAGAAAAATTGGACCTCCTCAGGAAAATAATACTAAGGTTGGTGCTATAGTTTCTGAACCACATTACAAGAAAATCTTATCTTATATCGCCTTAGCAAAAGAGGAGGGAGGAACTATACTTTCTGGAGGTTCAGCAGTACATCCAGAAGGGCACGAAAAGGGCTGGTACATAGAGCCGACGATTATAGAAGGATTACCTCATGATTGCCGGACTAATCAAGAAGAGGTCTTCGGGCCAGTAGTGACAATCATGCCTTTTGAGACAGAAGAAGA
This sequence comes from uncultured Saprospiraceae bacterium, assembly GCA_964556525.1. Lineage (GTDB taxonomy): Bacteria > Bacteroidota > Bacteroidia > Chitinophagales > Saprospiraceae > RFSX01. Next base: position 4,679 of record CAZKXO010000271.1, read on the forward strand.
AGTTTTGACTTATGCCAATTCTACCAATTATGGTTTGGCTTGTACCTTGTGGACTGAGAACATTAGTAGAGCACATAAGATGGTAAGAAAGATAGATTCTGGAATTATCTGGGTCAATACTTGGTTGCAGAGAGATCTAAGAACACCATTTGGTGGGATGAAAAGCTCAGGAGTAGGAAGAGAAGGAGGAGAAGAGGCTTTGAGGTTTTTCACAGAACCAAAAAATGTTTGCATTAATTTCACATAGAAAAACATTAGTTATGAAGACAATTAGCTACAGCAATTTCTCCTTCTTTATTTTATTATTAATGTCTTGCGGAGCAGTCGTTCCTAGTGGTCTGGGCGTACAAGGATCAGGTAATGTTATTGAAAAAGTAATTACAGTAGAGCCTTTTACAGGGATCAAAAACAAAACAACTCTTAATGTCAATCTTAAAGTAGATTCCAAAAGTTCTGTAAAATTATTTACTGATGATAACATAATGGAATTCTTTAAATTCAATGTAAGTAGAGGTATATTAACAATCTCTCATATCAATAAACCATTCTCCAATTCGGGTGACT
>CAZKXO010000272.1:0-5233 GCA_964556525.1 uncultured Saprospiraceae bacterium
TTATCTAGGCCCAGCAATTCTTTATATTGAAAGCCCAAAGCAACTCCTGTTGCCGGGATAGCTTGCATCCCTGTGGCCGAAGAATTATGAGGAATTTTAGGTTTGTCGGCATCTTTCAGACTGGGGTGACTATAATAAGAACGACCACCAGAGAAAGGGTCAGCCTTCTTTGCTAGTAATTGTAACATCAGGTCATAGGGCTCCATGCCTAGAGACAATAACATCGCATCATCCCGATAATAAGGAAATACGTAGTCCTGAGGTTCTAGTTGCATTCCTGCAGCTATTTGTATGGCCTCATGTCCTCGAGAGGTAGCATGCACATATTTGGATACCAGCTTGAAATTGGCTTCATAAAGCTCTGTCATAGACTTGGAACAGCACATAGTATAAAAGCCCTTCCTGAGAACAGCCTTTTGGCTTTCACTGGTGATATGTATAGTCTTGGTTGTGATAGGTTTTAGTTTTTCTTAGCCTTATGGATAGGATTCTTATCCTGAATAGAATCAAATATAGTTAAACTAACAAAGGTTAGTTTGTATTGTTTCAGCAATTTTTTGTCATAATAGTAAAAGAGTATAAACACTTGAGTCTTAAGAGATAATTAATCTTAGAATTGTAGTTTTGCCCCTCGAAACGATTATCCATCTTATCTCAATAAACTGAATCATGGCCAATACACCAAGAGAGTCTCATCTTAGGACTATACTTAAAACAATAAGTTGGAGGATAATTGCTACAACAACTACGGTAACCATTGCCTATTTTATCTTCGGCGATATTACCAATGCGCTTAAAGTTGGAGGCATAGAATTCTTTGCCAAAATGCTCATCTACTATTTGCATGAGAGAGCATGGCAGCTGGCTCCGAGAGGTTCCGTTCGGAAATTAGTTGGCAAGTAATTCCACATCATTTATTAGGTTGATAGCTTTTGGCTATTTTGCAACAGAAACTCAAATAGATGAATTGGAGCAAAGTTCTGGGACCAGGCATTCTCTTTGCCAGCACGTGTATAGGAGTTTCGCATTTGGTTCAAAGTACTAGAGCTGGAGCTAACTATGGGTTGGCCCTCATAGGTGTAGTTATTGCGGCAAATCTATTCAAGTATCCCTTCTTTGAATATTCTTCCAGATACTCCAATGCTACAGGAGAAAGTATCATTGACGGCTATAATCGACTGGGTAGAATCCCTCTTTGGATTTTCTTTATCGTGACTATCTGTTCTATGTTTTTTGTTATGGCAGCTGTGGGGTTTGTAACCGTCGGATTTTTGGATAATCTTATAGGTATATCTAAGTTATGGCCTAGCTTCAAGCTATTTCCTACTTTACTACTGTTTCTTATCTGCTGTACGATTCTTTTGATGGGCAAGTTTTATGTGCTAGATAGTTTGATAAAGCTCATCGGTGTAATACTTGTGGTCTCTACCTTACTTGCTTTTGTACTTACGCTTATGCATGGTCCTGTGACTAGGGTGGAAAATTTTATTCCTCCAGACGTGTATGACGAAGCAGGCCTCTTATTTATTATAGCATTGATGGGCTGGATGCCGACAGCCTTGGATCTCAGCAGTTGGAACAGTCTATGGACAGTAGAAAAAATAAAGATTACAGGCTACCATCCCAAGATGAAGGAAACGATTACAGAGTTCAATTTTGGTTATTGGACCGCAGCATTTCTTTCTTTGGCTTTTGTGGTTATGGGTTCTCATCTCATCTATGGTACTGGAACCGTAATGCCGGCGGGCAGTGCAGCATTTGCAAATCAGATTGTAGTCCTCTATACTCAGACGATAGGAGAGTGGAGTTATGTTATTATATCGGCTTCTGCATTTTCGATTATGTTTGGAACCAGCATCGCAGTTTTTGATGGCTATGCAAGAGCACTAGAACGAAGTTCAGAGTTGATCTTTCTATCCGAAAAGGAAGCGACTCAGGCCTTGAATAATAGCAAAGCTTATAATATTTCCTTGGTTGTGTTATCAATAGGATCCTTTGCCTTGATTGCTATTTTTCTTGAACATTTTAAGACACTTATTGATTTGGCGACGACCATTTCATTTCTCATAGCACCACTGGTCGCTTGGGCAAATATGACCTTGGTGTCCAAGAAGTATATTGCTACGGAAGCTATTCCACCTCTGTGGCTGAGGATACTCAGTTACGCTGGATTGGTTTTCTTAATTGTATTTGCACTGTTCTTTGTATGGATTAAACTTGCTTAAAGTTCCATTCTTTCTACACTGTGGAAAACAATACTGAAAAGACTTTCAGCAGGGGTGATCGTTGCTTCGAATAAGACCTGATTAGTAGCTCTGTCCACTTCTATTATTTTGCCAAAATTGGCTCCAAAAAAACCAGCAGCTCCAGGCGACATAAGAACTGTATTTTCATCCTCATGATAGCGTACACTAGAAACGATACTAGAAAATATTTCTGACCTATCTGCTCCATAGCTCCACACTTGTTGTACTGTTTTTGCTGCTTCATCTATTTTGTATTCTACTGCTCTGCTATACCACGGCCAAGTCTTGTAATTTCTTGCAAAGCCATTATCAAAGAGCAGTAGATTGCCGTTAGGTAAGATTTGAGGCGAATGTTGAAACCAGTTCCAGTCAAAATCAGTATGTGAGTTTGCTCCATCTCGTACAGATGGGTCAGTGATAGACTGGTTGTCACTATCTAAAGGTGTTAGTAAAAATTGATCTAACTGAATACCATTTCCTGAAGTGGTCCATCCTCTATGAGGGGCGAGGATCCATTTTACTTCATTGCTACTATTAAGTTTTACAACACCTTGGAATCTGCCTGAGACTATGATCTCGTCTGTGGCGATGTCATAAAATAGGCCATTTGCATGAAACCAGTCTACATCCAGATTGATACCTTCTACTTCCAAGGCTCTTCTTTCTCTTTCCAAGGAAAGATTAAGATCCCATAGATTTGCAATTTCTCCACTTGTCCTATCTATTTCTATTATCACATCTTCTCTAGTAGGTTTAGACCAGTCATTGACAGTTACCACAAAATTGCCATTAGGTTTTTCCAGTAAAGTATGATGAAATCCAAAACCTCTGAATGGCCAGCTATTAAGAACATCACCAAAAACATTTACCTCATATATGGCTCCTGAATTTCCATCACCGAAAGCAAAATTGCCGTTCCTTAATCTGATAAGGCCTACATCATAGAATAGGTTGCCCAACTGTGGATGTCCTGCATAGTCAAGATACCACCGTACCTCTCCTTCTTCATCAAACATAAATGGTCTCTGAGGCACCGGCTCACCATTATTGCTAAAGCTATTGACTAGGTTCAGCCCCGGTTTTATACGATCGCTTACTCGTATGTCTATCTCTATATTTGGAATATGCGGGCTTAGAGCAGTGGTAAGGATGAACAGTTCTTCTGTTTGCAAAAGTTCTCCCTCTCTGGCAAAAGCAACTTCTATCTGATTATTATAATCTGGATAGAGCCCAACTATGGGTAGGCATTGTAGGGTCGTATCTGTGATTGTATAGGTCTTGGAGATGTCTGTTCTAGGGTTGTCTTTGCCCTTTACGGTTATGGTAGCTGATACTGCCTGATTGGTATTTACTTTGAGAGTTGCGGTGAGAGGCGAGTATCCGTTTGGGTTATAATCGGCTTCTAATCTATTTATTCTAAGCGGTAAGACCTCTGCTTCATTTTCCCCGCAACCAGCTACGAGTAGGATAGTGAGGCAGGTAGAGAAGTACTTTAGAAAGGTATAAGCAGGCATATTCTTATATAACTTTACTCTAAAGTAAAAATATCTAGCAAACTGAAATTGACAAGAAAGAATTGGAGAAAAAAAATTACTCTTTTGATTACTCATATCTTTCTTACTCAGACTGCATTCTAATAGAAGCGGCACAAGCTCCATTAGATTATATCTCGCTAAATAACAGTAAATTTATCACTTTTAGCGATCTATAAATTTCTATATCTCGCTAAATTATCTATATTTGAAAGGATTTAGCGAGATATAGTATGATAGGAAGACAGTATGAGAGAGGCATAATGGACAGACTACTCAGTAAGAATAGTGCTGAATTGTTGGCAATACTTGGTAGGCGAAGAGTCGGAAAAACATACCTCGTTCGGCATCATTACAAAGATAATTTGACCTTTGAATTTACTGGAACACAACATGCTGATGTCTATAATCAGTTAGAGAAATTTAGGATTAAATTATCAGAACAAGCAAAAAGAGACGTTCCTAGACTATCCTCTTGGTCCGAAGCCTTTAGTCAACTCCAATTATTCTTGAGTAAGCGGCGCAAAAAAAATAAACCTGTCATCTTCTTTGACGAATTGCCATGGATAGCAGGTAGAAAGTCTAACTTCCTATCAGAGCTTGCTTACTGGTGGAATGACTGGGCCACTAAGCAAAATATAATAGTAGTAATATGCGGATCTGCCGCATCATGGATGATAGAAAAGGTCGTCAATCAGAAAGGCGGATTGCATAATAGAATCACCCAACTCGTCAATCTTAAACCATTTACCTTGGCAGAGGTGCAAATCTATTACAGTAGCAGAAATATAAGATTAGACATTTACCAAATTATCCAAACCTATATGGCCTTAGGGGGTATTCCACACTATCTGGACAAGATAGATCAAGGAGAGTCCGCGAGTCAAATCATCAATCGATTATTACTTAATAAAGAGGGCTTGTTAAGAAACGAATTCGATAAGCTCTATCATGCCTTGTTTGAAAAAGCAGATAGACATATTTCTGTAATTGCAGCCTTAGCCAATAAGTGGGAAGGACTCACCCGAAATGAAATAGCTCAGGTGACAGGTCTGTCTAATGGCGGAGGGCTTACCAAAATTATGACAGAACTAAAAGCAGCAACTTTTATTACAGAAATTCTGCCCTATGGAAAAAAGAAAAAAGATGCTATATATAGATTAGTAGACGAATACTCGCTATTCTACATGCACTTTATTAAAGGCAAACGAGCAGGCAAGAGAGAGGTATTAACGACTCAAAATCAAAGCTATCAAATATGGCAAGGATATGCCTTTGAGAATATCTGTATCAAACATATAAAAGCGATCAAAATGGCACTAGGCATTTCCGCCGTAAGAACGGAAATATCAAGTTTTAGACACAAAGGCAATAGTGACTACCCAGGTATACAGATAGACTTGCTCATAGATAGGGCAGACAGAACCATAAATCTGTGTGAAATAAAATTCTATA
>CAZKXO010000273.1:0-5230 GCA_964556525.1 uncultured Saprospiraceae bacterium
AAAAGCTCATTCGATAATTATCGAATGAGCTTTTTTTTTTGATAAAAAATCTATATATAAGTTATTATCCTTCCATCGTTTGGATTGGAAAATGCCTACTTGAATATTATCAGTGCCGACCACTGCAGCCCAGTTATCCATCATACCCAAATAATCATACCGTTTCTTTTTATAAGCTAATGGATCAAAGTCATCCGTACCGCCACTTTTTATCCGTGTACTGTAAGTAGATGCCATGAACTCCTCTTGAGGTCTGAGATAAACTATAATCTGGATTTTCATTCCCAAATCAGTAAATACCTTAATAAGCCTTTCTTTGGGTGCCAATTCTCGGCCGCCTCTAGAAGAAAGATGTTCATTACTCAATAATATATTGTAGCCCATCTTTACATAAGGAGCAATCTCTCTTAGAAAATCTTTCTCAAATTTCCTTTTAAATTGCGTTATTTCTGAGTTAGTGCTCAGGCCTTTTCTCAATGGCAAATCACCAAGCTTTTCTTCGTAGGTGTAGAGAGCTAAGTCAGTATGATTTTGCTGACCTGGAGTACTCGGATAGAATGTTTGATATTTTTCCAGCAGTATTTTCTTATTGTCATAAAAGCACTGCTGAAGTGATGTCGTACCAGTCTTTTCTGTGCCGATGTGTAAAAATACTGTCCCTTTTCTAAATGCCATCATCAATTAATAAAAGTCAATATCAAATATACATTATCAATTGTATTACCGAATAGTCTAAAATTACAAGCAGACTAAGAATTTGCTCTAATTCTAATACCTTTGAACAAATTAGAAGAAATTATTATATGAAAATCGCCATAATTGGTACAGGCTATGTAGGCTTAGTATCCGGAACTTGCTTCGCAGAGACTGGAAACAAGGTATTTTGTGTAGATATCAATGAGGAAAAGGTCCAAAAAATGAAAAATGGCCAAATACCTATATATGAGCCTGGATTAGAAGTACTCTTTGAGCGAAATATTAAGCAAAAGAGGCTGCATTTTACTACTGATATTAAAGAAGGCATAGAAGAAGCAGAGATTATTTTTCTAGCACTTCCTACTCCACCTGGTCAAGATGGTTCCGCAGATCTTTCTTACGTCCTAGGTGTTGCTGAGCAGCTGAGCCATATTATTAAGGATTATAAGGTTATAGTAGACAAAAGTACCGTTCCAGTAGGTACGGCGGAGCAGGTTACAGCAGAGCTAGCTGCGAATTTGGCCCCTTCATTATTTGATGTAGTTTCCAACCCCGAGTTTCTCAGAGAAGGCGTCGCAGTGCAAGACTTCATGAAACCAGAACGGGTTGTCATTGGTACCAGCTCTGCAAAAGCTCAAAAGGTGATGAAAAAACTGTATGAGCCTTTCGTCAGACAGGGGAATCCTATAATCTTTATGGATGAACGATCAGCTGAACTGACAAAATACGCAGCCAATGCATTCTTGGCCACCAAAATCACCTTCATGAACGAAATAGCTAATCTCTGTGATAAAGTAGGTGCTGATGTGGACCAGGTCAGAAAAGGTATAGGTACCGATAGTAGAATTGGAAAAAGATTCCTCTTTCCAGGTGTAGGTTATGGAGGTTCTTGTTTTCCTAAAGATGTTAAAGCACTGGCAAAAACTGCTAATCAAAACAACTACGACTTTAAGATCCTCAATGCGGTAATGGATGTCAATGCAAAACAAAAGCTTAAAATAGCAGACAGAATAATATCGGATTTTGGCAATGGGTCGATTACGGTTACTTTATGGGGTTTGGCTTTCAAACCGAATACGGATGACATAAGAGAAGCACCTGCCTTATATACTATAGATGCCCTATTAGATCAAGGATACAATCTACAAGTCTACGATCCTGAAGCAATGGATAACATCAAAGCTAGATATAGTGACAAACTGAATTATAGTAACGATCTTTACTCGGCACTAGAAGGTACAGATTGTCTAGCTATAATGACTGAATGGAATGTCTTTAGAACACCTGACTTTAGTCAGATCAAAAAACTAATGAAATCTAATAAAATCTATGATGGGAGAAACCTATATGATAACCAAACAATGAAAGAATTAGGTTTTGATTATATCTCAATAGGTAGACCCTCCAACAAATAAAATATCAGATGCTCAGACCTCGAGTCTTAATTACAGGTGCAGCAGGATTTCTTGGCTCTCATCTCTGTGACAAATTTATGTCCGAAAACTATGAAGTTATCGGGATGGACAACCTGCTCACTGGTGATATGGAAAATATCGCACACCTTATGCCTTCTGCTGATTTTACTTTTTATCACCATGATGTCAGTAAGTTTGTGCATATCCCTGGACACTTAGATTATATCTTACATTTTGCGTCTCCAGCCTCACCAATAGACTATCTCAAGATGCCTATCCAAACACTTAAAGTAGGATCTTTAGGGACACATAATCTATTGGGTCTGGCCAAAGCGAAAAAAGCAAGAATGCTTATTGCTTCTACCTCTGAAGTGTATGGAGATCCACTTATCCACCCTCAGACAGAAGATTATTGGGGAAATGTCAATCCAATAGGACCTAGAGGTGTCTATGATGAAGCAAAGAGATTTCAAGAGGCCATGACGATGGCCTACCATACCTATCATAAACTAGAAACTAGAATAGTAAGGATTTTCAATACTTATGGTCCCCGCATGCGGGTAAATGATGGACGTGCACTTCCTGCTTTCTTTTCACAGGCAATAGAAGGAAAAGATATAACCATCTTTGGAGATGGGTCGCAAACCAGATCATTTTGCTATGTCAGTGACTTGGTAGAAGGCATCTATAAGTTATTGCACAGCGATTATGCCTATCCAATTAACATAGGAAATCCTGTAGAAATTACCATCAGGAATGTTGCTGAAGAAATTCTAAGACTAACCAATTCAGACTCAAAACTGGTCTATTTAGACTTACCTAAAGATGATCCAAAAGTGCGGCAACCAGACATCACCAAAGCTAAAGAATTATTAGATTGGGCGCCTACGGTAGGTAGAGCAGAAGGTCTTGAGATTACTTTTAGATACTTCAAAGAGAAATTGCTAAACTAACTTAAGCTTACTACATTAGAGGCATATTAATGTAGTTTGGCTTCGTTCATAATTGGATGGGGCCATTTTTGATTTATGCGTAACCTTACTTTTATTACTTGAAGAGGTTATACTTCACAATACAGTAAAGAGCTCTCACCCCATCTTTCCAGTTTATCTTCTTACCCTCCTCATAAGTTCGTCCATAATATGAGATGCCTACCTCATAGATTCTAACCTTAGGTACCCTTGCAATTTTAGCAGTGACCTCTGGTTCGAAACCAAATCGTTTTTCTTTAAGTTCAAGTCCTTGGATGATATCTGCTCGGAACAACTTGTAACAAGTCTCCATATCCGTTAGATTTAGATTGGAAAACATATTGGATAGGAAGGTCAGAAATTTATTGCCTATACTGTGCCAGAAAAAGAGTATTCGGTGCGGATGTCCACCATAGAATCTCGTACCATAGACCACATCAGCAAAGCCGAGTAGAACTGGCTTTAATAGTATATTATAATCATTAGGATCATATTCTAGATCTGCATCTTGTATCACAATATAATCACCTGAAGCTAGCGCAATACCGGTATGTAAAGCAGCTCCTTTTCCTTTATTCACTTCATGCCTGGAAAACTTATAATCTACTTCCTTCTCCTTGAAATAATTTTCTACTGCGACATCAGTACCATCAGAACTGCAATCATCTACGATTATAAGCTCAGTTGTAATAGATTTATCTATAAATTCTACTGCCAGTACTTTGTCTAGGATTTTATGGATTGTAGGCGCCTCATTATATGCAGGTATAACAACTGACAGCTTCATAATTACAATTATGTTGTAAATGTAATCATATATGCAAAAGTCTTTATATGTATCTGGTTATACTTTTGAGAGTTTAAAGAGAACAATCTCAGCTCTTTGATTTCTTTTCCTAAGCTCTGTCGTGGCATTAGATGCAATTTGGTCTCGCTTGCCATGACCGACACTACTAATTTTAGTACAAGAAATACCTAAATCAAAAAGGTATTTTTCTATAACTTTTGCTCTTTTCAGGGAAAGCACATCACAGAATTCATGGGGAGGTAAGCCATTGGTATGACCATTTATTACTACATGATAATTAGTTCCTACTTCTAAATACTTGGTAAATGCAGAAAGCTTTTGTCTTTGTGCAGAAGTCAATTGAAATGTATCATCATCAAAATATAGTGTATCAGCGAAGACCTTGTCAGAACTAGTCGGAGAAAATTTCAGCAATTCAGACATTTCAAATCTGGTATCGCTTAGCAGTTCTATCTCTTCTTCACTTACTGCTCTGTTGTAAAAGGCTAGATTATCCAGTAAACCTGTAAAGTGGTTCTGAAATTCTTTCCCTCCTCTTTTACCTAGCCTAATTGGCGCCTTATTTTCAATGGCACAAAATACATTAGAGCCTTTTCTTCGCCTTAGGTCTCCATCTAGATAGAGGTAGAATTTTCCAGACTTAACATTTAATAGAACATGGGTAAACTCATTCTTTGTCATGTTAAACTTAGTCTGTAAAGAAGTAGACCCTTTACAACCAACCTTATAACCACCAAACTGTGCAGCATAGACCTGATTATGACTCTTTTTCTTCTGATTGATTACCCTGAAAGTAAATGGATAACCAACCTTCTGATGCTTCATGCTATTATCATCGATGACCCATTTGCTTATAATGTCATTATCGGTAGTATCTGCATCGGACTGAAACTGGGCTATCTTTACCCAAAAAGAAATAGCAAAGTCACTCTCTTCAGTAAAATCAAACAAATCTGAATGTGGTATCTCTATGTAGTCATCGATACCATCAAAGGACATAGCTGTTTGAAAGTGGCCATTCTTATTATATGCAGCCTGCGAACCATGCACTGTACCATGATTGCAATTTCCACTAAAATCTAAGGCATCTCCATCTAAAGGATAATAGGCTATAAGACCATCAGTCAGGCTATTCTGACAACTTAAAGAGAGGGGTAAGAATAGCCCAATAAACAAAGTTATCACCAATGCTAAAGTGGTAAATTCGGCTTTCCTTTTAACAGTTTTCATCCGTTCCATACATTCGATAAACAAAGGTATATTTGCAGTCCATTTATTATAGTTAATTAATTGCTAAATGAACATACTTATAACTGGCGGAGCAGGATTCATAGGATCAC
>CAZKXO010000274.1:0-5199 GCA_964556525.1 uncultured Saprospiraceae bacterium
AGGTTACTGTATTAAGAAAGTCTAAGATTTAGGCATCTTACCACGTAAGGCCCTTACTTTAGAAATAAGCTCTACGTGCTGCCATAGGAATTTTTCACAGCGGTCTTTGTGCGCAAAATCATTTTTAATAAAGATGAGATTTTGCTCTATCTGTAGTTCCAGTTGGAATTTCTGTAGTTCCTCTCTCTTAATTAACCTCATGCCCCAATTGGGAAATATTCTTTCACCAAAATGGTTTCTCTGAATTTTGTGTAAGATAGTATGGCGGTCATCTTTCTTTATAGATTCCACGAGGCTTTGTATATCAGATTCTTCGCCTTCTATATATTGTATGAATCTTTCCCTCTGAAAAGAAAGATATCCCGTAATATTTAAATCTCTGTTTTTACTCTCAGCAAATGACTCTAGCTCGGATAAGTCACTTTCTTTAAACTCAATATTGGCTTCACTTAGGTAAACTACTGCAACCATCTGTTCCTCTTTCTGTTCAAAATAAATGGGCTAATGATACAAAATTAAATCAAATCTTGTAGTGGGGGCTAAGTGTATATACTTAGGAGTATCTAGGTAGATTTACTCTTTTGATAGGGTAAACGTAAATGCAAGTTGCTTAGTCTTAGAATCATATTGTAAGTCAAACTTCCCATTGTGATTGAGAATTATTTTCTTGCAACTATTGAGTTTTAAATCCAAATCAGGATAATCCGCCACAGGAACACCTTGCTCGATTGACTTCTTAGTACTATTGAATAATTTCCTTTTGAGTTTGGAAGCGATACAAGAGACCAATAATACCCAGTGGCTATCAGTTTCTTCAGAAGAAAGAGTTAAGGCCTGGTCTTGGGTAACAGATATATCTCCGAGATAAAAGCAAAGTTCTTTGATCAATAATGAAAGCTGAGACTCTATGGCCAGTATCCCAGGAAGAATATTGTACTTCAGCTTAAGCTGATAATTGTCAAGTAATTCTTTGGATAGTTTTTTGGCTAGTTTGTTCAGATTTAAGTTAGAGAATTTTCCACCAGCATTAATCAATTTGTAGTGTTGACTAATCTTGCCGAGATGGGTATTAACTTCATTAATATTTGTTAATATTTTCACTTTCACTTCATCCTCGCCCTTCCCTAGTTTGTCTACCAGTTTTTGCATAGCTTCCAGATGTGAAGAGATATACTTGGAGGAGTTTTGGTTAAGTTGAAACAGTTCTGAGTTCAGTTGATTTTTTGCTTTTTCATACACATACTCGTCAGTGATATCGGAAACGATAGCGCAGTACATGGTCTCTGAAATACCCTGGTCATTGGTAATAGAAATAGGGCTCACGTGATTCCTGCACCATTTTTCCCCCTGATCTGAAAGCAGAAATTGTTTCTCGAAAGATATGAATGGAAAGTCGAAATTGACTAGACTCCGGAACTCTGCTGAGATATTAGTAGAATTAGCGCTGTCATTAGAGCTAATATAGCTTGAGCCTATAAGATCCTTAGGAGTCGCTTCTACCAATCTGGCAAACCCAGCAGAAACTTCCGTTATTATCCCTTCGCTGTCTAAGATAACGATACCTATAGGTGCATGCTCAAATATGTTTTCTAGCTGTTTTTGTTTTGATTCTATTATAAGTCTATCTACTATTTTACCATGTGCCAATGAGACACTGCAGATGACTCTTTCTTCTCGAGTATTGTCATTTCTTTCGGCAAAGCCATTTATTTCAAACCACTTGTATCCATCCTTTTTTATTTTGAGTCTTACAAGGCAAGAAAAAGAACTTGAATTTTTCAGCGCAGTATTTACCTCATCCAGATAAACATCAATATTATCAGGATGCATCAGACTTAAAAAATGCTTGTAACCTTGCTGGTAGGTTTTATCTGAGTAACCGAGTAAGCTTTTGTATTCATCTGACCACCAAGTTGTGCCTTCTTTTATATTCAGACATTCCCATAGTCCTGTCTTCTTACTCGTAAGAGCCAATCTGTATCGTTCCTCGCTGAATTTCAGCTCATTTTCTTTGTCTACTATTTCTGTAATATCCTGAAAGACATTGAGACATTCTATAGGATTACCTTTTTCGTCCCTGGCATGTATTTTAGACACAACAGAGAGCCACTTTTTCTCACCTGAAAGCTTATCTCTCATTTGGATTTTGGACACTACATTCTCCCCTTTTGAGCGCATTACATCCTTAAAGTGTTTACGAGCAAGTTCTTGGCCTTCTTCTGTGTAGAGACTTGTCAAGTCAAAATCATATAGAATTTCATCTTTGGTAACTCCGATGAGGCCCTGGGGATTACCTTGCACAAAATTTGTCCTTTTATCCGTGAGGTCATAAATGCTCAGTAGTGATGGCGCTTTATCAGTTAGTTCATCTAAGGTGTTGTACAGCGTTTTTAATTCTATAGATTGATTTTTAAGATTATTTATATTTATAAAGTTTGCCGTTACGCCTGTAACTATTTTAAACGAGTTTTTATATGGAAATACTTCTATCCAGTACCAGGATCCGTTAGGATGTTTCACTTCTATTTGTATTTTCTCACCCTTTGCCTTGACATCTTCAGCAATTTCTGCCAGTCTGGTTCCTAAGATAGAAATTCCGGAATAATGGGTAATAGACCGGCCCAGATCTTCTTCTCTCAGCTTGAAGTGCTGTTCTATTTCAGGCGTATACTTTCTTATGCAATTGTTATCATCTAGAAAAAGTGTCCCCACTTGAATATTGCTAAAGAGATTTTCCATATCGGTATTCAGTACTATGAGGTCCGTGTTCTTGCTCTGCAATTCTGCATTGACAGAATGCAATTCTTCATTGACAGATTGTAATTCTTCGTTTGTACTTTGTAGTTCCTCATTGGCGGCAAGCAATTCTTCATTTGTAGCTTGCATTTCTTCGTTGGAGGTTTCGAGCTCTTCTATGGTGAGCTGTAGATTCTCTTTGGTTTCCCTAAGGGATTCCTTCAGCAATCCTACTTCTTCTGCTGACAGAATTGATTCTTGTTTACCTTCTATCGTAGGCAAAGCTATTTTTGCTGCTTCCAAGAAAGTGATCAGATAGGTGTTAGAATAGTAGTTAGTTATCGAAATATGTTCTATCACAATCTTCAGTGACAAGTTAGCACCCTTGACTTGGATTCTGATTTCTTTAGTTACCTCCGGTAGCGTTTCCTTGTTCATTTTTCGGATTCCAGACTGTATTGAAATCAGAACATTATCAGGAAGAATTTTAGCCAAGCTGTTGCTAAAGCCTTCCTCTGGAATATCAATATATCTTTTCAGCTTACCTCGTGCATGTATAATGTTGAGATTTTCATCTACACATACAGTTGCACTTTTATACTCATCCAGTATTTTATTATGGAAGGCCTTGCTTACAATTTCATCTATGGTAAGGGTTTTTCTTCTTCCTACAACTTTGGACTGTAGAACGGGGTCAAGTTTCCAGTTCTTCAGGTCATTTGGTAGAAAGCTGGTAGAGCCACGATTCTGATAAATTCTTGTCTTAGAATCTATAGTTCTGAATGACTTGTCAAAAATGCCCGGAGTTTCTGATTTACCTAATAATAAGTATCCTTCAGGCTTGAGCGCATACTTAACTGAATTCATAGCCTTAGTCTTGAAGTCTTTATCCAGATATATGAGTAGATTTCTACAGCTCACAAGATCCATTTTACTGAAGGGCGGATTGACAACAACATTATGCTTCGAGTAGACCACATTTTGTCTGATGTGCTGAGCGATTTTAAACCCTTCTTTGACTTTCTCAAAATATCTTAGTAGCAGTTCATTATCTATGCTTTCTACATCGGGCTGGCTGTAGACACCTTTAGAAGCCAGATAGATTGCATTTTCATCTATATCTGTCGCATATATCTTATAGTCAATTCGCTTATCTATGTTCCTCATGTGTTCTTCCAGCATGATTGCCAAGGAATAAACCTCTTCTCCTGTCGAACATGCAATGACCCAAAATTTTATATTCTGATTTGTCTGTATGGCTTCATTGATAATATTTGGAATTATATTCAGTCGTAGATTCTCGAAGACCTCTGTGTCTCTGAAAAATGTAGTAACACCTATAAGATATTCATGGGCTAAAGCAACAACCTCTGACTGATCTAGATATAGCAAGTCTATGTATTCCTCTATAGACTTACATTTTTTGATATTGAGTCGTTTGGCTGTTCTTCTGAGTATAGTGGGCATTTTGTAGCCGAAAAAATCCATTTCAGTATTATCCTTGACTATTTTCAGAATACGATGGATTACCTCCATTTTATGACTCAGATCTGTTCCTGAAACTAGGTAGTTAAACTGTGGGTTCTTGGCATACTGAATTATTTCGCCAATCATATCCTCAGGATGCAGTATATAATCTGCGAGGTTGTGTGAGATGACAGACTTTGGCATCCCGTCAAATCCACTCGACTCTGGAGATTGCACAAAGACCGAACCTCCTACTTCTTTTATAGCTTTTGCTCCTTTCGTTCCATCAGATCCAGTACCAGATAGTATAATTCCTATAGCCAGATGTGCTTTTTCTTGGGCTAATGATTCCAAAAATATATCAATGGGAAAGTTGAGTTGCTTAGTGGGAGGTCGATTAAGTAATACTAGCTTTCCTTCTTTGATTGTTATGTTTTTCTTTCCCGGGATTAGGTAGACATGATTGGGCTCTACCACAACCTGATTATTTGCTTCTGCGACAGGCATATTAGTATACTTGGCCATAAGCTCCGGCATTAGACTTTTGTAATCAGGCGAAAGATGTTGGACAATGACAAACGCTAATCCTGTGTTATCAGGACATTCCATAAAGAATGACTGAAGAGCTTTAAGCCCACCAGCAGATGTCCCTATACCTACGATATAGAAATACTTCTTCTCTTTTTTTGTTATATCTTCAACGGAAGCATCACTTTTACCCATTCCAATTTGAATCTTATTTTGATTTAACTGATAAAATAGTGCTCTAGATTGATTCACCTAGACCATAAAGCGATATGCCTTTACAATAATGAGCATTTTGGTCTTAGTTATTCAATTTACCTAACAGAAACAGTGACTATTGTCATAGATCAACTGTCAGCTAACTTTTACCTGAATCTCTGCAGATAAATAAAAAAATACATACATCAACCTACTATGAAGCTATTAATAGTTTGTCGGGCTATGTATAAAGGAGAGTATATAAAGTGATTA
>CAZKXO010000275.1:0-5183 GCA_964556525.1 uncultured Saprospiraceae bacterium
CGGCGTATCTGAGTAACGGTCACTATATATGACAATCATGTTATCACTTCCATTGAGCGAGTAAAAAGGATTTTGCATATCTACCATTTGTAGACTGATTTTTCCTTTAGCATTCTCATAGCTGGCGATAAACCTCAGATGACTGTTTTTAGTTTCTGCTGCTTGTATGAGTTTGGCGTAATAAGAGTTGTCACTTTCCAGAACGTTGTAGAACTCCTCTATGGATGTGGCATTCATAGCCTTTTCGGTCAGTACTCCTTCTATTTGTATGCCTTCTTCTTCTATTTCAAAGCCAGATTCCCGAGCAAGGATGAGAATCTTACGTTTGACGTCACTTCCTGAGAGATCTTCTCGCGGATCTGGCTCAGTGAGACCCTTGGTTTGGGCATCCTTGACCACATCAGAGAATTGCATAGTGGAATCAAAAGTGTTGAATATGTAAGAAACAGAACCAGACAATACAGCCTCTATCTTTTTTATCTTGTCACCTGAGCTAGTCAGACTTTTGAGAGTAGAAATGACAGGTAAACCAGCACCAACATTGGTTTCAAAGTTGAGCGGTATATTCTGAGCGCCAGAAAGTGCCTTTAGTTGTTTGTAGCGTTGGAGACCACTAGACAATGCTATTTTATTAGGAGTGGAAATGGCAATTTTGTTCTCTAGCAACCTTCCGTAGTGTTCTGGGATCAGCTTACTAGCGGTGTTATCTACAAAAATGGTATGCGGATGATTGTCATTGATTACTTTATCTATGAATATAGTCAAATCAGCCAGTGTATCACTATTGTCCAGTGCTTCTTTGTAGTTGTCTATATCTATGCCATCTTCTGAGAAGAGCATTTTTCTGGAATTAGACAAGCCATTAACAATTATTTCTACCCGACTTTCTTTAAGTATTTTTTTGTAGTTATTTTTTATCTGTCCTATCAATGTTGAGCCAATAAGTCCGACACCTACCATATATACGTGTAGCGTTTTGTACTCAGAAAGAAAAAACGCATCGTGGATAGAGTTAAGTGCTTTTACTTCATCGTTTTTATTTATTGCAAAAGTAATATTGAGCTCCGAAGAACCCTGTGCTATTGCCTCTACGTTTACACCATTAAGCCCTATAGTGTGAAATAATCTGCCTGCAACACCTGGAGAATTTTTCATGTTTTCTCCTATAATAGCAAGTAAACAGAGGTCATGTTTTATCTTTATAGGGTCTAGAAATTTTCTCTCTAATTCAGACTGGAACTCCTTCTTTATCAGTGATATACACAATTCTTTGTCGCTATCCTTTATGGCGATTGTGATAGAGTGCTCAGACGATGCCTGAGTAATCATGATAATATTTATCTGCCCTTCGGCAATAGATTTAAATAATCTATAGGCCATACCTGGTATCCCCTGCATACCTGTGCCTTCCAAGGAAACAAGAGCCACATCCCTAATAGAAGATAATCCCGAAATTACTTTTCCTGATCTTTCCGGACTGCTATGTATCAGTGTACCTGGATGTTTTGGTTGGAAGGTATTTTTAATACGTGTTGGAATATCTTTTGCTTTGACGGGATTGATAGTTGGTCCATATAGAACCTTAGCGCCGTAATGAGACATCTCAGCTGCTTCCTGATAACTGAGCTCAGGAATAGTGTAGGCTTTTTTGACCCTTCTTGGATCAGAAGTCAAGACACCATTCACATCTGTCCATATTTCTAGTTCCTCAGCATCTAGAGCTGCAGCAAAGATGGCTGCAGTGTAATCAGAGCCTCCACGACCCAGAGTTGTTGTTACACCAGTATCTTTTTCTGAACCGATAAAACCTGTAATAATGTAAATATTACCAGTTTTATCTAGCTGTTCATTTATCGCTGCATTTGTCAGCTCAAAATCGACTAAAGCTGCGCCATAATTGTCATCTGTCTTAATGCACTTTCTAGCATCTATATAGTGCGCAGGATGGCCAAAATGTTTTAAGTAATTGGCAAGAATAAAGGCACAATTCCTTTCACCAAAACTTACTACAAAATCCTTAGTCTTAAGAGATGCTTCTTGTATAAGAGAAACGCCAGAGAGCAAATCCTTGAGTTTTGCATGATTTTCATCCAGATCTTTGACCAGTGAATCATAAGCCTGCTTAGCTAGTAATTCTTTTGCTATGCTATGTGATTTGGAAGTAAAGGTTTCGAAAGCCTCAAGATATTTTGGATTGTTTTCCCTAGCCAGACGTACCATTTTTAACAACAAATCTGTCATACCACTAAAAGCAGACACGACTATTGCAATACTGTCTTTCTTCTCGAATTTAGATAGGATGATGTCAGACACCAACTTAAGTCTTTCGCCATCAGCGACGGAAGTACCACCAAATTTCAGGACCTTCATGAACACATTATGTTTAATCACAATATATAAACACATTCTGTGCCATATAATTAGCTAAGAAAGCTTGTCTTTTTGATATTATAGATTTTTACGACTCTTAGCAGCGAAATCTTGAAAAATACGTTAACTAAATGGGGATAAGAATGATATCTTTACCTCAATCCCAACCGGTTTTAGGCTGATATATTTAAATAAAAAGCATGAAACCTATCTTAATCTCAGTGATGGCAATTGTTGCCATCTTCTTTGTTCATAACCTCTCTGCGGCTGTGACTACCTTGCATTGTCCACCAGACCAAACCTTGCCATGTACTGCTCAGACCTATAATCTCATGGCTTATGGCGACGCTTTCGTGATGAGAGATGGTAAAAAGTACGATGCTGGCCTTGCTAATGTTACTAAAGACCTTAATGTCTGTAATGTCGGAGTGATAACAAGAAAGTGGGAAGTTCAAGATGATAACGGGGCAACTTTGATTTGCACACAAACCCTCACTTTAGAAGCAGGTGATTTTGGATTGGATAATATTATTTGGCCTATGACAGAGTTGGATTTAGAAGGCTGTGACGCAGATACTGATCCATCTTCATTGCCACCAGGCTATCAAAGACCCACGTACTATCATGGTTTGTGTAATAATATAGGGGAGAGCTTCAAGGATACAGAAGTGGTTTTCGGGCCTGACTGTGTAAAACTTATAAGGGAATGGACGCTGGTAGACTGGTGCAGTTTTAACCCTATTTCTGGAGAAGGCAGTTGGACTTTCCATCAGATAATAAAGATCAGCAACGATTCTGACCCTGTGATAACCTGTCCCGGCAAACGTGTTGTCGTTGCCAATGAGTGCACCGGAGCTTATGTGAATCTGCCGCTTGCTACAGCAGAAGGAGAAAACTGTACAGGAGCAGAATTTGTAATAACCAATAATTCCGTCTTTGCCGATACGACTACAAATGATGCTTCGGGTATCTACCCAGTAGGCGATCACTTGATTACCTTCTTTGTAGATTTTGCCTGTAGTTCACAAAATAAATGTGAAACGCTGGTCAGCGTTATAGAACCCAATCCTGTCCCTTACTGCCTTGCTACTATCAATGTAGTACTGATGGGCATTGATGCTGACGGAGATGGTGCCGTAGATAATGGCATGGTAGAGCTCTGGGCTAAAGACATAGATGTCAATAGTTTCCACCCCTGTGATAATCGACCTCTGAATTTCTCATTCGAGGCAGATAGCGTTGTCATGATGAGAAGCTTCAGCTGTCAAGATATAGGCCGAAACAATATAAATATGTATGTCTCTGACCAGGAAGGAAGACAATCCTTCTGCAGAGTCACCGTAGAGGTCCAGAATAATGCCGCCAATATTCCCAATTGTAGGCCACAGGCGGGCTCGAGACCTTTGATTTCAGGACGTGTGACGAATCCTATGGGAGAACCAATAGAAGAAGTATATGTCACACATAGAGATATGTCTCCGACGACCGAGCAGAACAGCAATGGGACCAATAGTTATCAGAACGTAAATCGAGAATCCACCTCAGCCAATGGTAGTTATAGTTCGGATGATATCGCCATGGAGCGCACCTATCAGATACAAGCCTACAAAGTAGGGGACCTTAGTAGAGTGACAGTCAGCGATGTCGCCTTACTGGAAAGCTATATAAAAGGGGAAACCCATTTCAAGAGTCCGTACACCTTCCTTGCAGCTGACCTTAACGAAGATGGCACTGTAGATATAAATGACCTCCATTTAATTAACAATCTAGTTGGAGCAGATGAGTCTCTTTGGCCCAATCAAAAGCAATGGATCTTCTTTACTGCTCGTAGTCTGGAAAACCAAGACAATTCTGGACAACCAACAATGCCTCGTCAACTGGCTAAGACCATGGAAATAGAATTACTCAATTATGGTTATGGTGACCAAGGTGATTTCATTGGTATACTGAAAGGGGATTTGGATTATTATGAAGGGCTGATAGAGTAAGGTATAAGCGCAAGAAGGTGAGGATACCTTTTGCTCTGAACATATCACAACTGAATCAAAGGTCACCTTACCTGTAGATGGATTCTTAGCTCACAAAAAACCCAGAGCTCACGAAAGAACTCTGGGTAACGTGTCTATGGTATAATGAACAACCATTAATGTCTTGAACTCTAGAAAGGCAACTCCTTTTTCTCAAAAGTTATAAACTCATTAACCACAATTTCGGTGAGGTATCTTTTCTCGCCTGCTTTGTTATCATAGCTGCGAGAGGTCAGTTTACCTTTTATCATGACCTCTGAACCTTTCGAGAGTAGGGAGTTCATGTTTTCTGCGACGCGGCCCCAACCTACGACATTGTGCCATTGTGTATCCTGCACTTTCTCACCTTTGTTGTTTTTGTAATAATCGTTGGTGGCTAGAGTGAAGCTTGCTTTGGTAGAACCACTGTCGAAGTTTCTAAAGTCAACATCTCTGCCTAAGTTTCCAACTAACTGTACTGAATTTCTTAAAGTATTCATGATTTAAAATTTTGTATTCTGGATGTCCAGAACGGGTAAAACAAAAAATTGATTCTAATCTGTGGTCGTGATGACCTTTAGAACCGATGACAGGACAAAGGTGAGGGTAGATGCAAGTTGCAGCCGTATAATTAATGTTTACTTACGGATAATAGCCGTTTGTTATACGTTTGTATATGTATATGTGACTGATTATGAGGTATTTGTGTAGATACTATTTTGTGTAACTTGAAAACCACACATTTTCTGGAAAGCCTTCTTAACCTAAATATCCTCCCGTTAACCTTAATTAACTTTAATTAGTCTA
>CAZKXO010000276.1:0-5132 GCA_964556525.1 uncultured Saprospiraceae bacterium
CTTTACTATAATCATAAGACATTCACATAGATAATCAGACCCAAACCCACTACAAAACAATAGTAAGCAAACCACTCTAACTTAGCTTTTTTGACAATTCGTATCATCAGCTTACATGCCAAGACTCCTGTAATAAATGCAGCCATGAAGCCAACGATTAAATAAGAAGTAGAAGGCATGCTAGCAACCAAATCACCTGAAAGTGTATCTTTTGCAATTTTGCCAAAAATCAGAGGGATGACCATCAAGAATGAAAATCTTGCCGCTTCAGATCTAGATATGCCTAACATTAGTGAAGTAGAAATTGTAGCTCCTGATCTGGAAATTCCAGGCAGAATAGCTATGGCTTGGGCAAGTCCAATAATCATTGCTTTTGCTCCACTGAGAGGTCTAGACACTGCTGATATTTTTTCTGAGGCTATCAATAGTACTCCCGTTATAATAAGCATGATACTTACTAGAGTTATTTTCTTGTGAAAAAAAGTTTCAAGAAAATCCTCACAACTCAAACCTATAATAACTGCAGGTATCATGGACAAGATTATATAAATCGTGTATGACTTAGATTCCTTGTTCTCTTTGGAAAAAATGCCTTTGAACAAGTGTATGATATCTAATCTAAATACAACTAGTGTAGATAAGGCTGTAGCAAAATGAAGAAAGACAGTAGTCATCATACTCTGCTTAGCTAAGCTGTCATCCTCAAGTAAGAATTTCATTATCTCAAGATGCCCACTGCTACTAACGGGTAAAAATTCCGTAAGACCTTGTACAATACCAAGCAGTAATGCTTCTATAAGTTCACTCATCTGATATTGTTAGAACTGTGTCTATCTGAAGATAGCATAGATTTGAATAGCGAGGCCCGCCAGGATGACTATGGGTGCAAGCAGAATTCTTCGCATGCTGTAGATAGAGCCTTCATCCCATACATTAGGGTTTTCATTGAACCCCCCTATCATCAATAACATACCTATAGCAATAAAGGCCAGGCCTATGCCTACCCATTTGTAATTTTCTCTTCCAAATACTAAAGCCCTTTCTTCATTAAAGGTTTTGGTCAAAGAAGGCTTAGTCTTACTACTGATAGCTACTTTTTTTACATTCTGCTCCTTGTCCTGAGTTATAAGTTTTTTAGACTTTTTCTTACTCTTAGCCATGTTAGACTGTTTTTATGTATTTGGAAAATTTCAAATTTACTATCAAGAATTTTAATATTAGCACTAGCAACAAAGGTAATATTATAACTATGAGAAAACGTACGATGCTAATATCATTAAAACTTTGACTTATGCTACTGAAGAATAGATAAATCACAAAAATAAATAGAACAACGCCTATCAGCCAGCCTTTAAAGACTTGATTAGTAATTACACTAGAGACTTGGCTCTTTACAAATCCTTGGTCAGAACCATAAGTCAGCAATGAAGAGATTATACCTCTGTTATTCAGAATCTGACTTTCAATTAAAGCACCCAATAAGATATATAGTAACAAGCATACTAGAGCTCCAAGGATCAATGCCGGAATAAGGGCTATTTTCCTAAATAAACTACCAGATCTTTTATTGGACACTTGACCGCTATAAACTCCTGCTACCATCGCTGCAGAATTGAGTTCATCTAGAAGCTCACTTGAATCCTCATCTTCAGAAACAACAAATTCCACTATATCACGAAAGGGATTATCCTCTTTTACTCTCTCTAACATAGAGTTATCAATATCTGAGGCCATCAGGGCGATAGCATCTTCTTTGGTGATGTGATTGATACTACTAATATCAACAACTACTGATTGGGCTAAAATCTGGCGTACAATTGATATATTGTCGTTTCCTGCCAATTGATCAAATTCAATTATAAAGGCTTGTGAACCAGTAGATTGCTGTACCACAGTGGGCCTTAGGAATAATAACCCAAACATTAACATAAGAATAAACTGAACAATCGCAGTCGATACAATTATGTTTATTGCCGATGGTTTATTTTTGAGAAAAACTCCCATACGACAAACATATGAACATTTATATTAAAGTTTTTTATATATCTCTTTTTATAATCTATTCTAACAGTTATTATTCTCAAAGCTTGACCAATCCATCTATGGAAGACAAGCCTGCAGATGCTACCATGCCTAGTGGTTGGTTTTCTATGAGTAAAGGCACTACACCAGACATTCTTCCAGGTTACTGGGGAGTCTATAAAGAAGCAGAAGACGGAGATACCTATGTAGGTCTTATTACCAGAACAGATGGCTCTCATGAGAGTATCGGTCAGAGATTAGAAAGTAAACTAGAGAAGGGCTCTTGTTATAGCATGGAGCTGTATTTGGCTCATTCTGATAACTATTCGGGGTATAATGCCCCTATTCAACTTAGAATCTGGATTGGATCCAAAAAAGGTAAAAAGGAGCAACTAATATTTACCTCTCCAGTTATGCGCTCCGAGGAATGGACCCAATTCACAATAGATTTTAATCCAGAGAAAAACATGCATTACCTAATTCTAGAGGCATATAATCCAGGCAGGAAGAATGCACAAGGCAACATCCTAATTGATCATATTCTTGGTCCCAAAAATTGCAACAAAGTATAGTTATGAAGAAGAAAATGGTAGTCTTGACGGGTGCTGGAATAAGTGCAGAAAGCGGTATCAAAACCTTCCGAGATCATGATGGCTTATGGGAAGGTCATGATGTCATGGCAGTTGCCTCACCTCAAGGATGGCAAGAAAATCAGGAATTGGTTCTGGATTTTTACAATCAAAGAAGAAGGCAATTGCAGGAAGTAAAACCTAATCTTGCGCATAAAAACTTGGTCTTGCTCGAAGAATCATTTGATGTACAAATAATAACACAAAATGTCGATAATCTACATGAAGCAGCTGGAAGTACAAAGGTTATGCATCTACACGGAGAGCTCAATAAAGTTAGGTCCACTGTAGATCCCAGCATAGTTTTAGAGTGGAAAATAGATCTTAAGACAGGAGACTTGTGCAGTAGAAACAGCCAATTGAGACCACATATCGTTTGGTTTGGAGAAGCTGTTCCAATGCTAGAAAAAGCTGTACTTGAGATTTCAGATTGTCATATATGTCTTATAATAGGCACTTCACTACAAGTATATCCAGCTGCAAGTCTTATTTCTTATGCACCACTGGATGCAGAAGTGTACTACATAGATCCTAAACCATTCATTTCCAGCGAATTAAGAGCTAGAGGTCATGTAGTAATACAGGAAAAAGCCTCGATAGGTACCCAAAAACTTCTAAATATCTTAGATAAAGGCATTAACACCTAGGTTTATAAATTATCTTACCTTTGAAAATACAACGAAAACCTTGTTCTTAGCAAAATTTCAAATAGAGATCTATCAGTGGCTTGTGCCATTAGTAAGCCTATTCTTCATATTTAGAACAGTTTCTCATTTCAGAGCTGGAAAACGATTACTTCTTGGAACAGTAATTTGGGTTTCTTTTTGGATCATTCTCGGTTTACTGGCAATGTTGCCAGATGCCATTTCATTTTCTATTGCAGAATCCTTAGGTCTTAAGAGTAATATCAATGCAGTCATATTCGTCTGGCTCGGATTTCTTTTTGTAATGACCTATTATCAGTCTACGACTATAGAAAGATTAGAAAAACAGATGACAGAACTCATAAGAAAGGTAGCGCTTGAAAAGCAAGCCAAATTAGATTTGGAACAGGAATTGGAAGAAGCAAATTCAAAATCACAAATTGCTGCTACAAAAGTTACTACTGAAACAAAATCCAAAGCACAAGTTCTTGATGCTTAAATGAAAATACTTTTCATTTTAGAAAATCATTATCCCAATATAGGAGGAGTAGAAACTCTCTTCAAATACTTAACTGAGTCTCTCGCTGCAAAAGGTCATACCATCACCGTTCTGACTAATCAGTTTGATAAAAAATTGGAACGTAGAATGCATCTTAATGGAGTAGACATAGTAAGAGTACCTTTTAGAAATAGATATCTTTTTACACTACTAGCATTTTTTCCTGCTGTTCGACTTGCTAGAAAACATGATGTCATTCATACTACTTCTTATAATGCAGGTATACCTGCTTATTTTGGAGGTTTGTTCACAAGAAAAAAAGTACTTATAACTTTTCATGAAGTTTGGGGTAATCTATGGTTTCGTCTTCCCTTCATGAGTAAGTTTAGTTTGATGCTTCATTATATTTTTGAAAAGTTTCTTCTGGTACTGCCATTCCATAGATTCATCGCGGTATCAGAAGCTACCGCAAGTTCACTTCAAACTAATGGAATAAAAAAGGAAAAGATAATTACTATACATAACGGAATTGACTACAGTGAATACCTTTCTACTTCTGTGTCCAGAGAAGCAAAGGAAAAGTTTAGGTTTATCTATTTTGGGAGATTGGGGATTTCTAAAGGGCTGGATATTCTTTTGTCAGGACTGGAATTACTGAACAAAGATTTTAGTAACTTTAGAATGACCCTTGTAATTCCTACACAACCGGAAAAGTTTCACAAGCAAATCAGAGAAATTATTTCTGACAAAAATCTGGAAGAGATAATTGATATAAAAAGTGATCTTGAAAAAGAAGTGTTGATGAATGAAATAAGAAATTCGGATACTGTAATTATTCCTTCTTACAGCGAAGGATTTTGCTTTACAGCAGTAGAAACTATGGCACTCAAAGTTCCAATAATTTCATCTGGCAAAGGAGCATTGAGTGAAGTTGTTAGTGGCAGGCATTTGACAATGAAAAGTCATGATGCTTTAGGATTAAAAGATGCAATGGTCAAAGCAATAGCTAATGAATGGTCAGAGAGTCCTTTGAAAGAGTTTCCCTTGGAAAACTCTATCCAAGAATATATGGACATGTATGCAAAACTAGATCGCATAGATAAAAGGTATTCAACTACTTAAGTAGCAGCGATGAAAAGAAAAGTCGTTTTTTTGGCCGATTGTCTGGTAACCCAAAAAGCTGGTATACATTTCTATGCTCGACAGTTCATAAAAAGAGCAATAACACAATATCCTGACAATCAATACTATACAGTACTCCCCTACCCTTATGAACAGCTCGACATAGAAGAAATTCTTGTGCCTATAAAGAAATGGATACCAGGGCATTTCCAAATG
>CAZKXO010000277.1:0-5087 GCA_964556525.1 uncultured Saprospiraceae bacterium
TAATTCTGTTCCTCGCCATCTGTTTCTAGACAAGGCCTTTGAAGAACAAGCCTACAAGGACAAGGCCTTACCCATTTTATCAGGTCAGACTATCTCGCAGCCCTATACTGTTGCATACCAAACCGAGCTGCTAGACCCCCAGCCTACAGACAAGATTCTGGAAATAGGCACTGGCTCCGGATACCAAGCTGCCGTCTTATCTCACTTAGGTAAAAAAATCTATTCTATAGAAAGACACCAAGAACTGTATAAGCATACTGCAAACTTGCTCAATCAACTTGGCTACACCAGTGTCAGAACACTTTATGGAGATGGTTATCTAGGTTCTCCACGTTTTGCTCCTTTTGATAAAATTCTTGTTACAGCAGGTGCGACTTTTGTACCTCCTGCCTTGTTAGAACAGCTTGCTATAGGAGGCTATGTAGTGATTCCTTCAGGTAAATCCGATATCAAAAAAATGAAGCGGATAGTTAAAACTGGAGTAGAAAGTTATGAGGAACAGGTCTATGGAGAATTTAGGTTTGTACCTTTCTTGCAAGGTGTCGTAGACTGAACTTTCCCATTTATGATTACTAGTAATGAAAAGAGGACAGATCCGATTAGAATCTATCCTCTTTTATTTATTTAAAAGAATTAAAAGGGATGGATCTCCATCCATCCCTCACTCATTACTCAATCTACATCACCAAATTCTGTCTCATTATCCAGGTTGACTTATGTCCAGTTACTTGGTTAAACTCTGTTATTACTTATCTAGTTCCTTAAATACATCCTTTAAAATAGGGCTTGTCCTTTGGTTGACATCTTTTCTTATGCCTTCTTCCTTGGTTTCTATCAGTCCGAAAAGGCCATCTAGTGCCTTTGTATTTACATGATCGTCCAGATTTGGGTTTACATCTTTTGTTAGTGGAAGGCTATTGTATTTTTTTACGATAGAGTTCCAATATTTGGTTGCATCCACCTGATTAAGTGCTGACTGGATGATCGGTAGAAAGGAAGCATAGAGTTTTTCTCTAGCTGAGCCTTCTAGATATCTTGTTGCTGCATCATCCTCACCGAAAAGTATCGCCTTAGCATCACTGATACTCATGGACTTGATCGCAGCTACAAAGATTGGTGTTGCTTCTTTAGTTGCTATTTCAGCTGCTTCATTCATCTTATTGATCAGCTTATCTTCTACGTCTCCAAATCCAGGTACTCTTTTCAATTTGCTGATTACAGTTGCTGCTTCTTTGGGTATCAAAATCTTATACTGACTTTTTAAGAAGCCATCAGTAGAAGAAAGATTAGATACTGCTTCGTCTACTCCTTCATTTAGAGCAGCTTTCAGTCCACCAGCTATATCAAGAGTAGAAGATGAATCTCCCATTACCTTTTCTGCTTTTTCCTTAAGCGAGCCTGCTGAATCCTTAGCTTTATCTAAAAGCTTTCCGAATTGCGCCTCAGCAGGTCTCATAAAAGCCAGTAAAAGTCCAGATATCAATATTAGTTTTTTCATATTCATAGATTTAGTAGTTATTCTTATAACAAGAGTGATACCTAAAATTCCTCAGTCAGGAGCCGAATTAAGATTCATTTAACAACAGTTCTCTATCAGTTGTCATTTATCCAATTAAAGTCCAATGCTTGAGAATAGGTGGTTTTGGCTTAATCTTTGGTTTTTCTAAGTTTAATACGAGAATCAGCCTATGTCTAAGACCTTAGTACCTATTTCCAAAGCACAAATCTCACGAGCTGCCATAGAAAGGCTCTATATCGCAATGCGTCACCTGTTTATCCGAGGCTCTTACAAGCCACTAGGTGTATCAGGTGAGGCAATCCGTGACGCCTTGTTGGACTTGGAGCCAGAAATATATGGAACCATAGCTGATCATGAGAAAGTGGAACTGGATGGTTTGCTGTATATATTTCAGCGTCTTCCACTAGGCATAGAGGAATGTCGATATGTAAAACTCATAAGTCGTGAAGGCTACGAGAAATCAGAATTCAAAGCTCTTGTTCCTGCCAAGAGAAGAAGAAACTGTTACCGCATAGACGAAGAACAGATGTATATAGAAATGAGTCGTGGTCGGAGTGATATATATGATGTGCTGACCCACCTTTCATTTATGTATATAGAAGCTGAGAAAATTTCCAGCCATGCACTTGATCATAAAGGTCGTGTCAGAAGGGAGTGGAAACAGCTGGAAGAAATCATGCAAAAGATCAAAGACAAGAAAAAATTCAATATAGAAATAGGCATCACCCATCTGAGTACCTTACTAGGAAGAACTTATGAAGAGACTGCAGAAGCAGTCAATGTTTTCAAAAAAGCAGACAAGGTCAATAGCCTTTTCAATATCGTATATTGGTTAGGTTTCCATAGTATAGCTGAGAAACTGAAGGATGACGACCGAGAGATCAGTTTTTCTTCTACCCTCAGAGAAAATCTGGGCATGCACATCTTCGGCAGTATCTGGGCACAAAACCTGAAGGCACACCTAGAAGAAAGGGGGCTACTAGACCATCAGATCCATATCATCAGTGCCAATATGCATAGCGTAAGAAATACCATCTACGCCGTAGGAGCCTTACAGACAAAGAGCAAGAAAAAAGTTGACCTCGACAAACTCATCTTATCCTTAGCACAAGAAAAAACCAAGGCCAAAAACAAGAAAGTACAATCCTTTGCCGAGAAAAATGGTATGAGCCAACTCCATGATGATACCGGCACTAATATAGGTGTGCAGGTTATAAATATGGATCAGGTGGACAAGGCCTTATTACCAGCTGAACTAAAGACTCTGACCGGAGCCCGAAAAAACACTAAAAGGGTAATCGTTGTGATGGATTATGCTTTTGGAGAACAGGCCTACGAATGCATGGACGAGCTACTAAAGCCTTATGAAAAAGACAACACCAAGATTCCTCTGGATATAAAGTCTATTAATATTATGGGCAAGGCGGGTATTCTTAAAGGTGAGAAAGGAGACATCATGGTGCCTTCTGCACATATCTTCGAAGGATCGGCAGATAATTATCCATTTAAAAATAGTCTGTCAGCAAAAGAGTTAGAAGCCACAGGTCTTAAGGTCTGCACCGGTCCGATGATAACTGTCTTGGGTACCTCTTTACAAAACAAAGACATCTTAAGGTATTTTCTGAGATCCTCATGGAAGGTGATAGGGCTGGAAATGGAAGGTGCGCATTATCAGAAAGCCATACAGGCAGCCTCTAAAATCCGCAACAACATAGCCAAGAAAGTCACACTGAGATATGCATATTATGCCTCTGATAATCCATTACTGACTGGAAGCACTTTGGCATCTGGCGGCTTAGGAGCGGAAGGTGTAAAGCCGACCTACGCCATCACCACTGCGATACTGAAAGGTATTCTGAGCTAAGTATAAATTCTGGACATTCCACACTTATCCCCCTGATCTTATAAACCCATGGAATAATTATCCAGCCTCAAAAAGGACCTATTTCAGGAGCACATCCGCATATATAAGCTCTTCTTGTTCTTGGAAATTAAATCCAAGTCTGTAATATCCAGCTTCGAACATAGATCTTCCTATAAGAACTCTCTGACTGTTTACGGGTATCATAAATTCCAGCTCGCCATTCTCGTTATAGATAAGTACCGAGTGCATTTGTTCTGAAGTTGCTAGTTCTAGATTGCCAAGCTTGCCGTCATACTTAGCGTCTGTAAATAGTTGCACATCGTATTCTGTTTCGAGTTGGATCTCTACCTCGCTAGTGCTTAGAAGGACAAGAGATTCATAGTTTGGGAGGTGAGATGTATTTATTCCACCTGTCATCATAATGCAAAAAAGTAGATAGTTTACCATAACTAATGGGGTTTTAGTGATTAAGTTAAAATAACCAACTTAAATTCATAAGCGGTTGATTACACGATTACTTAAAGGCAAAAAAAGTGGTAAGTGGAATTTTTAACTAAGTGGGTACTATCTTGTGGTAAGTCAAAAGTATGCTAAATGCACAAAGGATTTAAAATAGAATCTTAAGTCTGACAAATACTTGTCAAAAATAGTCTACATCAAAAGGTGACTTGCATTTTACTTGTTGGTAGATGGGATTTCATAACAAGAAACGCGGTTCAATACAACGACTAAGAAACAGTTTTACTGCAAGTGCTTATATTTCTCTATGCTTTCTATAATCTTCTGTCTTCTATTTTCCGGACTTGGATGGGTGCTTTGAAACTCGGGAACTTTACCACCTCCTCCAGAGGCTTTTTCTAGGATGTCCATAACATCTATCATTTCCATAGGATCGTAACCCGCTTCCATCATCAGTCTTACTCCCCAGTCATCGGATTCCAGTTCCTGATCTCTTCCATATTTCATACTGGCATACTGACCGACCATCTGTGCGATATTCATCATGGAGTAGTCACCACCAAACATGAGCATAACACTTTGCATCAGTCCCTGAATAAAATTCTGACTGGCCATACGTTCTCCTCCATGCCTGTGTATTACATGCCCGATTTCATGTCCGAGTACGCCTGCCAGCTGGTCTTCAGTCTGAAGTTGCTCCAGTAAGGCTGCTGTAATAAAGCACTGGCCTCCAGGTAAGGCAAAGGCATTTACCGTCTGATTATCGGCTAGTAAATGAAAGTCATAAGGATAACTCGACTTACTAGCTATAGTATTTCTTACCAGTTCCTCTCCTACTCTATCTACCAAATCTTGGGCCGCTTGATCAGGATGCAGCCCACCATGCTGTGCAGCCATCTGAGGCACAGACTGGAGCCCCAACTGGATTTCTTCTTTCGGAGTCCATGATATTCTTTGGGCTTCTCCAGTAAGAGGATTGGTCTGAGTATTGGTAAAAAACTTGACGGCTTGAAATGCGGCCATTCCCAAGCCAAGAATGAGCATTATCTTGAATTGTCCACTACCACCTCTTCTTCTTCCATATTGTTGGCCGCCGCCATATTGGGTTTGCCTTCTTCCGTACATGTTGTATGTGTATTATAAATTTAACTACAAGTTCCTAACGTATAAATCAGACTAATAAGTTCGTTTCTTTCATCCTATCCAATAAAGAATTTGACCAGTAGATAAAGCATGTATCCAAAG
>CAZKXO010000278.1:0-5084 GCA_964556525.1 uncultured Saprospiraceae bacterium
AAATACCTCTTTGGCCTCCTCAGATGTGTACCTCTCTCCATCTTCTTTCTTACCTATTTTGACAGATTTCTTTTTAAATCTAATAAATGGTCCCCATCGGCCATTCTCTAAAGCAATCTTGTCATCTGGCCATTGCATAATGTATCGGTTAGCTTCCTTTTCTATTTTGGCTTCTATGAGTTCAAAGATTTCAGTTTGAGATAGATTGTTTGCATCATATTTTCTGGGAATATTAATAAAGAAGTCTTTGTACTTAAGATAAGGGCCAAATCTTCCTTTTCCTTTTGTTACTTCATCTCCCTTGTAAGTAGCTATTGGTGCATCCAGAATCTTTCTGTCTTCTACTAATTGCACAGCTCTTTCAAAAGTGAGGGTAAGAGGATCTTCTCCTTTTGGAATTGTTATGTTCTTTTCGTTATGATTGATGTAAGCACCGAATCTACCAGATTTGACAATTACCTCACTGCCTTCATAGACACCTAAGTCTATGGGTAATTTGAAAAGCTCCATGGCTTCTTCGTAGGTGATAGTTTCCAGAGACTGTCCTACTTTCAAACTTGCAAATCTTGGCTTCCCTTCCTCTCCTACTTCCTCTACTGTACCGATCTGGACCACAGGACCAAATCTACTCATCTGAGTCAAGACTGTATGGCCACTCTTAGGGTCAATTCCTAAATCTCTTCTGCCCTTTACTCTTGGCGCTGTCTTTATCGTTTCTTCTACTATTTCGTGAAAAGGACCATAAAAGTCAGTTATCATTCCCAACCAATCTTCAGCACCTCTGGCTATTTCGTCTAGCTTATCTTCTATCTCTTTAGTAAAACTGTAAGTCATTATTTCTCCAAAGTGCTCAGAAAGGAAATCACTTACCATCTTGCCCATATCTGTAGGATAAAGCCTATTGCTGATAGCGCCCGTCACTTCCGAATGTACTTCGTTTGTGACTTCATCTGATTTCAGCGTTAGTATATTATATTTTCTTTCTTTCCCTTCCTTCTTTTCTTTGGAAACATAACCTCTGGTTTTCTCCATGATCTTAGAAATAGTAGGTGCATAGGTAGATGGTCTTCCTATACCCAGTTCTTCTAGCTTCTTTACCAGGGTAGCTTCGGTATATCGTGATGGTGGTCTGGTAAATCTTTCGATGGCTTGTATTTGATCCAAGTCCAACTTTTGTCCCAGACTTAGCGGAGGCAATATCCCTTTAGCTTCAGAAACATCATCATCGTCTTTTGCCTCTATATATAGTTTAAGAAAACCATCAAACTTAAGAACCTCGCCTTCTGCTTGGAATACTGCATCAGTCTTGGTACCAATTTCAACAGTTGTTTTCTCCAACTTTGCTTCAGCCATCTGACAGGCCATGGTCCTCTTCCAGATAAGGTCATAAAGTCTGACCATATCTCCATCCATCTCTTTGCTTTCAGAAAGTTGATTCTTCTCGAGGTAAGTAGGTCGGATCGCTTCGTGTGCCTCCTGAGCACTATCATTCTTAGATTTAAATCTTCTTACTTCGGAATAATTATCTCCAAATCTGGAACTTACTTCATTTGAGATAGCTGAAAGTGCCTGCTCACTTAACCTAGTAGAATCCGTTCTCATATAGGTAATGTTACCTGATTCATACAGCCTCTGAGCCACCTGCATAGTTCTACTTACACTGAAGTAAAGCTTTCTACTTGCTTCCTGCTGTAAGGTAGAGGTTGTAAATGGTGCAGGCGGTTTCCTCTTGGCAGGTTTTACTTTTATGTCATTTATTGTGTAATCGGACCCCTTGAGATCAGAAAGAAACTTCTCAGCTTCTTCGTAAGTCTCCAATCTTTTTTTCAACTCAGCTTTGAGGTCTACAACAGAACCAGTCTTGCTCTTAACTTTAAAATTGGCTACCACTTTGAAGAAGGGTCTCGCTGTATGAGCCTCTATTTCTCTTTCTCTTTCGACAACAAGTTTCAGCGTTACTGACTGAACTCTACCTCCAGAAAGTTTTGGTTTGATTTTTCTCCATAGGGTCTCTGAAAGCTCAAATCCCACTAATCTATCTAATACTCGTCTTGCTTGCTGGGCATTTACGATATCGAGGTCTACATTTCTTGGTTGCTGGATGGCATTCTGTATTGCAGATTTAGTTATCTCTCGGAACACTATTCTTTTGGTTGTCTTCTCATCTAGACCCAAAACCTTACATAGATGCCATGAAATAGCCTCTCCTTCTCGGTCCTCATCCGTTGCGAGCCATACTTCCTTTACCTTCTTTGCTGTGGCTTTGAGATCATTGACTACCTTTTGTTTCCCTTCAGAGACCACATATGATAAAGCAAAATTATTGGCTATATCTATACCTTTTTTCCCTTTATCCAGATCACGGATATGACCTACACTTGACTTTACGATGAAGTCATCTCCAAGGTATTTGTTAATAGTCTTCGCTTTAGCTGGGGACTCTACGATAAGTAATTTTGTTGCCATATGAACTTGCTAGGATTATATTGATGCTATTATAGCAGCATCTAAACTCTGTCTCAAAAGAGGTCACAAATATTTAAATTATTTATGATGAAAACATAATTAAAAATCAGAACGCTGCAAAAGAGTTCTGAATTCTTACAAATACTAGAGTTTTCATTCTGTCGAATGAATGAAGGAAAAAGCTGAGTTTTTGTTCAATAGAGCACAGAACAATTATTAATAGCCTCTGATTTCTTCAGCTATCTTCTTTCTTTCCTTGGCTAATTCTTCTACCAGTGAATCTTCATTGAGTGGAAGCCCATTAAGGTGTCTGTGATAGCTCCTTAGTAGAAATTGCGCCATATCATCTGGATGTAAGACGCCAAGGCCCTTTAGATAATGAGACAATCTTGACCCTGTATAGAAGTTCCAATTTTCTATCATCCATCTTCCCAGACCAAAATGAAGGCTTTCGCATACTTTCTTTTCAGGAGCTGACTTAAATTTTGCGATAGAAGCTTTTGGGGATAGCTTGCTCAGCCTTCTGAAAGCCTCTTTCAGATTACCGGGAATATAGACCCCATTTATCTTGGTCAACTTTATATTCTTTGCATATTCGGCTTCATAAGCCATGGCGGCGTCAGACTTTTCTTCTGCAATAGCTTGTGCATTTGCAATTGTGCAAAAGTTTAAGAATAAGATTAGCATTAAAAATTTGCGCATAAAGAAGAATTTATAGATATATAACATCTAGACGAGAACAATAATTGTATAATTCCATTTCGGTATTATATTAACAAAGTTTTTACCAATTTGTGTCTACTATAAAAAAATCATGAATAAAGTATATGTAGTTTCTGCTGTAAGAACGCCAATTGGCAGTTTTGGAGGCATGTTGTCAGGAATAAGCGCCACAAGCTTAGGCGCAAAAGCTATCAAAGGTGCATTAGACAAGGTTCTACTACCTCCTTCGGCAGTAGAAGAAGTCTTTATGGGTAATGTGGTCTCAGCAAATTTGGGGCAAGCCCCTGCAAGACAGGCAGCAATGGAGGCTGGAATACCTGATACCGTGCCGTGTACAACTATAAATAAGGTCTGTTCTTCAGGTGCCAAGTCTATAATGTTTGGCGCTCAGTCTATTATGCTCGGACATAGAGATGTTGTAATAGTCGGTGGTATGGAGAATATGTCTCAGATTCCTTTTTATTTACCAAATGCCCGATATGGTTACAAATATGGATCTGGTGCAGTGGTAGATGGACTACAAAAAGATGGTCTTACAGATGTATATAACGAATGTGCTATGGGACTTTGTGCTGATAATACAGCTACCAAATATGAGATTTCTAGAGAAGAGCAAGATGCGTTTGCAATTTCTTCTTATAAAAAATCGGCCAGTTCTACAGCAAGTGGCTTTTTCAAGAATGAAATAGTGTCAGTAGAAATACCTCAACGAAAAGGTGATCCTATCGTAATGGATGAGGACGAAGAATTCAAAAGAGTAAAATTCGAAAAGATACCTAACCTAAGGCCGGCTTTCTCCAAAGAAGGCACTGTCACCGCAGCCAATGCCTCTACGATCAATGATGGCGCAGCTGCCTTGGTCCTGGTGAGTGAGGCGGCTATAACTAAATACAAGTTGAATCCAATAGCTGAAATCATCGATTTTACTGATGCTGCACATGAACCTGAGTGGTTTACTACAGCACCTACTAAAGCTACAGAAAAACTGATGGCTCAAACCAAGATGACCTTAGACGAAGTGGATTATTTTGAAGTCAATGAAGCTTTCAGTGTAGTAACCTTAGCATACCAGAAGTTACTTAAAGTGCCAGATAACAAAGTAAATGTTATGGGCGGTTCTGTTTCGCTAGGACATCCTCTAGGTGCTTCTGGAGCAAGAATCGTTGTCACTCTACTCAATGTTCTAAATGAGAAGAAGGGTAATACTGGTGTTGCTGCCATATGCAATGGAGGCGGCGGAGCTTCGGCCTTACTATTTAAAAGAGTCTAAGAGAAAGCACAGAAAGAAGAGGAAAAATAGAGAGTAGAAAAAAAGAAAAGGCCTAAGCAAGCTTAGACCTTTTCTAAAAATTTAACTGAATTGTTGTTTACATTTTCTCTAGAATGCCATTTCTATCTATCACTACTTCTGCATCTCTATAGCCTCTGTTTACAGCAGCAAGCTTAGCAATCTGAGCTTCTTCAAGGTTATTAAATCCACTTAAGACAAAAATTGTCCACTCTCCTTTACTCCACTGCTCTATAACGCCAATGTCATTCACTTTGTTCGTATCGAACCAAATAGGATCCTCATACGAAGCTAATCTAATTTTGTAATTAACCCCTGTCGTGGAAGTGGAAAATCCAGAATTTCTTGTATTATTCATGCTAAGGTCCGCTACGGTTACTAGCTCCATTTTGGAAGCATTGAGCACCTCATAAGTAATGAAAGCATCTCTATGACCACTTGCTTTTACTTGTCTTAAAACTTCCTTGGCCTGATACTCATCAAAGAAGTAGCCCAACTTTATTTTCGTAGCCTGAGACTGTCGGACCTTGTATAAACTGCCCAGTTCAGACAAGCCAGTAAATTCAGCCATATTGGCTTCTGAGTTAAACAAAGCGGCTAACTGAAT
>CAZKXO010000279.1:0-5067 GCA_964556525.1 uncultured Saprospiraceae bacterium
CGATAGGATCTCCAGAATAATTAACATCACCACCAGTACTGGTATTAGCTACTAGTTCATCTTGAATATTGTACAGCTCTACAGTGACGCCATCCAGACCCTCCTCATCATCATCTTGAATACCATCACCGTTATCATCCAGCCACAATCTATCCCCCAAGGTAGAAGGTGCCAAAATGAGACCTATATCTATATCGTCTTTTTGCTCTCCCGAAATGAGAACCAGATTGCTGGTAGAACCCAAGCCATTGGCATTTGTAATATTTGAATCATTATCAGCGTCTGTAGCCTGAGTCGGAGAGAAAGTAACACCTTGCTGCAAGATGACACTTATATAATAACTACCAGGAGCCAAGTCTGTAAATCTGTAAAAGCCAGGCTGACCTTGCACATCGAAACTTGTAAATGCTCTCTGTATAAAGTCACCAGTGCTAGTAAATAAACTTAAGATATAATTGTTAGCTCCTGATTCTTCAGCATCTTGAATACCATCTTCATTGACATCCAGCCAAACATAATCTCCAATGCTTACAGGGAAGTAAAATCCAGCATTGATTCCTGTGATACTGATTCCTGAAAGAGTGATTGTTGCTGAAAACCCAGCAACATTTACATCAGAGTCAATATTCGGATTTGTTCCAACATTTTGAAAAGTAGCTTTGGCATCTACAGGCAGATCAATTTCTACAAGATAATTACCTGCACCTAAATCTTCGAACATGTAAGCACCTGATGCATCTGTTTCTGTATTGCTTATTATATTGCCTTGAGCATCTATCAAATTTACATTGATACCTTCTTGGAATGGTTCTCCATCGGTGATAAGTCCATCACCATTGAGGTCTTCCCATACTGATCCACTGAGATCCGCTGGACCTATAGAAGTAGGTAAATAGAATCCTGCATTGATACCCAAAAGGTCAATATCAGAAATTATCTCAAATATGTCTGTGCTAAAATTACCTAGATTTACAACCTCAGAATCTAAGTCCGAATTTCCTCCGGCCTTAGCTACAGTCAATATATGATCTATAGGGCTTGCAAAAGATACATAGTAGAAACCTGGTGACAAGGTCTGAAATCTGTAGGTACCGTCTGATCCAGTCACTGTAGATGCGATAAGCACACCTGCATCAGAGAATAAATTGACCGAGAGATCAGCTATTCCTGATTCTGTTGCACCTATTAGACCATCTTGGTCTTCATCCTGCCATACTATTCCACTTGCTTGTCCTGTTTCTTCTCCAGTCCCTTTTGCGAAAATACCTGCATTTATATTTTCTAAGTCTATGCCTGCAGATAGATCGTAGCTACTTGTCCTACCAGTACTGAGATCTATTACTTCTGAGTCATTGTCAGAGTTACCTCCCGCTTGTGCAATTGTAAAACCAAACTCGTCTGAAATTATAAATTGCAACTCATAGAAATCAGGATCAAGATTATCAAAGAGATAACCTCCAAATCGAGTTGTGAGCATTCTAGCTATTTCAGCTCCTACCTGATCAAATAAAATGACTTCTATTCCTCCTACGGGCAGCTCAGCCGCTACTTCAAAAATTCCATTTTGATTTTCATCGGCCCAAACTGTACCACTGATGGATGAGAAAGGATTGGTTTGTGGCCTGACAAGACCTGCATTGATGCCAAATACAAACTCCCCAGCTTCCAACTCTATCAAGTCTGTAGTGCCTGTATCCAAGTCTATAACTTCTGAATCCAAAATAGAATTACCACCTGCTTTGGCTGATGTAAACGAATTATTGCCTTTTTCGAATTGTACATAATAAATTCCAGCAACTATATCGACAAAAGTATATCTGCCTTCTGCATTAGTTATCGTAGAACTGATCAAATTGTCATTACTATCAAACAAGTTAACCTGAATCTGACCCACTCCTGATTCATTTATACTGATGCGACCATCTTCATCATTATCCATCCATACTTGACCACCTATAACAGCTGTTTCTTCTTGGACTTCTATGAGACCTGCATTTATTCCAAAAACAAATTCTCCATCATCTAATTCTATCAAATCTGTAGTACCTGCATTCAAGTCAGTTACTTCAGAATCTAAAATAGAATTACCACCTGCCTTAGCTGAAGTAAAAGTATAATTCCCTATTTCAAAATGAACATAGTAAGATCCTGCTAGCACATCTACGAAGGTGTATCTGCCTTCAGCATTTGTTACTGTGGTACCGACCAATACATCATTACTGTCAAATAAACTAATTTGAATCTGGTCTATACCTGATTCAGTGATACTGATACGTCCATCTTCATCATTATCCAGCCATACTTGCCCTCCTATAGTTCCTAACTCAGGTGCTTGTTCTATAAATCCAGCATTGATGCCGAAAATAAATACACCACCGTCCAAAGAAATAAGATCGGTAGTTCCAAGATCGAGATCTGTAACTTCAGAATCTAAGATAGAATTACCACCTACCTTGGCTGAAGTAAATAGGAAATCTCCTTGTTCAAACTGTACGTAATAATTTCCTATAGGCAAATCAATGAAAGTGTACCTTCCATCTCCTATGGTTGTCGTACTTTCTATAAAATTATCTTGCTCATCGAAGAGTGACACAACTACTTCCTCTAAACCAAATTCATCTAAACTAATTCTACCATCCTCATCACTATCTAACCAGACTTTTCCACCAATAGCACCAGGCTGAGGCTCTTCCTCAAAAATGCCTGCATTGATACCTGTAACATTCTCTCCATCTTCTAGATCTAGTAAATCTGTAGAGCCGGCAACTATATTTATGACCTTAGAATCATCGGTAGCATTCCCACCTGCCAACGGTGTAGTAAATAGAAAATCACCTATCTTAAATTCTACATAGTAAGCTCCTACTGGAACATCTGAGAAAGTGTATCTACCTTCTGAGTTGGTGAAAGTAAAATTGACTCTGTCGTTATTTCCATCAAAGAGGGTAACTTCGATATTTTCTACACCTGTCTCTGTATTACCGATCAATCCATCTCTATCAGCATCCAACCAAACCAATCCTGATACGGTAGCTGCTTGAGGACGTTCTTCTTGAAGGCCTGCATTCACATTTATAATGCTTTCGCCTCCACTAAGGAAGATACGATTTGTTGTGCCGTCCGAATGATCAGTCACTTCAGAGTCTAGATCTGAAAGGCCACCAACTTTTGCTGGACTAAAATTAAAATCACCATTGTCGAACTGAACTGTGTATGAGCCTTCTACTAAATCTTGGAAAATGTAAAAACCTTCTGTATTTGTAAAAGTACTGCCGACTAACTGACTGTTGTTATCTAACAAAGTGACTAAAATATTTCCAATTCCGATTTCATCAAGGCCTATTAATCCATCTTCGTCACTATCCAACCACACATTCCCACCAAGCTCACCCGAAGGCTTAGGTTGTAAGCCTAGAGATATATTTTCTAAGACATGCCCTGGGCTAAGCTCATAGTCATCTGTCAGACCATTCTGAAAGTCAATTACATCAGAGTCAATCGTATTATCAATTCCAACACTAAATTCACTAAACTGAAAACCTAGAGGCTGTTCAAAATCAAGATGGTAATTATCAGCCGGAAGATTCTCAAAACTGTAGTTTCCATTTTCATCTGTAAAAGTCAGATCCAGAAAGAACCCATTATCTTCGTGTAAACTAATTGCTAAGTCACTGTAGCCTTCTTCGCCCGCGTCCAAAATATTATTGAAATTCTCATCTAGCCATACCGTGCCAGAGATAATTGCAGTTTCATTATCTAAGATGGTCAGACCAGCATTGACATTTTCCATGTCTCTTGTAGCAGTAAACTCGATAAGTTCTGTCATTCCCAATGCCATGTTAGCTACTTCAGAATCGAAATCCGAATTATTCCCCATATTAAAAGGCGAATAAGAATAGCCTCCAGGATTACCAAACTGAATGAAATAATCTCCAGGAATTAGCTGTGTGAAACTGTACAATCCAGTATCATCAGTAAATGAAGTATCAAGAATCATAAAGTCTTGGTCGTACAAGCGTACTTTGACTTCTTCCATTCTTCTCTCACTATTATTAAGAAAACCATCTCCATTTTCATCGAACCACACTGTTCCCGATATCGCACCTAACAGCGTTTGTGTCAGTCTCTGATACGGGGCAGGTATAGTTAGACCTGTTGCTCCTACTTGGAAACAATCGGTTGTACCTATACCGTTAGAATTAGTTATATCACTATTCGGATTAAAGTCAAAGCCTGGTATAGGAGACACCTGTATTATATATCCTCCAGCTGGGACAGTGCCAAACAAAACCAATCCTTCATCATCTGAATCCAAACTTGCAATAAGATTTCTGTTACAGTCTAGTAGGCTGACCTCAATTCCTGAAAATCCAGGTTCATTTGGTTCCTTGAAGCCATTGCCATTTATATCATCAAACAATACTGCATCGAGTCCGGTGGTACCTGGACCAGGAGACGGCGGTGGTGGCCCGCCAATTTCCACAAAAGATAGATCTAATTCAAAGTCCTCATCTATAGTAAAGCACTCTGTGGTACCAGGCCCGTTTATACCTGTAATTTCAGAATTATTAGCCGCCTCAAAACCAAGTGGTGTAACAACGGAAAGATAATATTCTCCTTCCTCCAAATCTGCACATAGAATCTCACCGTTTACAGTCTGAATAGTTGTAACAAATAAGCCCTGACAAGTAAATATGTCTATATCTAGTCCAGAAATGTTATTCTCTCCTAAATCAATGACTTCATTTTCGTTTTCGTCATTCCATACTGTTGAACAAAGTTCAAAGTCACTTTGTACTGGCTCTACTACCATAAGTCCTACTTCTACTGTCCTACCGAAACCTAGAACTGAGAAACATTCTGAAGTCGCCACTTTGGAAGGGTCAGAAAGAATATTCGGTCCAGGATTATTCAGGAATTCGAATTCATCACCTATAGTAACTCTAACAAAGTACTCACCTGCGCACAAGTCTGGAAACCAACTGGCACCTATTCCATCTGTAAAGTCTGTGCCTACCAGTTCGCCATCACAAACGTTCATCGCGTGTACATGCATCACACTCCCGG
>CAZKXO010000280.1:0-5064 GCA_964556525.1 uncultured Saprospiraceae bacterium
TTTCAAAGCTGGTTTTTCCTTCCCAACTAAACTAGAAGACTGGCTCTCACCAAGTTGGGAAAACTTCGATCTGCGTAAGAACCCTCTCACACCTTGGCTTACTCCAGCCATGGTAAATAAAGTGAAGAATTTTGAGACAGTTATCCATTCGCGCTATCCTACTGCTACTGATACTAAGCTGACAACTATACAGAAAGCAGCTCTAAAAACCTTTGCAGCAGTGCGGTATAAGGCAGGTATTTATAAGTATCCCTATGAGCTCAAAGCCATACGCAAATTCTGGGCTAAGCCTAGACAGCCAGAGTTACAAGGCTTCTAAGATGGTGGGCAAGCTTGTGCAGAAAGCACTATCCAAGATCAGACCTATACTGTGGATTACTTACAGAGTATATCTAAAGTCAAAACGTTTCTACACTTATGACAAGCTGAAGGTCAGAGTGCATCCTTCTGTATTCCACCCAGGGCTACTCTTTAGTACTAAGATTATGTACAAATACCTTAGCAGTATGGAGCTCACAGATAAAAAGGTCTTAGAACTTGGTGCTGGCTCAGGTATGGTTGCCCTAAATTGTGCAAGAAAAGGTGCACAGACTTTAGCCTCAGACATCAATCCCAATGCATTGGCTTGTATAGATGAGAGCAAGAGAATAAACAACTTAACTGTGGAAACAATAGAGTCTGATCTATTTGATAAAATACCATTACAGACCTTTGATTATATTATCATCAATCCACCGTACTACCAAGGCACTCCAAAGAATGATCTAGAAAAAGCTTTTTATGCAGGAAGAGATTATGACTATTTTATTAATCTCTTTTCTGCCTTAGCAGATTACATTAACGAACTTAGCCGAGTACTGATGATCTTGTCTTCCAACAGTAATCTTGAATACATTAAAAAGATTGCAGAGGAAAGCCAATTTCTATTTACAACTATTCATACAGAAAAAAAGTCAACAGAAATAAACTATATATATTCAATACAAAAAGCAAAAAAGACTTTAAGCCTGAGTCCTAAAAATATATGATCAATATTTTAAAAAATAAAGTTAGAGCAATAAGGCGTAGAGCTAAGTATCATAAATTCTACAAGCAATTTATATCATCAGGAGATATTTGCTTTGACATCGGCGCAAATTTAGGGTCCCGCACACAGACATTTTCAGAACTGGGTGCTACTGTAATTGCCGTCGAGCCAGTAGAGGAAACCTACACTATATTAAAGAACAATTTTTTGGGCAATAAAAATATAACCTGCATAAAGGCGGCAGTAGGAAGTCAGTCAGACCTTCGAAAAATCCACATCTCCAACCACCATCAGATTTCTACCCTTAGTGAAATGTTCATAGAAAAATATAAGGCGCAAGAAATCTATTGGCACAGTACAGAGGAAGTGGAAGTTATAACTTTAGATACATTAATTAATAAGTATGGAATTCCTGCTTTCTGTAAAATTGATGTAGAGGGGTATGAAAAGGAGGTTCTAACAGGACTATCACAGGCTCTCCCATTTTTAAGTTTTGAGTACAATGCCAGACTTAAAATGGAGGCCATATCCTGCCTTGACATCCTATCAGAACATGAGTCTAATAGGTATAATTTCTCAGCTTATGAAAGTATGAATTTTGAATTTTCGGAGTGGCTAAGTCTTCCACAATTCCAAAGATTCATTTCTAAGCTACCTGAAGAAGTAGAGACCGGAGATATCTATGTAAAGAATACGCTATAAGGAGTACTAGTGAACATCACTATATCAGCTGTTATTTGATTAAGATAATTTTTGCTCTTTGACTAATACGTCATAGATATACTTTTCTATAGGGAATCCGAAGTTATATGTCCGGCACCTCTTATTAGCTAACCAGTTTAGAGGCTTAGTCAGAGGGCCGTAACTTTTACCGGCTACCTTATTAAAGAACTTAAAACGTTCAATAGACTTATACTTCCTAGCATCTACCCATGGACCTGAACTACCTACATAATCAAAATCGGCCCACTCAGCGATAGTCTGCGGCAAACTATAACCTTTAGCGACGACGTCTTGAGTTATTTTTGATCCTGGGTAGGGTTTGAAATAAAAGATAGGTGTAGTAAAGCCAGGGTGCATAGAATTGAGTTCATAGGCAACTCTCATTGTATCTTGGACAGACTTGTCACTCTCATTAGGAAAACCAACTATAAATGGAAATATAACATCTATATCTCTCTTAGCGCAGCGCTCCGCCGTCTCATACACCTGTTCTAGTTTGATATCCTTTGCTAACCAGTCCATCATTTCTTGTGATCCCGACTCCACTCCAACTAGAACTCTTCTTAATCCAGACTTTTTGCAAATATCAAAATCTTCATCAGTCATTCTGGAACCTTGGTCCGCTCTTAGGGTACCGGCCCAAGTAACCTTTATATCTCTTTCAATAAACTCTGTCGCAATAGCTGTTACACGTTTTCTTTTAGTAAAGAAAGTTTCATCTTGAAAGTTAATATCAGTAAAATTATATTTCTTGTACCAATGTTCTAT
Organism: uncultured Saprospiraceae bacterium; assembly: GCA_964556525.1. GTDB lineage: Bacteria > Bacteroidota > Bacteroidia > Chitinophagales > Saprospiraceae > RFSX01. Next base: position 2,519 of record CAZKXO010000280.1, read on the forward strand.
TTCTTCACCCATCCGCTCGGGAGCAATAGAAGTCCATTTCCGGCTGAACACAAAAGGATCGGCACAGAAAGTACAACGGAAGCGACAACCTGTAGAGCTGATATAATCAAATTGTCTTTTCTTTTTTGCCTTAAAGTATTTTTCTACATCGATAAGATCATAGTTAACCCGAGGAAGAAAATTCATATCTTCCAATACTCTACCGGGATTTTTTACAACTATATTATTTGCATCGCGATAGCAGATTCCTGCCACATTTTTTAGATCAGCACCACTTTCCAGTGCCAGAATAATTTCTCTGAATGTAATCTCACCTTGACCCTGAACAGAAATGTCGATTGCAGGTTCGTCTCGTAGAGTTTCTTCTGGGAAAAGTGAGGTATGCCATCCACCCCAAATTATAGGGATATCCGAGTATCTTTCTTTTACACTTTTAGTCACTGCCAAAGCGTCATTAAGAGGATTTCCAGTCAAAGAAGTCACTCCAAAGCAAAGAGCGCCATCACAAGCAGCTATAACTTTCTGTAAAGAATTATTATCGACTCGCCCATCTATTATTATAACTTCATAATACTCAGGATCTAACATAGACCCTATGGACAATAAGGCTAATGGCATGTCATAGAAAACAGCCTTGGGATTATACAACACCACCTTTATTCTTCCTGCCATTTACTAAATCATTGATTGATATACAGTCTCTGCATGTTTAGCTAGAGCTTCAAAGCTTAAATTTTTATAAAAGAAATCCAAGACATTTTTACTTTCCTTAGCAATATCTTGGTCTTGTGACTTTAGAAGACACTGATACAAAAATTCAGAATCGCCAGGAGGATACAAATGCCCTATTTTCCTATTACCAGTCAAGGTGATAAATGAGGGAATATTACTGAGGATAGGAATTACGCCACAAGACAGTGCTTCTATTACAGAATAACCGCTTCCTTCCTTCCAGCTAGCTGAAATTATATAATCAGAGCTATTATAGTATTCAGAGATCACCCCTCTATCTACAGTTCCTGTAAGTACAACATACTCTTCTAGTTTATGTTCTTCAATGTACTTCCTAACTTCTTTTTCTAATGGGTTGTATCTAAATATCATATATAAACGAGACTTTGGATATTTCTTTACTAGGCCAGAAAAGGCTCTGAGTACTGTGAGAGGATCTTTGTTCTTATCAAGATTGCCAACCCATAAATAAACAGGAGAACCTGACATTCCAGTAAACTCTTGAGAGCTCTCTCTTTGCTTATAAGAGAATTGTGATGAATTCTCCATCACAAAAACACATTGCTCCTGTTTCAAGAATCCTTGGGAGACCCATTCATCTTCTTGCCCAACAGCAGCAAACATAACTGCATTGACTTTCTGCAGACTCCGCTTAGAAAAATAATGTATCAATTTTGTTTTTATGGAAGTATTGTCTTTAAGTTTAGAACCATGATCTTGGACTACGATTGGAATACTCGGCGCATAACGTCTTAATAACGTAGTGCAACTGAAGGCCAGTGGATTATGAGTATGCGCTACATCAATTCTATGCTTTTTTAGAGCTAGACCGACTTTCTTATAGTACGTAATCGGGACATGATATGATTTCAAATTTTCTGGCAATCTATCTTTTACAAAGAGATATATTACGCCTGTTTGCTCGATTATATGATCTTCATGATACCTATAGATTACAAGAAGCAGTTCACATCGTGTCTTAATTGCAAGTATCCACTCTTTTATACTAAAATGCGCTTCTTGCACCTGCATAGGAATCTCACATTTTACATAGCTATATTGTATGAAGGCCAATCTCATGAGCTGTGAAAAAATTTACTCAAAATATAAACTTTTATATCCAAGTTGCAATATGAGGAAATTGGCTTCAATCAATGAGCTATCTGCACTTATAAATAAGAAAATCACTAATAATTGTTGCACTCATAACATGAGCCTAGGTTATATAAGAAATAATAGTAATTTTTGTATGTAATAAACCAATGGTTAAACTCGCCTTACAATTAAAACTTTGGATACAAGAATTCCTCTATCTTCTTAGTCGGAAGTCAAATAAGGAAAATTTTGAGCCAATCTTTATAATAGGTTGTGGCAGATCTGGAACTACCATATTGGGAGATACTCTGTCTAATCATCCTGACATTTATTATCTAAAAGAAACGGTATCTATATTTATTTACAACCATTTGTTTCCTGAATTGGATATATACTTCTCCACCCTACAACCAGAAAACACTAAGCTCATTTACGACCAAAGTAAATATGACGCAATTAGGTCAAGGTCATTACGAAGAGCCTTCATGATTAAATTTATGCTGCAGAATAAACCTATTTTTTTGGAAAAGATGCACATGAATATATTTCGACTTCCATGGTTATATAAAACTTTCCCGAAAGCCCGATTTATCTATATCAAAAGAAACGGACTAGAAGTAACCACGTCAATAGAAAAGCGTGGAGAATTATGGTTTGGTCAGGAGGGTATAAAGTGGCAATTACTTAGAAAATATGCCTCACAATACAAAGCTTTTAGA
>CAZKXO010000281.1:0-5038 GCA_964556525.1 uncultured Saprospiraceae bacterium
ATCTATAAAAATTATTTGACCTATTAGATTTTGAGAAGTATTAACCACATAAGTATATAACTTCTTGAACGTAGGCCATAAACTACCTTCATTAAAATAAACAGGTATAATAATTGAATAATCCACATTTGACATGTCACTCATTAATATAATCGTTTAAAATAAGATGCTGATTGGTGATTTTTTCTATTATGGCGATTTCTGAATTGTCAAGCTCTCTACGATATGTGCCAACTTTACCTTTTATTATAGGTTTAAAAGAATTTTCTTTCCAACTCTTGTATGCTTCAGGTTCAAGATTTAGTTTTTTATTTATCAAATGATAATCAAGCATATTTTTATCAAAAGGTAAATTTAATGTTTTTAAAATAGAGCTTAACGTCCCTTCTTGATCTAATACAAGTGATTCATATTTTATTTTTAGCTTATTTGTTTCAGGAATCTTTCTGAAGCCATTTTCTATCTTGGAAATGTTTTGGTTCCACTCTAAGCAAATTTCATTAACATTATAAGGTAAGTTAGGAGATAGTCTTGTTTTTAAGTTGTGGATTCTTTTGTAAGAGCAAACAATGTCTCTACTGTCTCTGATTAAATGAATAAAAAATGCCCTTGGGAATAGACTTTGTAATAAACCAATATGGTTTAGGTAATAATTGTTTTTATCACCCCATATAAAATCCTCCTTCCCGTGTAGCTCTCCATACATCTTGTAAATGAGAGAAACCAATTCGGAGTAATTTTCTGGTTTGTCCTTCAAAATTCTTTTATGAACTTGTTCCTTTTGTAATTTCCAAAACTCAAATCTTTTTGAGTTGAAAAGATCATCTACAAATTCACTTATTTTTCCTGCAAAAAAATCGGAATTCCAGTTTTTATATTTAGGATGCCACCACTGTATAAAACCGCATTCTGGTGCAATCATAATGTTTTCATGGGCAGAAAGCATTAGTCTTAGAATAGTAGTACCTGACCGTGGACTACCAATTATGAAAATTGGACTCATTTAAAACAGTCTATAATCGTTACCATGTCATCTTCAGTAACCATATTATGAGAAGGTAGACAAAGAATACGTTTCGCAATCGATTCAGAAATAGGCATTTTTGTATAGGGCCCTATAGTTTTAATAGTATTTAAAGACGGATAAAAATACCGGCGAGCAAATATGTTCTGCTCCTTTAGATCTGCATCTATTTTTAATAGTCTTTCCTCGGAGTCAAAGACAATAGGCATATAACTGTAATTGTATTCTTCTCTATTAAATTTTTGAAATGTCACATAGTCCTTGTCGTTTAGCGCAGTATAATAATATTCGAAAATGGACTTTCTTTTCTCCAGCACCTGTTCTGTTAGTTTAAGATTAACAAGACCAAGCGCGGCATGAACCTCAGTCATCTTGCCATTCATCCCATCCTCGACTATAGCTTTGCTATTATCATGTCCGAAAAATCTTATTCTCTTTAATTGTTCATGAAGCTCATCATTGGTCGTAATGCAGGCACCACCTTCACCTGTATTAAATATTTTCGTTGCATGCCAACTCGTTGCTGAAACATCTCCATATTCCATGACTGATTTGCCTTTGTAGTCTACGAACATCGCATGAGCTGCATCGTAAATGACTTTTAAGTTGTGTTTCTTGGCGATAGAAGAAATGGAGTCGATGTCACAAGGATTACTAAATACATGCACTGGCATAATGCCTACAGTTTTATGCGTAATAGCATCTTCTATTTTACTTGGATCTATATTGAAAGTATCTTCATCAATATCTACAAAAATAGGTGTGCAATTTTCCCAGAGAATAGAACTGCAAGTTGCCACCCAACTGAATGGTGTTGTTATAATTTCACCTCTAAGTTTGAAAGCTTTAAATGGTAGTTGTAAGGCAATGGTTCCATTGACTACCGAGATTACATTCTTTGTATTCAGCTGTCTAGCGACTTCTTTTTCTAATTCCTGAACCATAGGTCCATTATGAGTTAGAATACCAGATTCCCATGCTCTACTTACCATGTTCTTGAAATCTTCTATAGAAGCCAATGAAGGCGTCGTTACATATAGAGGTTTATTGTCAATTGGCATATTTTCTGATTTCTGAAATTAAACGAGATTGATTTAGAATTTTACTGTATTCCTCTGATCTGAGTTCTTTATCTGAAATGACATCGTGAAATCGATGTAATATTCTTTCGAAATGATTATCTGGTTCTAGTTTTCTTATCTCCTCAATATTGTTTTTTTCAATAATTAGTTCAGGATGGAAGTTTTCTCTTGGCGTAAAGGCTCTGTTGCTCTTTAATCGGCCGTTCGTACCCCAAAATTCATAACTACATTGGTAATAGTTATCAAAACTGAATGCTATTTGTATTCCAGTTTTTTGATCTGATGTCTCTAATAGAGCACTGCCCCAAAGGTCTACTTCCAATTTTTGATCATAGTATAGATGTGCACCTTTCAGCTTTAGTTCTTGTCCGAAAAAGACTTGAGCTGCTTTAAGAGGGTAGCCTCCCGCATCCAATAAGGCACCGCCACCAAGATTTTTATTATACCTAATGTTATCAATACTTGGAAAAGGCGGAAAGCCAAAACTACTTTTCATGAATCTTATATCACCTATTTCTCCAGAGTCTATAATTTGTTTAATTATCTTTTGTTGGCTGTGATATTCAAACATGAAGTTTTCCATTACTACTAGGTCTTTGTTCTTTGCTAGTTCTACCAATTCGCTTACCTGCTCAAAGTTCTCCGCAAATGATTTTTCACAGAATACATGCTTTCCTGAATTTAGTGATTTGAGTATATATTCATAATGTAAACCTGTAGGTAATGGTATATAAACTGCATCTATGTCTGACCTCTCTAAAAGTGCTTCATAAGTATGTATAGCTTCACAACCAAATTTTGTAGCTAGAGCATCTGCTTTTTGCTGAGTTCTACTACTCACAGCTACTATTTCAAATTTTTCTGCCAGTGACTTTATAGCTGGAATGACAGACCTATCAGCAATATTTGCACAGCCAATTATTCCTATTCTAAGTTTCATCACTTTTAATGTAATTTATAGATGATAAAAGGCTTCGTGCTTGTATGTTTAGATAATTGTTGAACTTTATAAAGATCTTCATTTGATTTAATGTCATCCAGATGAAGTTGTCAGGTACCTTAACATCAAAGCTCTCTTCTGCTTCGATGATTATACTTTGGTTTTGTTCTCTATAGAATCGTCCACCTTCTTCAGATTGATGTGTACAGTATCTAATGCCTTCTTTTTTACTGACTTTTTCCAACACGTAATTGAGATAGGCGGGACGGTTTTTTTCTTGTGCTCCTCTATAGTTACCTGTCAGGCATTGTACAGTAGGTGCCATTTCTAAGATGTCATGGTTTCCTGCCTCTAGTTTTGCCTGTACTAGAAAATGATAAACGCCATTAATTTTTTTGGTAATAAAGGCTATAATGCCTTCTTGAGCTGATTCTACCAGAGGCTGTGTCCATGCAACAACTTCTCTATTGGAAATCTGAGCTCTGACAGGAATTACTTTAAAATACTTATGCTCCTTATGATGGATGTCATTTTCAGATATAACCCAATCATCTAAATAGTTCAATGGAATCTTTTCGACACTTAATTCGTAATGGGACTTTAATTCTGTGAACCATGAAATTATAAAATCGATGTTATGTAGCTGTCCCACCTGATCTAATTCTGAAGCTAACATGCCCGTTTCGAAATTGGAACTATTGCAGAATAACGGACTTAGGGCATCTAGCATTCCTACTGTAGAAGAACCCAAAGCACCGTAGCTAATCCCAGAGATAACTGTCCGGGTATCCATGTTTACGATATTGTCATATTTTAATAAGGACTTTATTTGTCCTAGAGTTAGCCAGCAGAAATCTTCATGAACATCAATGTCGTCCTTGATTTCAAGAATTATATTTCTATTTCTTTTTTTTAGAAATCTAGCACCTTGTTCTGACTGTAATTGATCGAGCAGAACTTTGCCCTTTTTTTCAATAAAATAGTCTAAATACCTTGGGGCTTTGCCTTTGTGAACACGGGTATAGTTGCTCTTTGTGGCTTGAAGAGTAGGAGAGAGCTGGACATAATTAATATTACCAGGCTCTATTTTTGCTTGCATCAAAAAATGTAAAACACCGTTAATTGATTTAGCAAGTATGCCAAGTATACCTATCTCAGGTTGATTGATAATAGGCTGAGACCACTTATGTTTAGGACCCCAATTTGTATTAACTTGTATGCCTTCAATTGAGAAAAATCGGCCAGAATCATGCACTAGATTCTTAGTATCTTCCTGAAATCCCCAGCCGATCAGTTCATCAAAAGAGATTTTGGTTATCTCGACATTGATAAGATCTCTTCTCTTTTTCAACCATTCTAAACTATCAGATATGGAAATAGTACCCTTGGTTGTTAATGCAGATTTTAATAAATCCATATCTGAAGTCCATGTTTTGTTAGCTTACTGATATCTTTATCCGTTGAGCACAGTCATAGGTTTTGCCTCCTCGTTCATGAACTCTAATAGAAAGTGTATAGCTGCCTCTATCAATTGGGAACCACTTAGAATAGCCAATTTTTTGTTTAAGATTTAGTTTGTCAGCTAAGTACTTTGGTGCTTGTGCTTGTGATTCATCTCCTATTTTAGCAATTGTCTTTTCTACGCCATTGAGCATTACAGAGACCTTTTCAGGTGTACGCATCTGACTATCGGAAGCCCATCCAGTTACGAATAGCTTTCCTTTAATAGAGGAGACAGACAGGCTTTTAGAATCACCAACTGCAACATTAGATATTTTATTAATGTGGCAAACTGCTGAACCTTGTTGTCCTGAAGCCAAAGTTTGTTGCTGCCCAGCATTTGGAGTATTTACAGATTTAGCTGGGGCTTGGTTAACTTTTTTAGCTGGTACATTATTGACCTTATCTGGTGCTTCTATGCAAGAAGTAAATAAGGCGGAGCATATGAGTAATATACTTAGTAGTTTGATGTTCATAGTTTTAAATTTTCAC
>CAZKXO010000282.1:0-5032 GCA_964556525.1 uncultured Saprospiraceae bacterium
AGAGAGTTATGTCAATAAGATTCCGGACATGAAGATTGTAGCAAAGTGCGACAATGCCATAGCAGCCAATCAGATCCTGCAGTCTGAGGATGTAGACCTGGTTTTTTTGGACATCCAGATGCCTCAGATGACCGGTATAGAACTGGTCAAGAGTCTTAACAATCCACCTAAAATTGTATTCACCACAGCCTATGCAGAGTATGCTGTAGATGGTTTTGAGCTGAATGCAGTGGATTATCTGATGAAGCCCATAGCCTTTGATAGATTTCTGAAGGCTGTGAATAAGGTGAAAGAAATGTTGGACTCACCGTCCGCTGCTACCAGTGCAGAAGATTTTTTCTTTGTCAAAGCCGATAAGAAATTGGTCAAAGTTCATTTTTCAGAAATCCTCTATATAGAAGGTCTTAAAGACTATGTAATCATCAAGAAGGAACAAGGACGAGTCATTGCTTTGCAAACGATGAAGAGCCTGGAGGTGAAATTGCCATCGGATATATTTATGAGAGTGCATCGATCCTATATTGTCAATATTCAGCAGATAAAAGCTGTCGTAGGAAATAGTATAGAATTACTGGAATCTGGACAAGCTAAACATATCCCTATAGGTAAGAATTATAAAGAAGACCTTGTTAAGATTATAGAAAGTAATAAACTGTAATCAAACAGGAATTACTCAGTCTAATCGAAGAGGACCTCGGAGCAAAGCTTGTTGTTGTAAGTGGTGTTCTCGGTATGTCAGGTACTTGTGTACTCGAGTCTAATGAGGGTAAGCGTTTCTTTTGCAAGCAAGCTTATGCTACAAATTTTAACTCAAGTTCTATAGCTGCAGAATTGCATGGACTCGATGAGCTCAGGAAAGCGGGCTTGCGTATTCCAGAAATTTATACTTCAGGGCAGTGTCAAAAATTGTCATACTTTATCTCCCAATTTGTACAAGCTGAAAATTCCACAATTCCTGCTCAGCTAGACTTAGCCAAGCAATTACAAAAATTGCATATGACTAAGGCAAGCAGATTTGGGTATTATTCATCAAATTATATAGGGACACTGCATCAGCAGAATGAATGGTCTGAAGGTTTTATGACTTTCTATGTTCAATCCAGAATAGGACCTCAGTTTGCACTTGCTAGAAAGAATGGATTTCTGTTAGACTTGGATATAGATCCATATTATAAGCAAGTTGAACAGTTCATGCCTTCTGAGACACCTGCTCTTATTCATGGTGACTTATGGAATGGAAATGTAATTTTCTCTAAAGATCTAGCCTATTTCATAGATCCTTCTGTTGCTTATAGTCACAGGGAATTCGACTTGGCGATGATGAGTTTGTTTGGTGGTTTTAGCTCTAATACTTATAAGCAGTACAATGAGTTGTTTCCTCTTGCCGAAGGATGGAAAGAACGAAAAGGGATATTTCAGTTGTATTTCCTACTTGTACATGTAAACATGTTTGGTAGTTCTTATGAAGCTAGTGTAAAGGAAATAGTAAAACAGTATCTATAGAGATACTTTATTGAATTTTTTAGTTACCGATTTTGTCTCATTGGAGATTCTAATAAAGTATAATCCATCTTGCAAATCATGGATGTCTAAATCTCTATTATTTACAGAAGGTAACTTAATTGTTCTTATGCTTTGACCTAAGGCATCTATAAGTTCTATCTTGTCCATGGAAGATTGCGAATTGATAGTAATGAACCTAGAAGATGGGTTAGGATAGATGTTCACTGTTTCTATAGTGAGCTCTGCTTCTTCTTCAGATAGAGATCTGTCTGAATTTACTTGGATAATCTGCTCATAATCTGGATGAGAACTATATTCTCCAAATTCATTGACTGAGATGATATCAGTAAGTTGGACAATAGATTCTTTAATGTTTCCAGCTCTTCTAAGACCTGTTACTTCATCTTCTACGATGAATTCTAAAGCTCCTATGATACCAAATCCATCTGCTGAGCCATTGCTGTGTCTTGTAACTGCAATGTCAATCTGTCCATCGGCTGGAACATTAAAAAAGTCTCTATTAGGGCTGTTGAGTGACAACCAATTGTCACCATACTGGTAAAAATTAACAGAGGAAGAATCTATCAAGCCCGGATTAATATTGAATCTGAAAGCAAGCCCATGCATGTCTATTGCAGGAAAACTAGAGTTACCTACAATAATATCAACAACCATAACCTCACCGGAATCAACAGAGGATTGCTGTGGGACAAAGATGACTGGTACTTCAGAGATTGCACTCAAGAGCTCTCCTTGAAATTGGCTTACGTTTCCGTAGAACTGTTCAATGGCAAGAACATCATTTTCGTCTATATAACTGTCTCCATCAGAGTCTCCACATTTTAAGTCGATGTCTGAATTCATCTGGTTAAAACCCCAATCATTACTAAATTGTCCAGTCCAAATCTGAGCAAAATCTTGTGTTCTTGATAGTCCACCTTCTCCTACATTAAGACCCAGATCTAATATGTCTTTGACGTCTACTCTCCCATCGTCATTATGGTCGCCTTGGAAAACACAGTCTTCTATACAGAGACAATCAGTATTATTTGTACTCTGAACTTGGACGTCAACTTTTAGAACTTCGCATATTCCTGAAGAAGGTGACGAACAGTACTCCAAGTCAAATTCATCCAAACCAGTAAATCCAGCATTTGGAGTATAAATAATGGTATTGGCGCCAGTGATAGTGTCACAACTTGTAATCTCCTGATTAAATTCGTCTAGGATTACAACCGTACCATTTGTAGGTGCAACGGCCGAATAGAAAATGAAGCCATCTTTTGGCGTATTGTAAATTATTCTTAGTGGCTGATTTTCGACAAGATCGTAGCTGTACTCAATTTCTGTTGTAGGTGCAAAATCATCTACGTGTACTACGATATTTGCTATAAACAATTGAAGACCCGTGAATATTTTGTATTCAAAAACTTTGTCTCCTGTAAATCCACTAGGTGGTGAATAATGAAAGACTCCATTGCTTATTTCTGTAAGCTCAGATGAATAAGAATGAATATTGAAATCTGACCTTAGATCATTAGCTAGTACATCGAATTCTAAACTACCATCAGTAGTAATATAAATCTCATCATCAACTAAGAATGAATTGCTATCAGGTTTGTGAATAACTGTGATAGTATAATCGAGCTGACCTCCAGAGGCGTTTGTAAAATCAAAACTATCCGAACCATAGTATCCTTGATTTGGGCTATAAGTCCAAATGTGGCTAGCAGTTGTAGACTGAGACAAGGTACCGTTACTTGGCGCCACTCCTATCTCAAAATCTGAAGAAGGAAGTATTAGAACTTTTTCATCTCTATTGTCAACAAAAAGGTCTGAAGAGCTCGTTGCAGCACTATTTTCACTCTGTATGTGTATGAGTGCACTTGCAACAGTTCCTAGACTGTCTTCGGTAAAATATAAGATATGCCCTTGGTCCTCGGTAAGAGTGAAATCAATCGCATCAGTTGCAGAAATCACAGCAGTACCTCCGGAAACATGACCTAATTTTACAATATTCAAGTCACCACTTGAAGTACTGTCATTATTTAAGGGATGAATAGTAGCCGTTGATCCAGTAAATAATTCAAAATCTGGCTCAGTTTCTATTTTTGAAGGCTTTACCCTTATGTGGACAGTACTATAATTCGTTTGCGGAAACCCTGGTATAATAGAAGGCTCAGTATACTCCATCACAAGCACTATGTCCCCTGTGAAACCTGGAAATGATTGATATTCTAATTTGTAAACTCCTGGTGATACTGGATCAGGATCTACAGCTAATACTTGACCAAGTGACTGAGAAGCATTTAGAGGTTCTGGTTTAAACAAAGAGTTGATGTAGACTTCTTCAAGTATATTTGTTTCTACATCTACATAGATATGTTTATCATTGAGTTGGGCACTCAATGCACTTGCAAATAGAACAAATATTAAGGCAAGAAAAAGTCTCATTTGTGCCTCTGTAAAGTTTTGGTTATAGCAAATATAGAGAATCATTTTTGATAAAGGGTCGAAAATTAGTATTTTTTAAACCTTATGAATATAGTTATACTGTGTTGACTCTCAGTATCTTAGGGAATAACGATGTGCAAGCCGAAATTGCTGTCAAACTCCTAAAAGATTAAAGAATAATATATTTTGTAAACAGCTGTTTAATAATACTTTATACATTAGTAAATTTTATAATATAATAATTACTTGATCAATATTCGGATATACCAGATTCTCCAATCACTCGAAAGAAAAAAGCTTAATCGCTTCAAAAAATTTATTAATTCTCCCTATTTCAATATCAATAAAAGCATAATTAGCCTGGGTGAGATGCTTGTGGAAGCAGTCAAAGCAGACAAATTATATGACTCAAAAGAAGAGATATGGACACATATATTTGGTGACTCTGAGCCATTCGAAGACCTTAGATTTAGAAAAATTTGCAATGAATTACTGGAGAGATTTGAGAGATTTCTTATAAACGAAGAGCTCGATGGCTTAAAACTTTTGCAAGCGAATCTTCTGCTTGACTCGATCAAGGATCACAAGCTCAGTTCCTTGGTAGACAAACAAGTCAAGAAATCTGAGCGAATCATAAATAGAGAAATAGACAGATCTGCAGAATATTATCTCAGAGTCTATTTCAATAAAAAACGTCTACAAAGCCTGAAAACGAATTATGAGAAGAAAGTTGATATAAAGAATTCATTGAGTAAAATGACTTATTTGGATTTAAGTCAGAATTTGGATTCGTTTTATGTCATTGAAAAACTTCGGCATGCTACTGATATTCTGGCATGGCGCAAGTTGTACAAAACAGATATAGAGCTAGACCTAGGATTCACTCTGGATCTTATAGAAAAATACCAACTAGAAAAAATTCCTGCTGTCAAAGTATATACGCTTATGTATAAGCTAATGTCAGGAGAAGGAGATTATAAAGATTATTGGGAATTGAAATCACTGGCTGAACAATATGTAGATAATTTTCCTCGAGAAGAGCAACGCGAGATTATAGATACTTTACACTCTTTTG
>CAZKXO010000283.1:0-4904 GCA_964556525.1 uncultured Saprospiraceae bacterium
TTTTGTTGCGGTTATTCGGGGTTTTACGGTTATTCGGGGTTAGTCGGTTAGTCGGAGTTACGGTTATTGGTTATTCGTGGTTATTGGTTATTGGTTATTTGGTTTTTCTTAAGCAGTTTTTAAGCTCTTTGTATTCTTAGTTTGCTTTTCTCCATACGCAACAGCTGCATCTCTTACCCACTGACCATCATCCCAGGCTTTTTGTCTAGCTGCAATACGTTCTTTATTGCAAGGACCATTTCCTTTTACAACTTGCCAGAATTCATTCCAGTCTATTTTTCCAAAGTCGTAATGACCTCTTTCTTCATTCCATTTGAGATCGGGATCAGGCATTTTTAGCCCGAGGTAGTCTGCTTGAGGAACTGTAATATCTACAAACTGCTGCCTGAGTTCGTCGTTGGTTTTACGTTTAATCTTCCATTTCATTGACTGCTCAGTATTTGGAGAATCTTCGTCTCTAGGACCAAACATCATGAGAGAAGGCCACCAGAATCTGTTGAGCGCATCTTGTGCCATTTCTTTTTGTTCAGGCGTTCCTTGACATAAGGTGAGCATGATCTCATATCCTTGTCGCTGGTGAAAACTTTCTTCCTTACATATCCTTACCATTGCCCGAGCATATGGACCAAATGAAGTTCTGGTCAGCATGACTTGATTGATAATTGCAGCGCCATCTACTAACCAGCCTATCGCACCAATGTCAGCCCAAGTCAAGGTAGGATAATTAAAGATGGAAGAATACTTGGCTTTTCCAGCCAGTAGTTGTTGTGTCATCTGATCTCTAGATATACCTAATGTCTCAGCTGCACTATATAGATAAAGTCCATGTCCTGCCTCATCTTGTACTTTGGCCAATAATCCTAGTTTACGTCTGAGACTAGGTGCTCTTGTGATCCAATTCCCTTCTGGCAACATTCCTACTATTTCTGAATGCGCATGTTGTGATATCTGTCTGATATGTGTCTTCCTGTATTTATCAGGCATCCAGTCCTTAGGTTCTATTCTTTCGCCTGCATCTATTCGGGATTGGAAACGGAGTTCTAATTCTTTTATAGTCATAATCTTAAAAGATTTGATCGTTAATAATTATTGGTCAAAATCTACAACAACCTTTTCCGTAGTTGGTAAAGCCTGACAGGTCAGTATATATCCATTATCTATTTCTTCTTGTTCCAGCCCGTAAGCAACTCCCATTTCCACTTCCCCTTCTATAAGTTTTGCTCTACAAGTACTGCATACTCCACCTTTGCATGCATAAGGTAAGTCGGCTGCATTATTTAGGGCAGCATCGAGAATGTTATCTCCACCGAGCGCCAAATCAAAGTCCATAGATTTGCCTCCCTCTATTAGCGTCACTGCACAATTCTTTCCACTTATCTTCTCCGCTACCTCTTTTGTTAGTTTTGGTTTTTCGCCGGAAGTTGTAAATAGTTCAAAATGAATAGAGGACTCTTCCACTTTCCTTTCAACAAGAAAATCTTTGATAAGAAAAATCATTGCCTCTGGCCCACAGATAAAATACTCATCTATATTTTCTGATGAACAGATAGTTTTGAATATGATTTCTAGTTTCTCATTATCTATTCGACCGTTAAATAATTCTACTGTCCTGTTTTGCTTGGTCAGAAAATGAAAAATTTCAAATCTGCCCATGTACTGATTCTTCAAGGCTTCTAATTCTTCCTTAAGAATGATAGAAGAAACTGTCTGGTTTATATAAAAGAGTTTGAAGGATGCTTTTGGTTCGCTTTGAAGATGGGTTTTGATAATAGAATACATCGGGGTAATGCCAGATCCAGCAGCAAAACAGACATAAGATTTTTGTTTTTCTGTGTCCACATTCACATAGAACTTTCCATTAGGTGGAAGGCTCTCAAGTATATCTCCAGTTTTCAAAATTTCATTAGCATAGGTGGAAAACCTCCCATGTGGCACTTGCTTTATGCCGACTCGTAACTCTTTATCCAAAGGAGAAGAACATAGAGAGTAAGATCTCTGAACAGATTCTCCGTCTATAGACTGCTTCAGGGTAAGATACTGTCCTTGTTTGAAATCAAAATGCTCAGTATCTGAAGCAGATGGTTCTAGGGTGACAAGAACACAATCCTCAGTTGTTTTCTTGATTTCTGATACTTTCAATTTATAAAATAGCGCCATGAGTATATAAAACTAACAATTGTTAGTTTGTTAAACAAGCAATCATGGATTGAGTTCAAATTAAAATTCTAAATATTTGTAAATCAAATAGATCTAGTGAGTCTTTTGGAAGCAACTTTTGCTAATGGTATCTGTCTCTGGCAAACCCCAACTTTTCTCACCTAGGATTAATGTAGCCCATGGATTAGGCTTTGTTTGAGGTCAGCTTTTAGTTTATCCAAATCAGTAACCTTATATTTAGAATACCAGGAATACAACCACCGTAAAGAGGAAAGAATAGAAAACAAGGCAACGTCAGCATCCAAAGAACTGCTTTCATCCTCAGAAAGATAAGAAGTCAGAATTTTTTTAAAATCTTTTTCATAATCATCTCTTAATTTTAAAAACGCTTTGAGCTGAGGTTCCACCAGATGCACCCACTCGCTGGGTATTAGAGAAATGGCATCAGTATGACTAACAGTAATAGCAACGTGTAGGTCTATCAGCTTTTCTAGTTTAGTTAGATTAGGAATACTGAGATCCTTGATATCCTTCATGCCTTCAGTAAATAGTCGTGCAATGTCCAGCAACAATTCACGAAGTATAACTTGCTTAGATGAAATATGATTATAGAGACTAGCCGCCTCGACTCCAGTATCTCTGGCAATGTCCCGCATAGTGGTTGCTTGAAATCCTTTCTGACGGAATAGCTTTGCAGAGACTGCTAGTATTTGTTCCTTTCGTGTAGCTGTCATTTTACAATAATATCAAATCAATTTTTTGAGCAGGTAAAAAAAGATAAAATAGATGACATTACTGTAATGGCGTATTGGTTTAAATCTGGATAGCCGTTGCAATCTCTTCCAAGGAAACACCTAAGAGCTGACGCGAAAGCGCATCTAGTTGCTTAGCAGGTCCTTCGAAATGACAAGTAACTTGAGAATGGGAAGCACTATCATTAGGTTGTAAAGCGAGGGCAGGAGAAGATGTTTCCAGTTCGTAAAATTGTCCGAACTCTTCCTCACCTTCCTCTTGTGGTCCATCATTATAAGAATTGCTGACATCTCCTTCGTAAGGTTTTTCTTGGTGCTGCCAAAGTGAATTGACATAGTCAGGAACACCTTCTGGCTTATTAAATTTTACAATGGTCATGATGGAATTAGTTGCATCATAAGAACCTAGGATGTCTTTAGCACGATGAGGAGACAAGCCTATTTTACTTCTATATTTTGCATCTCCAGCAAAGAATAGCACATCGTCTTTCACTATCAATCTTTCAGTGGGCACCTTGCCAAAGTAGTCATCCGTAACTGGTTTCCCCAACTGCTCTTCAGTACCAGCATGAAAAGGAATAACGACCGTATTTGTGTCAGAAGCTTTGTACATCCCTAATAACCAAATAGACAAAAGGCCAGTTTCTTTTGTCCAGGCCTGTGAGCCAATATTTGTCAAGCTATTACTAGACAGGTAGGCGACAGATTGTAAGTCCGTTGGAATAGGGATACCAAGATGCTTCTGAGCAGAATTCCGCGATAACAATTCTATCCTTCGATTTATTCTGAGCTTGAATTCGAATCCTGAATAATTTCTGATAGATGCTTTTTTCTCAAATGAAGCAGAACTAGCTGTACTGGTCACCAGTGGGTATTCATCCAAATCAATCAGCCTCGGTGTCTGCCAGTTCTCTAAATCAAAGCTTGAATCAGGCTCGAAGAACAAGGCAAACTGACCGCCTTCTGGTCCTAACCAAAATCGTTCTTCACCTCCATAGACATTCATTTGTTTTGAGATGACTCCGGAGCTAAAGTGCGACCTATTTATCCAGCCATAGCTACGCCCTTCGTCACCATTGGCACTACTTGTAAGTACGCGTCCTTGCAAAGCTGAGGAAACCAACAATTTTCCGTTTCCTTCTGGTTGGGTTAGTTCAGTGATAGAAATATAAGAGCTCACAAAATTTCTATCCTCACCGTAGGTTGTATACTTTTTCAAGATGCAAATTCATATGTGTAAGATGTAAAATTAGTCAAAAGCTAAACAGAAGCACCTTATAGAATTATGATATGTCATTCCTCTGAGAAACAAGTAGATTTGCGATCATATCAATTGTTCTTCGCTACTCTTTCTTTATCTCTGTCTTTAGTTTAATTCAATTCCTGTGTTCTATGGATGGTTGTTCAGCGCTTTGTGGACATGGTTCACACTTTTTGAAACTACATTATTCTGCTTTTAAAAGTCAAATGGGTTGGCAAAAAGAAGTGTCCTGCGATTTGGATCCACGTCTACATGCATAATGAAAAAGAGGCTATCCCTTATGAGATGCCCCTTTATTTGCTTTTCAAATCATTCCTATTTTTCTTAAGTCAAATGAAAAATGGCGTTACAGAAGTATATCTTATTCTGCATTCTCACAATATTTGTTGCCTATTTCTTGAAAGTGAGAAGCATTCCATTTATTCTTGGAATAAGTGATTGCTAGGAAATCAACCATTCTTTTGAGAATAAGGTTGAAAATGTTTCCACAAGATTTGTGTCTATTAAACCTGCAAGTGTATTCTTCTAAGTATGGTTGCAGATCTCTTACACTACCAGGTATACCTCTCAACCAACTTTTCATTGTCATTATTATTCTATGCAAAACATCAAAGTTCATTCTCTCATTGGATTTCACCTGGCGCAAAATTCTTGTAGGTCTTCTTCAGACTTTTATACAAACGCCAACCATCCGTTTTGATACTGATATCTATTGAAATATGGTCTTTAAAAAA
>CAZKXO010000284.1:0-4901 GCA_964556525.1 uncultured Saprospiraceae bacterium
AACCTGCAGTTCGCTATCAAATTTCTGCAGTTCACTTGTTTTTTTAGGTATTTCACTAATCTCAGGCAGTTGGATGTTAAATTGGAATCTAAAAATGTAATCAGATGAAAACGATACTATCCATTATTATTCTATTAGGTTCTATCAGTCTCTATAGTCAAGAACCGTTCATCACCACTTGGAAGACCGATAATCCAGGTATGTCATGTGATAGATGTATAGAGATACCTACGAGAGGAGGTGGATATAGGTACACAGTGGATTGGGGTGACGGATCTGGGTATGATACGATAACCTACACTGGAAATGCTAGCCATGAGTATTCTGTACCTGGTGAGTATGAGGTAAAGATCTTAGGTGATTTTCCGAGAATATCGTTTTACCTAGAATCTGGAGATACGTTTAATTCCCTATATAAGGTTATAGATGTCAGACAGTGGGGTGATATCGCCTGGGAATCTATGGAGGAATCATTTAGGGGATGTGATTCACTTGCAGTAAGTGCTATAGATGCACCTGATTTGAGTGCTGTGACTAGTACTGCAAGGATGTTTAGAGGATGCGATAAGTTTGATAGTGATTTGGATCATTGGGATGTATCTACTATTATAGATATGAGTGGTATGTTTCAGCAAACAACAGTTTTTGATGGCAATATCAGTAATTGGGATGTGTCTAATGTAACCAGAATGGTCAGCCTCTTTAATGGCGCAATAGGATTTAGAGGCAATATAAATAACTGGGATGTGTCTAGCGTGACGGGTTTGTTTGATGCATTTGCAAGAAGTGAAAATGACTGGGATCTAAGCGATTGGGATGTGTCCTCTGTCTCAGATATGCGAGGAACCTTTATCCGGTGTGATAATTTTACTGGTGGTGGAATTGGGAACTGGGATGTATCTAATGTTACTAGAATGGAATTTATGTTTCGAAATTGTTCCAGTTTCAATGCTGATCTCAGTGAATGGGACGTCTCCTCCTGTAGTAATTTCGGGGTGATGTTTGAGGGATGTAGAGTATTTAATAGTGACCTGAGTCGATGGGATGTATCTTCAGCAACGAATATGAACAGTATGTTTATGAGTTGTAGGAATTTTACATCTGACCTCAGTGAATGGGATGTCTCCAATGTAACCAGCTTTTCAAATCTCTTTTTCGGCTGCGAAATTTTTGAAAGTGATCTTAGCCGTTGGAACACCTCAAATGTAACGAGTCTGAATTCTACATTCAGAAGTACTCATAACTTTACTAGTGACCTCTCTAATTGGGATTTGTCAAATGTAAGTAATACAAAGGCAATGTTTCTAGATGCTAGGGCCTTTAATGGTGATGTAAGCACATGGGATATGAGTTCTGTGAGAGATGCAGAAGGCATGTTTGAATTAGCAACTTCATTTAATGGAGATGTCAGTGCTTGGGACGTATCTGCTATCAGCAATCTGATTGAGATGTTTAGGGGCGCTTCTTCCTTTGATCAGAATTTAGGGACTTGGACTTTGAGTGCTGTGTCAGATTCTTTGGGGCGGATGCTTGATGGTACAATATTGTCAGTAGAAAATTATGAATCAACGCTAAATGGATGGGCAGCCAATTCACTGACACCTAATAATGTTGTACTTGAAAATAATCTTGACTACTGTGATGATTCGGGTAGGAAAATCTTACTAGACAAAGGCTGGACTATTAGGCAAGATGAGCAATTGGATGCAGCAGAATGTATGATGACCTCTGTTACTGAAAATGCTCCGCCTTCGTTAAGTGTCTTTCCTAATCCAACCATAGAAAGACTTACTGTAATTACTCAGACACAGCTCTACATAAAAATCATTGATGTTAGGGGACGTGCGACTGCAACACATTATCTCACAACAGGACATAATGACCTTGATGTTTCTAACCTTGATGATGGTCTTTATGTCATAATAGATATGTATAACAAGGAAATTGGACGATTTGTAAAGAGTGATAACTGATCATATATCCCTTACATACATTCTTAATAGAGACAGAGTCAGTAATAATTAAATAGTAATCGATTCAAGGTGTGCTACAGAGACTAGTAGATTGGTCAACGTATAGCGCTTACCATTTTGAAATAGTGACCTTCAGGTAAAAAAGAGAATAATATATAGCTCGAAGTAATACAGGCAGTCAAAGTTTTATACCACATGACTTTTTCTAGTTGTGTCTAAGTTTTTTACATAATTAAGGTAGTTCTAACTATTTGAGACGCAATCTCTCCGCGTATACCTACTTGTCTTTTTTAGGAAGCGTGCATGTAATACCATTGTTCAGTATATGCTAAAATTTCATCTTGCCTATCTTCTAATTAAGAGAGCTTATAAACATATGCAGTTCGCTATAGAATTTCTGCAGTTCACTGAGAAAGCCTTGTAATTGCTAGGTTTTGAAGCATTAACACATGTTAATTTGTTTTAATATGAATTTATTCACTAAGGTTTATCGAAACAAGTAAGCAATGATTAAAACTCTATTAACATCCCTATTAATGTTGATTTTTGTGCAAGTCCAAGCACAGGTAATAAATGTGAAAAGCATCTCAGATGAAAAATCTCTCTTTCTAGATAGAAAGTATAAAACCTATAAAGTTCTCAGTTTTGATACAAAAGAAATTTGTACCTTTTTGCACAACGACTCAGACGGAAATGTGGAATTAATTTTAGACCTCGAGAGCCTAGGAAAACATCATCTACAACTTCATCACGTTGAGTTGACTAAGCCAGGTTCTATCATTAGAACTTCAAGTGGTAAAAACATACAAGTCTCTAAAAGCCTTACTTATGCCGGTTTAGACTCCAAAGGCAACAGAATAGCCTTGACTGCTGGTGAGAATATGTTCTTCGTACATGGAAATGATTTTATAATTGAGTCTATAGTTGAAAATCAGCTTATCAAGATCGTGTATGCAAATCCCAATGATGTCAAGAGCGAAGTCCCTGCCATCTGTGGAGTTGATGACGCAACTTCTAATAGAATTGGTGGTCAGGGAAGTCAAAAAACAAGAAAGAGTAATAATAGTACGTGCACTCAGCTAGATTTGTTTATTGCAGCTGACTTCTCAATGTTTTCTAAATTTAACAACAACATTCAAGATGTCATGACACATATCGAAGCCATCTATAATCTTGTTCAGTTGGACTTTAATCAGTTTTGTATCTCCTTTAATATTGAAGAATGGCTTATCATAGACGAATCTGATGGTGATCCATGGCCAGAACTTAGTAATACTCCAGTTAATGCATCAACGATTTTAGATGAATTTTGTGATTGGACATCAATAGTAACAAACCCTAATCAAGACATTAATCAACTATGGACTGACAAAGATATCTGTGGAACAAGTTGTGGAACCGTTGGACGGGCATTTAATGTTTTTGTTGATACAAATAATAATGGAATGCAAGATGATGATGAGCCAACAGAACCTTCTCTGTGCACCGAAAGTAATTGTAATGTAATTGAAGATTTTGTTAATGGTGATTTACAAAGTCTACGAGTTTTGGTGTCACATGAATTGGGTCATAATTTTGGATTAAACCATAATTTTGAGTTAGAACCAACATGTTTAGAAAGGGACCCTTTAATAATGGATCCCTCTATTATAGCACCCCTCGCTAAATGCTGGTCCACTGGTTCCGAAGAATGCACAATTGAAAATCATACTAACATCTTAACAAATACATTTGATAATGCATCTTGTCTTTCCCCAGCAGCTTCCTCTGGCTTAGGGTCAAGCCTCGTTGTATGTTCAGATAGTGATAGTTCAATAGATCTTGCAAGTTTGCTAATAAATGAGGACCTTAATGGTACATGGACTTCGACTACTCAAAATTTATTAGGTCTTAATTTAATTGACGGTACATTAATCCCAGACGGAAACCAAGTAGGAACCTACACATTCACCTATACTGTAAATGGCCCAGATTTATCTATTACTAATTGTCCAGACGTAATTGATAACGCAACAACAAAGTGTGAGACGATGTCTTCTGTATCTGTTGTCATTGAAGAATGTGCCGATTGTACCATTTCTATAGTTAATGATGTTGATGTAAGTATTTGTAGTGGTGGTAATCTTTCATCCCTAACGAATTGGATTAGTGATATAGAGAGGCAGAATCAAGGAACTATAATGTATTCATCACAGCAACCTATAGCTGGGTCTGTTATGCCAAATGGTTTTATGCCAAATGGAATGAATTCAACTTGTAATCCCGTAAATCAAGCAACAAGTGCCTATTTCTATTGTGATGTGGATGAGGATGGAAGTATTAATGCAGGAGATACTTATGAATTAATAAGCAGTTATACCCTCACCGTCTACCCACAGATACAAGCACCTACAGTGACGACCAATGGATGCATACTAACGATAACAGGTGCTTGTCCCGATGATATCGTGACCTTATCTGGTCAGACAATACCTGGAGGAAATATTGCCGATAATGGAACAAATACAGTCACTTACACTAGCCAACTAGGTGATCAAGTAGGAATAGTCTCTATTTCTGCAGCTTCAGGACTAGCGAGCACTCTATGTAATGCATTTAGCTCCTCTACAACTACACCTGCCTGTCCGCAGACAACTAACACCTGCCCCACAACCTCCCCAACTAACGCAACCGCCTCCATCTGCTCCCCAGGTCCCTTAAACTTAGAAATCACTTCCTGGCAATCAGACCTGGAAACAGCAAATTCTACAGCCATCTCAGATAATAATACCCATATAGAAATAAATTACTCAACGGAACCCGTACCATCTGCAACCCCTATCCCCAATAATCTAGCAGCCACAGGCATCCACAGCGATGCATCAAGTTGTGGCGCAGAGGACCAGCTGACTTACGCTTACCTACAATGCTTCGGCTCAGATGGTATTG
>CAZKXO010000285.1:0-4897 GCA_964556525.1 uncultured Saprospiraceae bacterium
GCATTCTTTTTTGCCTATATGATCAAAGCAGAGATTACTGCTATTGATAATAAATGATGTAATAGATGAAGTCAGCAGAAATTCGAAAGACTTTTTTAGAATACTTTAAATCTAAGCAACACGAAATAGTTGCTTCAGCCCCTATAGTAGTAAAAGACGACCCCACTCTCATGTTTACTAATGCAGGGATGAATCAGTTCAAGGACTATTTTCTTGGGCATCAGAATCCAAAATATACCAGAATAGGAGATACCCAGAAGTGTCTCAGAGTATCAGGTAAGCATAATGACTTGGAAGAAGTAGGTCGTGATTCCTATCATCATACGATGTTTGAGATGTTGGGTAATTGGTCTTTTGGAGATTATTTCAAAGAAGAAGCCATCAAATATGCTTATGACTTGCTTATAAATGTATATGGTCTGGACAAGGATAGGATGTACATCACAGTTTTCGAGGGAGATAAAAAAGATGGCACCACTCCAGATAATGAAGCAGTAGATATTTGGAAGAAGTATGTAGACGAAGAGAGAATACTCTACTTCGATAAGAAAGATAATTTCTGGGAAATGGGAGATACCGGTCCATGTGGTCCTTGTAGTGAAATCCATTTTGATATCCGCTCAGATGAAAAAAGAGCTGCGAAGCCAGGCAAGGACTTGGTCAATATGGATGACCCTTTTGTCATAGAGATCTGGAATCTGGTCTTTATCCAGTATAATAGAAAGGCAGATGGACAGCTGGAAGAATTGCCTGCTAAGCACATAGATACAGGTATGGGCTTCGAACGCTTATGTATGATTCTACAAAAGAAGCAGGCCAATTACGACTCGGATTTATTCACTCCTTATATAAACTACCTTCAGGAAAAGACTGGTATAAAGTATACTGGAGACTACTCAGGTGACAATATGACGGATATTGCTATGCGGGTTGTGACAGATCATATAAGAGCAGTGGCCTTTACTATTGCTGATGGAGAAATGCCTTCAAATACAGGAGCAGGTTATGTGATAAGAAGGATACTAAGAAGAGCTGTAAGATATATTTATTCTTTTCTAAATATAAAGGAGCCTTTCTTCCATACTTTAGTGCCTATGTTATCAGAGCAGTTTGTTGATATTTTTCCTGAACTTAAGTCCCAGGAGACCTTTGTAACCAAGGTAATATTAGAAGAAGAAAAGTCTTTCCTTAGAACTCTGGAGGATGGGCTGAAGCGATTGTCCGCTCTGAAGATAGATGACGGCACGTTGAGTGGTCAAGATGCTTTTGAATTGTATGACACTTATGGGTTCCCGTTTGACCTTACCCGACTTGTTGCAGAAGAAAAAGGTTGGAGGGTAGATGAAAAAGAGTTTGAAGCAGCCCTGCGTCAGCAGAAAGAAAGGGGAAGAGCCGACGCAGCCAAAGAGACAGGAGATTGGATAATTGTAAATGAGGGCACGGATACTGAATTTGTAGGCTATGATCATCACTCAGCTGCTGACATTAAAGCACTTAAATATAGAGTCGTCAAAGAAAAAGGTACAGCTTTTAATCAGCTAATCTTGGATAAAACTCCTTTCTACCCAGAGGGTGGTGGACAGGTAGGGGATACAGGTGTTCTGAGGATAGGTGCTACTGAGTTAAAAGTACTAGACACCAGAAAAGAGAATAATGTTATTATACATTATGTGGAGAAGATACCAGAAAATATAAATGAAGCAATCTCTGCTGAAATCAATTCAGCAAATAGACTACTTACTGAAAACAACCATACAGCTACGCATCTCATGCACGCAGCCTTGAGATCTGTGTTAGGTTCTCATGTACAGCAGAAGGGCTCACTCGTAAAGATGGATTTACTAAGATTCGATTTTTCTCATTTTGAAAAACTATCTGATGAAGAAATTTCAAAAATAGAAACCATAGTAAATCAGAAAATAAGAGCCAATATTCCACTGGAAGAAAACCGTTCTATGGCTATCGAAGAGGCAAAGAATTCTGGAGCAATGATGCTTTTCGGTGAGAAGTATGGAGAGACTGTAAGGATGATAACTTTCGATAAAGATTACTCTAGAGAATTGTGCGGAGGCTGTCATGTAGATTCGACAGGTAGCCTGGGGAGTTTTAAGATTGTAAGTGAGACAGGTATTGCAGCAGGTGTGAGAAGAATAACGGCGATAACTTCAGAGGCTACCGATAAGTATGTGTCTGATAAGTTGGGTGAGTTGGCAACAATAACTGGACTATTTAAGAACACTAAAAATGTTGTTGCATCAGTGTCCGAGTTGCAAGATGAAAACAAAGCGCTGAGGAAACAAATAGAATCTCTACAACTTGCTAAAGCTGGAAATATCAAAGGAGATCTCAAAGCTAAAGTTACTTCTGAGCACGGTTATAATTATCTGGCCGAGCATATAGAGTTGGATGATAGCAAAGCAGCAAAAACAATGTTGTATGAAATGGAGAAAGAACTTGGTGCAGGGCTATATGCTTTGGGACTGGAATCTAATGGTAAGCCTCAACTAATGGTTATGATAAGTAAATCACTAGTGGAAGAGAAAGGACTTCATGCAGGAAATATTGTTAAAGAAATAGCTAAGAAAATCAATGGAGGTGGGGGTGGACAACCATTCTTCGCCACTGCAGGAGGTAGTAAATCTGAGGGTATTGCTTCAGCTCTTGCAAGTATAAAAGATCTCATATGATTCGCATTTTAGGTCTTCTTGTACTGCTCACGATTCTGTTTGCTTGCAATAAGAAAATCAGTACTGTTTCTGATCTCCGTATATCTGAGGACTCTGGGTATATGAGTTATCTGGATTCAGTAAGACAACAACGTATTGCTAGGCTTACTGGACCTCAAGGATGGTTGTCGGTAATAGGTCTGCACTGGCTGGAGCAAGGGGTCAATACTATCGGAGCCACCGCAGATAATTCAATAATTTTCCCACGTACTCAGACAGAAACTATAGGTGCCTATCAATTGCAAGGCGATGATATCTTCTTCGGAAAAGTGGAAGGTGTGGAAGTTAATGGCGAACATGGAGAATATCTAGGAGGTCCTGTGGTAGTTGACTACCCACCTACAAT
The DNA here is from genome assembly GCA_964556525.1 of uncultured Saprospiraceae bacterium. Taxonomy (GTDB): domain Bacteria; phylum Bacteroidota; class Bacteroidia; order Chitinophagales; family Saprospiraceae; genus RFSX01. Next base: position 3,073 of record CAZKXO010000285.1, read on the forward strand.
TGTAAACCATGAATCATTATACTGGTATGTGCTCCAGAGAGGGGAACGGTATGCTATCAGACTCAAGGATACCTTATCAGAAAACAGAATGAATTTCAAAGGTATATCATATTTCCCTGCGGATCATAACTTCAGAGTGAAAGCTACAGTAAGAACTACCACCTTATCAGATTCCGTATCGATTACCAATGTTTTGGGGATTACCAGCGCAGTTCCTATTGCGGCGCAGCTAGAATTTATGCTGCAGGGCAAGCATTATTCTCTTATAGCATTAGACGAAGGGACTGATGAGTTTTTTGTCATTTTTGGTGACCTTACCAATGGAGACAGTTCTTATGGAGGTGGCCGATTTATTTATCCTAAAAAGGCTGATAATGGAGAACAGACAACCTTAGATTTTAATCTTGCTATCAATCCTCCTTGTGCCTTTACAGATTTTGCAACTTGTCCATTACCGCCTTTAGAAAACAAAATGGATCTAAGAATTGATGCAGGTGAATCAAGTCCATTGGGACATTAAATTTGGTATAGATTGATTTTGTGTATAATTTCCGTTAAATTAAAAATGTTTTAAACAATCGTGGTCTATTGTTTCACCCCAGAGATGATAGACGTAATATACAAGGCTTGAATCCCCAAATTTAAGTCTTATTAATACACTTATAAACCAATTGAACTATGTTACGACACAGTGTCCCTAATCAAGAAGGTCTATCTAGGCCGCATCTTTCGGAAAGAGAATCACAAATTTTATATCTGGTTGCTACTGGTATGAATAACCCAGAGATTTCAGAAAAGCTGAATATCAGTAAAAACACTATCAGAGCTCACAGAAGAAATATTTATTCAAAACTTAATGTCAGTAAGAAAGCTGGCGCTGTACGCAAGGGTTTTGAATATGGTTATCTGAGTATATGATAAAGTTGGTTTTTTAGGCTTAGACCAATGGGCTAGGTGTAATCATATTTAGGTTTTCCTAATGTGTTTTCTGCCTATTTTCTGTTAAACTAAATGGGTGAATTTTAATCCCTAGGCCTTTGTGTCTAGCTAGGCTGTCTTGAATGTTATACTTTTATTACTGAAAAACAATCACCCAAGAAATAGAATTACTAATGAATAACCAAGATGTTTTTGTACCCAAATTATCAGATCGCGAAACACAATTACTTTACCTCATAGCTAACGAATATTCTAGTGTCGAAATAGCTAAGTTGCTTTTCCTCAGTAAGAATACAGTAGACTCCCACAAGAAAAATCTTTTTCTGAAACTTAATGTTTCTAACTCTGCAGGTCTCATCAGAAGAGCCTACGAACTAAGGTTGCTTCCCATGGAAAAGCCTAGTACAATACCTGAATAGGAGACTCAGCAGTTTTTGATATTAAACTACCTATTCAAAAAAATTGGGCATGGGAATTAATGTCCCCTTCTAGTATACATTCACTTTTTTCTACATAAAGGATGATGTGAGATTGCAGTGCAGGTCGTACTCATTTAATTGTGCGAGCTTTCCTAACACATAAAATATATCTGTTATTTAAAACTGTTATTGTTGTTAATTAACTGAATTTGTCTTGCTCACTTATAACCCTTGATTCCAAGAGTCTGTCATTTCTTCTCTCACACTTATCTCAACTGGATTCTCACTACTTTATAGATGCATTTCTAAGCCGTAAGACAGCCCATTTATTTGTATTTCTGTACTAATATTTAGTATCTCCCCCTTTTACATACTAACTATCGGCTAGTCCAAAAGGACTAGCCGATATCATTGATTTTTTCAGGCCTTTAGCCACCCGCTAAAGGAGTAAGGTATTTACATCTCAT
>CAZKXO010000286.1:0-4887 GCA_964556525.1 uncultured Saprospiraceae bacterium
ATACTATTCTACGGTTACTGATTTAGCCAAGTTTCTTGGCTGATCTACATGACAGCCTCTCATAACAGCGATATGGTAGGCCAAAAGTTGTAAAGGAATCACTGACAACAATGGTGTCAGAGGTTCTTCTGTTTCAGGAATTTCTATGATATAATCTGCTATTTCTTTGATTCTTACATCACCTTCTGTGACGATAGCGATAACAACGCCTTTTCGGGCTTTTACTTCTTGTATATTACTGAATATCTTGTCGTAGGCACTCTTATTGGTAGCCAACACGATAACAGGCATATACATGTCTATCAGCGCGATAGGGCCATGCTTCATCTCTGCAGCAGGATATCCCTCGGCGTGAATATAGCTTATCTCTTTCAATTTTAGCGCACCTTCTAGTGCAACTGGAAAATTATAACCTCTACCCAGATACAAGGCATTGGAGGCATTGCGGATTTCTCCCGCTATATATTTTATCTGATCATCTTTGGTCAGAATCTTGGCAATCTTTGCAGGAATGGTCTCTAGCTCTGTAAGTAATTTCCTGTAGTAATTTTCAGGAATAATGCCCTTCTGATGACCCAGATACAGCGCCATAAGAGTAAGCACTGTCAGTTGGCTTGTAAATGCTTTTGTAGATGCAACACCTATTTCAGGACCAGCATGTATATAAGAGCCACAGTGGGTTTCTCTGGCTATGGATGAGCCGACGACATTTACCAGACCATATATAAGCGCCCCTTTTTTCTTGGCATGCTTTACGGCTGCTAAGGTGTCAGCAGTCTCTCCAGATTGTGAGAGGGCAATAATAAAATCACTTTCTCTGATAATCGGATTTCTATATCTGAACTCACTGGCATATTCTACTTCTGTAGGTATTCTAGCTAGATCCTCAAAGAGATACTCCCCTATCATAGAAGCAACCCATGAGGTACCACAAGCCGTCATGATGATTCTATCTGACTTGACAATACGATTTATATGCTCACTCATTCCGCCCAGAATCGCCCAGCCTTCGCTGGCATTGATCCTTCCTCTCATACTCTCTGCAACGGTAATTGGCTGCTGAAAAATTTCTTTAAGCATGTAATGGCTGTAGCCGCCTTTTTCTATCTCATCTATATTCAGGTCCAGTTCCATGACTTTAGGATCTAGGACTTCATTGTCGAGGTTTCGTATCTCGTACTTTCCATCTTTTTGGACACTAATGACTTCACCATCTTCTAGATAGATTACCTTATTGGTATACTTGATAATCGGAGTGGCATCAGACGCAAGAAAATATTCATTATCTCCTATCCCAAAGACAAGTGGACTAGAGAGTTTGGCGCCGACTATTTTGTCTGGTTCGCGGTCGTCTATGACGACTATTGCGTAAGCACCTATAACTTGTTTTAGCGCAACTCTAACGGCTTCTTCTAACGGTAGATTTTTTTGAGCTTGAACTTCCTCGATTAAGTGGACCAAAATTTCTGTGTCCGTCTCTGAATGAAATTCATGTCCTCTGGACTGTAATGCCTTTTTTATAGAACTGTAATTTTCTATGATGCCATTATGTATCAGAGCCAGATGGCCATTTCCTGATTTGTGAGGGTGGGCATTGATGTCATTTGGCACACCATGTGTCGCCCAACGTGTATGTGCTATACCTGTACAGCCAGTAGCTTTGGATATTTCATTGGCAACATGCTTCTCCAGATCGGAAACCTTGCCTCGCTTTTTGAACACATCCATGTCTTCGTTCAGCAAGGCAACTCCTGCACTATCGTAACCTCTGTATTCTAATCTTTTGAGTCCTTCTATCAGAATAGGATAGGCATCCTTATCGCCTATATATGCTACTATACCACACATGTTTATCTAAGGTTTAGTAAGTACAAGATTTAGCTTAATGGATTGTTCTGGGTCTGAAGTGTTGTTATATATGAGGGCTCTATTGGCTCTTTCTGCCTCCAACAACGGAAAGACGATGAGCTCAGAATTGTCTATAGTGCCATTTCTCAATCCACCAATGTAGCTAGTAAGATCCAAGTCATAACTCCAGGTCTGGACGCCTAAGGGAAAGGTCTCCTCTAGCACAGCAGGACGTTCTATATTGTCCGCTCGTACTAATTCACCATCCTCATTCATAAATCCAGCCCCTATGGCTTGTATCGCAGGATACTTTTCCTCATCGAAAGGCTTTATAGTCAAGGTTAGATTTGCATGATTTAGAATAAGGTCATCTACTTCTATAATATTAGAAAAATCTAAAGCCAGATTAGTCCCACCCTGTGACTCCAGATAGAGACATTCTGTACCTATGACATCCAGGTCCGCCTCCAGAGCACTGGAGCCGTAATCCTTAGCTATATAAGTATGTCGGTATTTTCCAAGCGGTAAAAGGAAGATGCGTTTTAGTGTATCCCCTTGGTTGTAGTGGAACAAGATATTGGCTGGACTTGCATCAATCTCATAACCCAGATTGACACCTACCATACTGTTCTGTGCATTGACTGATCTTATTTCAAAACCTGGAAAAGTATCCAATAGTTCTGATTCCTCTACATCATCCGACAGCCCTGACCTTAGGTCCAACCAAAACTGATTATCTAATCTCATTCTCAACTGTGGCCCTACAACCACTATCGAGTCAGATAAATATAAATTAATCCTTAGTGAATCTTCATAATTTACTCTTGTAGAAACTTGATGAAGTGGTGTGCCAGAAGAAGTCAATTCGAGATTGGAATAAAACTCTGTTCTATCCTCAGCGTCCATTCTTTCATCTAGCATCGTAAGGGCTATATCATGCACCTCATCTGGGTCACCGTAACGACCCGTCGGAGCTAAAGGCAAGACCAATACGACTGAATCAAGTGTACTCCCTTCAAAAGAAGGAAAATCTTCTTCTAAACCAGGGGCAAAATATGTTCTGACCTCTGTGCCCCCAAAATTGGTGTCATCTATTGCTCCAAATAGGTAAGTCATACGAGGAAAGTTATCTCCATCGACTTTTACAAAGGTTTCTATAGAATCTCCCAATACTGTCCTTGCTGGTATTTCCAAATCTGAAATAATCTCAACATCCACTGTCTCTGGACCAAGCAAATCTGAGCCTACAACAATAGAATCATTACAAGCGGAAGCGATTAGTAACAACGATACTAATAGATAGAAAAGATATTTCATTTGAGATGTTAAGCTACTGGTTCGAGAAGACCTTTATAGAATTCCATCATATTGTCATTTAGCTCTTCTTCAGGAAAAGCCTCCAAATTAGGCTTTTCTGAAGCTTCTATCTGAGCAATAATTTCAGAACTTAGGGCTTCGTCACCTTTAACGATGGCATCTGCATATTTCATGCCTCCGGCAAGAAGATTTGCTTTACCATTGTCTTCAAAAACAGCTAAATCTTCTCTTTCTAACTGATTTATGGCTGCAATTTCGAAAAATCGGTCTGTGAAGTGCTCTTGATATTTGTTGTCATAAGCCGAATAGATGATCGTAGAATTCTCAAATATTGGCTCATTGTTGTACACTGTCTTAAGATAGAATGGTACTAGACTGGTCATCCAACCATGACAGTGAATGATGTCAGGCGGCCATCCGAATTTCTTTACTGTTTCTATTACACCTTTACAGAAGAAGACCATTCTTTCCTGGTTATCTTCGAAAGGCTTTTCATTTTCGTCATCGAAAACGAATTTTCTTTTGAAAAACTCCTCATTATCAAGGAAATACACCTGAAGTCTGGCTCCTGGCAGTGAAGCAACCTTGATTATTAATGGATAATCATCGTCATCTACTATGATATTCATACCAGAAAGACGGACAACTTCGTGTAATCTGTGGCGTCTTTCGTTAATACTTCCATACTTTGGCATCAAAACACGGACTTCCATGCCTTTGCCTTGGGTAAATGGAGCCAATTGTTTGACTATCGAAGAAATCTCTGAGATAGTCGTATAAGGATTCATCTCTTGAGTCACAAACAATACTCGCTTCTTACTCATTCTTGATTTTTGAACTCATGCCACATTGCTGGGAAATAATCGAATGGAGGTGATAATTTCCTTCTTGATGCGGGTTAGATAGACTTAATAATTTAGTTACTCAATCTTGAAATTGGTGCGCAAAGATACTATAAAATATGAAAAGAAACTGCGAGCTATTTTCATATTGCAATGATTATCAATATGATAGCAGTTTTTAAGAGCATTTTAAGACTATTCTCACCATCACCGCTCATAAGCCCCAAATAGCGCCTTGATTACTGTTATAAAAGCCTTCTTCAAAGTAAGAAAGCCAGCCCAGAAATTCCGGGCTGGCCTAATGTTACTAATTGTCATTAGCCTTAGAATGAAAAACTGTGTATATCCTTTGGTTGCAAATCTCTCAACTTATCTTCCTTAGCTTGTCGAGAAGTTGTCACAACATTATTATTGATGCAGAATTCGATGGTCTCGAAGGTTCCAAAATTGCCATTGGAGTATCCTATCTGACTACCGTTACTGTCTACCAACTCAAATGACCCATTGCCATAGGCGCAGCAGATTCCATCTCCATAAGAGTCATCCACTATAAGTGTATAGCAACCATTAGCCATAGTCAGTGTTTCCGTTTTTACTGTACCTGCAATGCCATTTGCATATGGACCACCACTAGCCAAGGTGTTGTTATTTCCATCCACCAATTCCCAAGTCGTCTCTGAGCCATAATCATCTAGAGTCAGATTAAACACCACACTATTATTAGTTCCTCCGCCTGTATTTCCACCCCCAGCGTTACCGCCTCCAGATCCAGCAGTGTGGACAAAGGTCTGAGTTGCAGACCATGAGGTCCATCCGCTAGGACATCTTGTTCTTATTTTATACTCATAAGTCTCTCCAGTTATAAGACCCGTAAGTGTAT
>CAZKXO010000287.1:0-4817 GCA_964556525.1 uncultured Saprospiraceae bacterium
GAGAAGTGCAGCTATGCAGAGTCTCAGACCCTTTCACCCCGATCTTTTATCTCTAACAAAATTCTCTGTACTGATGGAAAAAATAGAAGCTGATACCGATTGCTATATAGCCCATTACGCAGAGGCAAATCCCTTTCTTTCCACAATCAAGAAAATGCATTCTAACAGTATAATTCTTATAGGACCTGAGGGAGATTTTACAGATGAAGAAATAGAAACTGCCCACAAGAAAGGCTTCACAGAATGTAATATTTCCACTCACAGACTTAGGACAGAGACAGCAGCCATTGTCAGCATGAGCTTGCTCAAAAACATGGGATACTAGCCTACCAGAGAAAAATCAGAGTCAATGGTATAATTAAGCTACCTTTGCCCTCATTTTCAACTAATTACACCACTTGGGCGCATTCAAAAAACTGGGGCTTTCGGACGAAATTCTAAAGGCGATTGCAGAGCTTGGCTTTGAAACTCCATCGGACATACAGAAAAATGCCATTCCACGGCTACTAGCTGAGGACAAAGATCTGATAGGTCTGGCGCAAACCGGAACCGGTAAAACTGCTGCTTTTGGCCTTCCACTCATAGAAAGGATAGATACCACAATCAAAGCAACACAAGGACTCATCTTAGCACCCACCAGAGAACTGGGCAAACAAATAGCTGAGCAAATTGCTGTCTATAGCAAATACATGGACAAGGTCAATGTGCTGGTCGTCTATGGCGGCACACCTATTATGAATCAGATAAAGGCCCTTAAGAAAACCCAACACATAATAATTGCAACACCTGGTAGGCTGATAGACCTTATAAAAAGAAAAGCAGTCAAGCTTGATCAGCTACAATATCTCGTACTGGACGAAGCGGATGAGATGCTGAATATGGGTTTTAAGGAGGAACTGGATGAAATCCTAAGTTATACCCCTGATGATAAATTGACCTGGCTGTTCTCTGCTACCTTCCCTTCATTTATAAAAAAGATCGTCAAAAAATACATGAACGATCCCATCGAGATACGTATCGATGCCAAAAATGAGGTCAATAAAAATATAGAACACCTCTACACCTTAGTAAGGCCAAAAGATAAAACGGAAGCTCTAACCAGATTTCTGGACATACATGCGGATATGCGAGGTGTGGTCTTCTGTAGAACAAAAAGAGATACTCAGGAACTGGCAGAAAGGCTACTCCAGAAGAATTATAAAGCAGACGCCTTACATGGAGACCTCTCACAGACACAGAGAGATAGAGTCATGAAAAGATTTAAAAAACATGAACTCCAGGTGCTTATCGCCACAGATGTTGCAGCCAGAGGTATAGATGTGAATGATCTTACCCATGTGTTCCATCATAGTCTACCAGATGATAATTCTTATTATACACATCGTAGTGGACGTACTGCAAGAGCGGGTAAGAAAGGTATCTCCATCTCATTTGTATCCAGTAGAGATAAGTACCGTATCACTAAGCTGGAAAGACAGCTAGGTATAGAATTCGAACGAGTTTTGGTGCCGGATATAGCCAGTATCACTGAAATCAGGATGACCAACTGGGCTTCACAATTACTGGAGAAAAAAACGAGTGCCAATCTGGATGAGACCGTTGTAGAGCAGGTAGAGCAACTCCTTTCTTCGCTTAGCCAGGAAGAACTCATCTCTAAGCTGATGACTATAGAGATGGAGCGATTGGGCTTAGGAAAATCCAAAGATCTCAATGATGATTCCAAATCCTCTGGAAAAGGAGGAGGTAGAGATAGAGATAGGGGAAGAGATAGAGGCCGTGGAAGAGGAGGCAGATCTAGAGATGGAAGAAAGAAAAAAGACTACGGTTCCAGTCGCCGCAACAAGGATGAAAAAAGGAAAGAGCGCAACAAGAAATTCGATAAGAAGATAAAGAACAGTAAGAAGAAAAAAGGTCCTTATAAGAAGAAGAAATTTGCCAAGAGTTAATTTCAAAAACTTTGCAGCTTAAAATGAACCATTAGCCTCTTAAGTTTGCTATATATATGTTATCGAACTTTCACTCAACCCGCTGTGGGTTTTTTCACAAACTAAATAAGTAAATGACGAATCTAATTAACGAAGTAAGCAGACATCTTACTGATGATGTTATTATGCAACTCAGCAGACAAGTAGGTGCTCAAGATCCTAATGTAGTAAAGAGAGCCACTCAAGGCATTTCTGAGCTTTTACTAAGTGCTATATCACAAAGTGCTAATAATCAGCAAACTGGAGGCGGCCTTCTTGGCGCTATCCAAAAAGACCATGATGGAGGAATCTTAGGAAATCTTCTAGGCGTATTACAAGGAAGAAATCAAGTTTCTAACAATAGTACTATGAATGGAGAAGGTATCCTTAATCACCTTCTTGGTAAAAAGCAATTGGAGGCGGCTCAGGTTGTAAGTCAGCACAGTGGACTTAATATCTTCAAGTCAGGTGTTCTTATGCAGCTACTCGCTCCTATCATCATGGGAGTTGTCGGTCAGAAGCAACGATCTAAAGGTCTGGACCTAGGTGGCCTAGCCCAAGTCCTTCTAGGTGGAGGCAGTCAGCAAGGTAGACAAGGAGGAGCAGGCGGTGTTTTCGGAAAGCTGCTTGATATGGATGGAGATGGGAATATGATGGATGATTTGCTGAATATAGGCATGAAAATCCTTAAGAAATAAGGAGAAATCAGCGATAAAAAGTACATTTTAAGAGGCGTTGCAACTAGTAGCGTCTCTTTTTTTATTGGATTCACTATAATACTTCCTATTCAAGACCTTTTTGAGCACAAAAATTCAATTAAGTCGGGTATTTAAGGTCAAATTGTCGAAATCAGATAAATTTGTCAGTATTGTCAGTATTAAAGGTGATTTTTGCCGAATAATCCAAAAATGCTGGCAGCAAATAAGAATCTCCCTGTCGTTTAATAAGAACTGAACTACTAAGTTTTTTAGAATCGAGAGGTAGATATTTCTCCTCTGCAAATGTTCGACATGTACCTATCAATCCATGACCTGAGTCTTAGACTAGTTCTTACTATCTTACTTACAGGAATAACTATCTATTCTAGTTCTGCTCAAATCCAAAAAGTAGATTGGCAAAACTATGACCGGAAGTCAATAGTAGATGATGACGTCTTTCTGAATCAGATTCCTCATGATTTCTTACTTCAGCAGATATCTATACCTGATTTTCAAAAAAAACTAAGAACTAAGACTTCAAAGATTTGGCTTCCAGAACCTGATGGTTCTCATTCTGAATATCATATTGTCCCCACCAAAGTAGTCGCAGATGAGGTTGCCCATCATTATACTATCAATACTTTCAGAGGATACAAAGTGTCTGACCCTGAAGTAATAATCGCTTGTGACATATCTAGTCAGGGATTTCACTCTACAGTCTTCGATGGACCTGAGACCTTCTATATAGAGCCATATTCCAAGTCAGACAGAACTATCCATGTTAGCTATTATAAAAAAGACATTCCTAATAGCAAATTAATTTGCGGAGCTCATGATCATGTTACTCAGCAGATAGAGCAAGTTAGTACTCCCAGAAAAAACATATCTATAAATGAGAAGCTTACATTTAGATTGGCACTGGTGGCAAGTGGTGAATATGCACAAGCATTTGGAGGTACACCATATGATGTCACTAATGTTCTAAATTCTCTTGCGGCTGGAGCAAACATTGTAAATGCAATCTACCTAAGAGATGTAGGCATAGAATTTATTTTGGCTTCGGATCCAGACTTAGTATTTCCAGACCCAAATACGGACCCATTTGACCTAACTAATCAAAATCAACTATTAGATGACTGTCAGGAAGTATGTGCTACAACTCTTGGTGTCAACACCTATGACATTGGTCACCTAGTTATTTGGGATATAGTAGGAGGGCTTGCTGCTTTCGGTGTAGTCTGTGACGATAACAGAAAGGGCTTCGGATTCTCAGGATTCAGTTCTACTTTCACAACTTTGTGGGTAGATTATGTCTGCCATGAAATAGGACACCAGTTCGATGCCAGACATAATTTTGCTGCAGATGAATGTCAACAAAGTGTCAGAAACTATAGGTATGAACCTGGAGAAGGTTCTTCTATCATGTCTTATGCTAACGTATGTGGACCACCTGTACAGTATGCTACTGGTTCAGATCCATTTTTTCATTATGCTTCTATAGCAAGAATTCGAGAATTTATAAATATAGGAACGGATTGTGCTCAAGTTGCTCTAGGAGCTAATCCTGCTTCGCCTGTTGCAAATGCAAACAACAGTATTGTCATACCAAGACAAACCCCTTTTGTATTGGTGGGTGAGGGCTCCGATGCCAATGACACCTTAGGCCTTAGTTTTTCTTGGGATCAATTTGATCCTGGAAGGCTAGCAACGACTGGACTGCCAGATTGTATGAGTACAGTAGATCCGTTGTTTAGATTCAGGCCACCTACAGCAGTCCCATTCAGATCTTTCCCAGAGTATGCAGAAGTGCTCAATGGAAATAACAACAATGTAGACTTCGAAAAATTACCTTGTATAAATAGAGACATGGTTTTCTCATTTACAGTAAGGGATAACAATGTAAATTTTGGTAGAGTAGAGCACGACTCCATGGTTGTGACTGTAGTAAACACAGGACCTTTCCAAATCACAAGCCCCAATGGTGGCGAAACCTACGATGGCAATAGTCCAACCAATATTACCTGGGATGAAAATGGAACGAGCAGACACTGTCCTGCTATAGATGTTCTGGTCTCTACAGATGCAGGTCTTAACTATGAAATAGTTGCAAGCAATATTCCAAACACAGGAACTGCTACAATCACTATGTCTAACA
>CAZKXO010000288.1:0-4805 GCA_964556525.1 uncultured Saprospiraceae bacterium
AAAAGGCTTCAATAAAGTAGAAAAGATACTCGCAGGCTCTTTGGTAGATCTCGATTCTCTAATGAAATCGGCTAATAATCTTTTAGTTGTAAGTTCCAGAGTGCTGGATGATGCTATCGAAAGAATTGAAGAAATATCACTGGCTGAAGGATTTGAAGATAGCCCTTTATGTGGTGTCGTTGTAACTGGAGAGGATCCTATTTCGACACCTACTTTAGAATACCTGAATCAGTACAGTTTGCCTACAATTAGAACCAAACTGGACACTTACGGTGCAGTAATCAGAATCTCAAAACTTGAGGTAAAAAAAAACAGACGTACACCTTGGAAAATCTCTAAAGCAATAGAACTCATTAATGATCATGTAGATATAGAAACTATGATTGGTTTGCTAAAGTAGTAACTTAGATTTATGAAATCACTTATCTATACATCGGCAGTCCTATTTTTTGGGTTATTCGCGTGCAAAGCCCAACAAACCACTCAGTCAACACCTCTGGGTGAAAACATAGGAACAAGCATTACCCATCCTAATCCTATTGACATGGCCACCTTAGTTGCTCAGGTATCCAAACAAGACACCGTAAAAACACAACTAAAGGCCAAAGTGGAAGGTGTCTGTCAGGTCAAGGGATGCTGGATGAATCTGGTCTCTACACAAGGAACTTCTAATGAGTCCATATTTGTCAAGTTCAAAGACTATGGCTTTTTCATGCCCTTAGATTTAGCTGGCTCCGAAGTCATTGTGGATGGAATCGCCTACAAAGAGATAACTACAGTAGAAGAACTAAGACATTATGCAGAAGACGAAGGACAAACTCCCGAAGAAATAGCAAAAATAACAGAACCTGTTCAAGAGTTGAAGTTCATGGCCGATGGAGTAATCATTCTTGATAACCAAGAATAATGTTCCTTTTCCTAAGGAACCCTAGCTCAATCTTCAGATTGCTATTTCAAAAGAAAAGCTTATATTTGCATCCCTTTTGAAAATTTGTACATAATCAACTCATTTTAATGAGACAATACGAGATTACGTTCATCATCGACCCAGTACTGCCAGGTGATGAAGCGCAAGCGGCAGCAAAAGCTTACGAAAAGCTTATTTCAGACGAAGGTTGTTCCATCGTCAACATTGATAATATAGGCTTGCAGCAGTTAGCTTATCCAATCAACAAGAAGAATTCTGGAGTTTATAAGTGCATTGAGTTCCAATCAGAGAATGGAGCAGTTATTCCTAAGATGGAATTGGCAATGCGTAGAGACGAAAGAATTATGCGTTTTCTTACAGTTAAGCTTGATAAATATGGAGTCAAGTATAACGAAGACAAAAGAAACGGCCTGATTGGAAACTCTAAAAAATCCAAAGATGCTGAAAACGGCAAGACGGAAGAGAAACCATCATACAGAGTAGCTAAAGATGACCTTACACTTATAGAAGGTGTAGGACCAAAAGCTGCAAAGTTGTTAACTACTGCAGGAATCTCTAATTATGCTAAGCTCTCTGCATCCACTCCAGCAGAAATCAAAGACATCTTATCTAAAGGTGGTCCTGCCTTCCAAACGATGGATCCAGGCACTTGGCCAGAGCAAGGTCAGCTTGCTGCAGACGGTAAGTGGAGTGACCTTAATGCACTTAAGGAAAGACTCGTAGGCGGAAAAGATATTTCATCAGAAGAAGAATAATTGAACTATGGCATCTAGAGACGACATAAAATTCCTAAGTAACCCTAACCTAGGAAAAGACAAGAAAAAATACTGTAGATTCAAGAAGTATGGAATCAAGCATATAGATTACAAAGATCCTGACTTCCTTCTGCAGTTCATTAATCCACAAGGCAAATTATTGCCAAGGAGGATAACAGGTAATTCATTAAAATATCAAAAGAAAATAGCAGTAGCTGTAAAAAGAGCTAGACACCTTGGGATGTTACCTTATGTTGCTGACTTACTTAAGTAACCATACAAATACCAAAAGCTATGGATATAATATTATTACAGACCGTCGAGAATCTTGGTTACAAACACGATGTTGTAAAAGTAAAGCCTGGTTACGGTAGAAACTTCCTTATCCCTCAGGGCTTCGGAGTTATCGCCAATCCTGCAAACAAAAAGAAACTAGACAAGATTCTAGATGAAATTCAAGCCAAAGAAAATGCTAAGCTCGAAGAGTATAAGTCTATGGCTCAAAAAGTAAAAGATCAGAGTATTACGATCGGTGTTAAATCTGGTACTTCTGGAAAAATCTTCGGTAAAGTGACCAATGTTCAGGTTATTGCTGCACTAAAGGACACTTTCGGTATCGAAATAGAAAGAAAGAAAGTTGTACTCCCAGTAGATCCTAAAGAAATAGGAACCTACGAAGCTGTTATCAACTTCCACCCAGAAGTTTCAGAGACTATCCAACTTCAACTGGAAAAGGAATAAAAATTGAAATACCAACTATAAACTAAAAGGGACTGATTCTAAATCGGTCCTTTTTTATAGAGATAAAACGTTGTGTGAACGTCTCTGAACTTACACGATTATTTACGATGAGGTCAGTATAAGCAGAATGTACTACTAATACTACCTTTAGACTAATGCAAACTTGTTATTTCGAAGAATTACAAAACTACTTCCCCCTAAGCTCCTTCCTCAATATCTTCCCAACGTTAGACTTAGGCAAATCATCCATAAAGACCACTTCCTTTGGCACTTTATAACCAGTTAGATTCTCCTTGCAGTGTTCTATGATTTCTGCCTTATCTAGGCTCTTGTCCTTTTTAACTATAAATACCTTTACAGCTTCTCCAGACTTTTCGCTCGGCACACCGACAGCTGCACATTCTATCACTTTAGAATGTAGACAAATGACATCTTCTATCTCATTTGGATAGACATTAAAACCGGACACCAGTATCATATCCTTCTTCCTATCTACTATGCTCAGATAACCATCCTTATCTAGCTTACCTATGTCACCTGTATTCAGCCAGCCATCTGGAGTAATTGTTTTTGCAGTGGCTTCTGGCTTGTTATAATAACCTTTCATTACTTGAGGACCTTGCACCTGTATTTCACCGACTTCACCTATTGCCAGGACTTTGCCATCATCTGATACTATTCGTACATCAGTAGATGGAACAGGTATTCCAGTAGTACCTATTCTGATAGCATTAAGTGGATTGGTCGTCACTACTGGAGAGGCTTCAGTCATACCATAGCCTTCAGTAATCTCAGATCCTGTCAGTTTTTCCCATTCTTGGGCTACAGATTTTTGTAATGCTGTGCCCCCTGCTGCAGCAAACCTTATATCCTTCCAGTTTGTATTTCGGAATGCTTCAAAATTAAGCAAGGCATTATATAAGGTATTGACCCCAGTCATCCCATGGATTGTATATCTGTCAAACTCCTTGACTACAGTCTTGAGGTCTCTAGGATTTACAACAAGGACTGATCTTGCTCCCAAATCCATAGTTGCAAGAGAATTCAGAGTAAATGCAAATATGTGATACAGCGGGAGCGGGGAAAGAATGTTTATTTCAGAAAGGTCTTTTACATTAGGCTCTAGAAATGCTTTTATCTGTAGCATGTTTGCGACCAGATTCTTATTGGTCAACATAGCACCTTTACTTACTCCAGTAGTACCACCAGTATATTGATGAACAATCACAGAATCAGGGTTATTTTCAAATGGTGTTATTTCAAAACCCTTCCCTTGTTTTATGGCTTCTTTCATTGTCACCACATTAGGCAAGTTGTACTTAGGTACGCCTCTTTTCAGTGTTCTTATCGCAAAATTGATAAAAGCACCCTTCATGGATCCTAACATCTCACCTACACTAGTCAAGATGATTGTTTTTATCTTAGTCTTACTCAGTATCTTTTCTAGATTGAAAGCAAAGTTCTCTACAATTACTATTGCTTTTACCTCACTATCGTTGAACTGATGTTCCATTTCTCTAGGCGTATAGAGCGGATTTGTATTTACCACTATCAGACCTGCCTTGAGAGCCCCAAACAAAGCTATTGGGTACTGCAAGATATTTGGCATCATGATGGCTATCCTGTCCACAGGTTCCAGACCTCGACTTTGGAAGTAAGCAGCCATATGATTACTCATCGTATCTAGGTCTTGGAAAGTAAGATCTACTCCCATAAGTGAAAAAGCGGCCTTCTTGCCATGCTTTTTACATACCTCATCTATGTACGATACGATTGTAGGGTAGGTGTTCTCATCTATGTTTGCTGGACATCCTTTAGGATAATTCTTCAGCCAAGGTCTTCCTGTGCTCATTGCTTTTGTAAATTGTTTGAAATCCAAAATAATATAAAATGAACAAGTTTCTTATCCTAAAGACAGCTGTTTCCTTATTCAGTATAATTTTATACCTTTGCCCTCCTTATTTTTTAACCACCTGTTATCTGCAAGAGATAACATACAAACCTGCATTCTTATGGCATTAGATGAGAATCCTGTAAACAAAGAAACGATTGTCGAATCTTCTGGTGAAGAGCTAAAAGCAACACTAAAAAAAGAAGATGATGGACCAGAACAAATAGAAATTGAAGTAGAAGACGAAAATTCTAGACTGGCATCCACTCCTCACGACGATTTTGATTGGTCTATTAGCAATAAACAGACCTTAAATTACACAGAAGAAGAAATAGCTAACTATCTAAAGGACTACGAACAGTCTCTTAATAGTATCTCTCAATACGAACTTGTAGAAGCTACAGTATCTTCTATAAATGATGGAAACGTTCTTCTTGATATCAATTATAAGTCTGATGGCCTAGTATCACTTTCTGAATTCAGAGATATG
>CAZKXO010000289.1:0-4802 GCA_964556525.1 uncultured Saprospiraceae bacterium
CTTAATATCCAGACGACCATAATTAAAACCATCAAAATCACGGAGGGCTGCATTCATAGCCTGTCGGAGTTCCTGATTGTTTAGATGGTTAGCATCTCTGAAGATGGAACCTCTGGAATGATTCCCTATCCGTACCAATTCTAAGGTCTCAGCGTTAGGTAGAATATGTGAACTGTCGATATCATCCTGCAGTTTCATCCACTCTAGTTGCATAGCATATCTAGGGGTGGCCAAAAACAATTCTTCGACTGTTCTATGACCATCACCAACTAAGCTGATAAACTCCTTAGCTACAATACTCGTTATGTCAAACTCTCCATTCTCTTGTCTGATGAGGAAGATGCCAAGCTCATGCTCGTAAGGAATGAATTTTTGTAGTAGATAAGGGTCGGTATTCTGTGTGATAAAGTCCATTAATGCCGCGTCAGAATCTATCATTTTTATGCCTAAGCCCATCTCTCCGATGTCAGGTTTGGCTATCAATGGGTAATTCAGTAGGTTTTTTTTTGTAAAAGCAATACAGTCAGCAAGTTGTGTATCGCCATTGATATACATGGTCTGAGGTATAAGTTGCTGAGGAAGTTTTTTATAAATTTCATACTTGGAAGAATTGAAACTGCCGCCCATATGGATGCCAGGGTTAGCAGCTGTAAAATATAGAGGCGACCTCGTATATAGCACATAAAATGGATAGATCAGATAGCAAGGAATATACATCACCCAGGTGGGCCAATATTCCCAATGCGTTAGTCTATGAAAAAAGAGTTTTGTTCGCAGCCAAAAATTCATTGTGGCAGATACTCGTTGCAGGTTATTCCGTTAGGTTGTTTTATAATTTGATGTAGACTGACGGTTTCTACAGTAGGGATTCTTGTATCGTCGGATTTGATTTCTGCGTAGTGATTAACTCTATTGAAGTCTAAAGCCTCTTCTAAGGTGCTGATGGAAGTTTCTTGGAATTTTCTAGCTAGTTGATTCTTTTCCTCATCTGTATATAAAGTACTGGACATCCAGATTTTATTTTTATTGGCATCAAGACTCAAGGATTTCTTTGTATGCTCATCCCATGACAACTGAAACAGCTTGTCAGCTCCATCCAAATAGACTAAGGTAAAGGGTTCTATCCCTTCTAAATTAAGAGAGTGCCAATAGGCCATACTGTCTTTCTGAGTCACTATGTCTAAGAGGATAAGGCCTCTGCTCTTTCCATAAGTGCCGCCTGGCAAATGATTCTTCTCAGCCCCATTGAGTACAATCATAATTTTTGTAGCATCGTGAACCAACCAAGAACCGCCTTTATAATCTTTGGGAAAGGAGAGTTCTTCTTCATTAACTATATGTGTCGAAATACTTTCTGCTGGAGGTCTGGATACATTGATGTCTCTGTTAGAAGTAAAAACAGTCTTATGCTCCAGCTTTACATAACTAAGCAGACACATTGGACTCGATATGTTTTAGCGTTGATTTTGCAAAACCGAAACAAGGGTCTACTTGATAATCTTTTAGTGTTTCTAGTTCCACTCTTAGAATTGCGCAGTGATGGATGATGTGCTCGTGCATATACAGAACCTCTCTAAAATAACTAGAGCTCACTACTTCTTCATCTTCCTGGATACTAACCAGTTGGTCCTCTTTGTGTATTCCTGATCTTAAGTTCTCGATGACTTCTAAGGCGTGGCCTCGATTGTTCTCTATTTTTTGGTCTCTCTTTCTCTTGGAATAATCTATCGGTTGTTGCAAGTCAGCATGGATGAGTATCTGCACGTACTCCAGGACATGTCTCACATGACTACCAATAGAGCCTATATGCTCCCCTCTTTTCTGATACTCATGGTCAGATAATTGGCCAAGCATACAGCTCAGCAATTCGAACTGATGTTCTATATCATGAAATATTCTACTCATCTGACTCTAAAGCTATCAATAATTCAGTTCTGTCCTATACTCTAAAGTAGTTATTACAGTTGGTTGATCTGATTTATCTTACAATTTGTTAGGTCTTTTGTCGTCCCATTTGGTAGAGCAAGGGTGGCACTTTTCACTGTGCTGTCTGCTCCCAATCCGAAAGTGACTGTAGATGTCTGATCACTGGCCAGTCCTTCGCCTATGACATACACATCAGAGAGGATGCTGCCATCGGTTTTGGTCACTGTAACTTTTGCGCCAGCATACTCGGCTGTTTCAGGAAATCTAAAGGCGACAAAGTTTGCGTTTCCTCCTTGATTGATATGGGCTTGTGACTTTCCAGCTATATTGGTAAATACCAAATCAGGATAACCATCTTTATTGAAGTCACTGGTCAGAGGTGTGATACCGTAGTTTTTGTTGACCACTTTAGCCTGGTCTTCTACGGCGGAGAAAGTCCCATCTGGACGCTGAAGCAAAAACCTGCCTGGTAACTTAAACAACTTATGCGGTGGAAAAGCCACATAGTTTTCTGACACAACCAGATCTTGCCTGCCATCTAGATTGAAGTCTTGAAATATTGCTCCCCAAGAGAATTCGAAATCAGCCACCTTGGTTTGCTCAGCTACATCGGTAAAGTTGAAGTTGCCATTGTTTTTTAACAATAACCAATTTCCTAGAAATACATCCTCTTTTTCCAAGTCACCTCGAGCTAAGAAACTGGGTACCGAACTCCCTGTATTGGAAAAAAAGAAATCGACATTGCCATCGTTGTTATAATCTCCAACAGCTATACCCATTGGATAAGCATATTTGCCGGTAGTAGGATTCTTCTTCTTAGTAAATGATTTTCCTGCTTCATTCTTATAGGTCCTTACTTCACCCGTATCATGTGCTACGACCAAATCCAGAAAACCATCATTGTCCACATCTACTAAGACCGCACAAAAGGTATTATGTACATAGCTAAGTCCATAATCAGCTGTCTTGTCACTAAATGTATTGTCTCCATTATTTACCATAAGAAGGCTGCTGCCGCCATAGCTTGCATCTTTAAATATGGTCTGCCCTTCCATCTTCTCTTTTTTGATATAGCCACTGACAAACATGTCCACATTTCCATCCTGATCTATGTCTCCTAAGGTTACAGAGGCGGCGGTGGTTTTATCATTAAGCGGGATGTCAATTTTATTTACTACAAAGCCTTCTCCAGTGTTCCTGTACCACAAAACACCATAATCACCTGAAAGAATAAGATCCGTATTGCCATCTGCATCGAGATCAAAAGACACAGCACCCAAGGTTCTAGAATTGGCTGGCTTATTAGGTAACGTAAAGGAAGAGGCAGTAAATTTTCCGTCATTATATGCTAGCAAGGCATCTTCCTGTTTTATGCCACCAGAGATAAAGACTTCGTCTACCCCATCATTATCCACATCTATCATAGCAGATCCGACCAGCGGTAGAGATTGCTTACCATCGAAATTGTTATTCCAACTGAGTCCTGCTTTTTTGAAAACAGGGATTTCTTCTTTTGGTACTGTGTAATCACAGCTCTTAAAATCCTTGCCATAGTTTTCGTCTGGGAC
Organism: uncultured Saprospiraceae bacterium; assembly: GCA_964556525.1. Taxonomy (GTDB): domain Bacteria; phylum Bacteroidota; class Bacteroidia; order Chitinophagales; family Saprospiraceae; genus RFSX01. Next base: position 3,495 of record CAZKXO010000289.1, read on the forward strand.
TTCTTCCATGGCACAGGTTCCACTGTAACGGCCCCAGGTAGTGGTTGCATAAGGATCTTTGCTATCTGTTTTAAAGAAATACAAGATGGCCAAGACTACGAGAATAACAAGCACAAGTGAGCCTAAAAGAATTTTTTTCATTATGTGTCTGATGTTTTCAGTTGCAATAAAATTAAACCAAAGAAAATAAAATGTGTCACATTCATCGCAATAGGTGCAAGATGATTACCTAGAGCCTTGAACCATACCAAAGATGAAATGACGATAATAAGCAGTACCAGAGGATTAAACAGAGCCAACCACTTGGGATAGCCTTGCTTGTTCTTTAAAATAAGTAATACAAAAAGTACAGAAACCGCTGCTATAAGAAAGCGCAATGCCCATACGAGCACCTGATAATGATCCTCATAGGATTGTAAATAAAAAGCATGGTCTGGAGTGCCTGCACTGCGCTGTAGTACCTCCGCAGCAAAATATCTGGATGAAACCCATACACCTCCTATGGAAAAAGCCAATACGCCTCCGACAAATAACAAGTTAGCTAGAGTAGGACTGGTTTTTTTGAAGATATTTTTTAGACCATAGTAACCAGCAAAATACAAGGGTGCCCCGAACACTACGAGGAAATGTCCTGTAGAAGCCCTACCAAGTGGTACATCTTCAAGCATAGAAATCTCACCACCAGGCCCTTCTGGCAAGTAATGAAGTAGATACTCACCTATACCAACTATTACGCTGGCTACTAGCCCTGCCAATAGGAATTGATTATTGGTTAATTTCATTGTATTATAAATATGGACATTAAATATTAGTCCACAAGACGTAATTTACTTAAATCTTTGAGAAGTGGTTCTTAAAGCTTAGAAAACAGCAATGTTAAAGTTTCTGTTCAGCAATCTTTAAACACAATAAGAGCAGACAGATTGCCAAACTTAGATAGCACATCGGCGTACCTCCTGCTGTGCGAGGACAGATGACTTTTCCAGAGAGCTCGGTCAGAGTTCCTATCAAGGCTAGCAGTAAGGGAAAAGCCAAAAAGGCGTAATAGTAGGTTGCGCCAGAAAAGAAAGATGATGCAAGCTGAGCTAACAACATCAAAACAAAAGAGAGGAGCACCAAATAGCAAGCAGGGATTCCTAGAAGCTTGGGACATTCATTTTTACCATGGAAATTGGCAAGAGATAACTTAAAAGCTTCCAAGATTGCAACTAACAGCACAACACAAAGGACTATGTATACAATTCTACTCATGGGCTTGAATATAGCGACTGTTGCCTTCAGGTGCGGCTGGTGGCCCGGCGTTTCCTG
>CAZKXO010000290.1:0-4800 GCA_964556525.1 uncultured Saprospiraceae bacterium
CAGAAGTTTGTCATTGACTTCCAGCGATTCTAATTCTGAATCTATCAGTGGATCTAGTGTAACGCCTAATATTTTAGCTTGGCCCTGCACTATACTTGGTAAGCAAAAGAGTACAAATACGATAAGCCTAATCATGATTTACATTTTAGTTCTTTCTTGATAGATCTCCTGGAGGGTAATGTGGAGGTTTCTCCATTCCAACCTTTTGATATAATATTTAGCACAAAAGGATTGTCTTTAGCACCTCGATGAGCTTTGCCTGGATTGGCCAATAAATCAAACCACATAACACGAGCGACAGGTATAAAGACATCGTTAGCCTTTCTATATTTATTTTCTGTCGTAAGTTCTTTAGAAAGCTTGAATCCTAAGAAGTCATTGGGATCATAAAACGAAGTAAGTTCTACATGTCTGGCATAGATACTATCTGCATTTATTTTATCATCCTTAAAGCTATTCAGTGCTTCATGCAAATTGGGGAAACCCTTGCCAGAAATAGAAAAGCTATCTTGTCGTACTTCTAGTTCAGATTGAAATCTTTTATGCAAGTCTCTCACAAAAGCATGACTACCAAAATCAAATGAAATGCCATCTAGTAAAACAAGTTGGTTAGAAAAAGAATACCAAAATATTTCACTCGTATTAATAATTTCGAAAAGTCTAATACTGTCAACGGTGTAAAAGTTAGGAATGGAGAGAAGATTGCCATGCAGGTCATACAAGCTGACGTCAGTTGTTATTCTTTCTTCTAGGATTTTAGTAAAGAGGGTTGTGTCATTTAGTGCCGCCTCTTTATATTTATCTTTTAGATCACTGCTGGCCTTATGCGTAGCATAGACATTCCTAATCCATTCAAAGGTAATCTTTGTGCCAAAACTAGCTGAGATTACTGCTACATTCTGAAGACTCTCTAAGTTATAATTTATTAGACTAGGATTGCAATTAGGTCCTTCTTTATGCAAGAGATCCATGTCTATAAATAACAACCTGAAAGCCATATCAAACAACTTACCCATTTTTACCATAACCTCACTGTCACACATAGCCGCTACATCACCAAAGCCATCGTTTATGATATCTGTTTTTACCTTTTGGTTGGCGCCTACTCTAAAATCATTGCTGTCTGTAGTCTGTATTATTGTTTTATACTCTCTTGTTAATGGTGACCAATGCACGAAGGTAAATTGCACCTTGACTCCTCTTGGGTCTGTGTACATATACACCTTCAAGGTAGGCGACTCACTGAAGTTTTTGGTAGCACTTTCATAAGAAACATTAAATTGCTCACTCCATTTGCAATCTAACTTAAGTAAGGCTGCCAACTGCTCTACAATAGGGTCATAGGCATTAGGTCCATGGCTCTGCATACCATGTACTAGAAAGATGTGAAAAGTTTCTCCTGGTTTCTTTGTGATCAACAGATCGTTTAATCCTGTAATGCTACTTTTACGAAGTGGGTCATTATCATTAAGTACTATATTCTTATCTGTACGATATACCAAACAGGAAGAACAAGTAAACAATACACTTAGGGCCAATATCCATAATATGATTTTCTTCATAATGATTGTATTAAAGATTCAATTGCAAAGCGGCTCGCCTCATATACTCTTTTACAGGCTCAGACAATACTCTGCCTAATGGTGGCTCTATATAAAACTGGTTCTTAAGCTTTAAATTCTTGATTAATTTAGAATCATGTTCTTTTATAAAATTCCGATAGTTAGTCTCGCCAACAAGTTCCCCTCCAAAAGCAGTATTAAGAGCATCTTTGTTTTCAATAAGATATGGCAGAGATAAAGTTCTTATATCTGAAAAGAAATCCCTATTAGGATCATAATCTAGCTTATCAAAGAGGTAATTTTTAAAAGCTGTAGTAGAGGCTGCACCAGACAAATTTCCTCTCAGATTACTTATACTTTTTATCTTGCATAACTTGTCATTGAAATTCTTCTTTTTAAACTCAGATCTAAAATAGCTCTGCTTACTATTTTCGATGATTATAAGTTCTACATGACCATAAATTTTATTTTTAATATTTTCCCACTCTTTCTTATCGGCAGCATCTTTATTTGCATCAGAACTTTTAAGCAAAATATAATCACGTATATCTAAGAGACTAGATAAACCATTGTTATCAAAAACCCCAGCATCTACAAAATTTCCTTTCTCTTCGATTTTTGCTATCGGACTTACAAAGGGAAATCTATTGGCCAAAAACAAAGCGTCCATGTAATTCATGGATAGCTCTTCGTTTCTGAATTCATTGACAAAAACTCTAGCCGAAAAAACCTCCTCGTTATTTGACAGCGGACTGACCACGCCTCTTCTACCAGACTCTACATGAGTGGTATTAATGATGCTAAGAGGGAAATAACTATGTGTATCCGTGCTAGACTTGTAAAAGCTTTCTATCGAACCGCAAAATAATCTGCCTTTGCTTAAAGTTTCGCTTGTATCCAAAGCCATTTCGCCATACCTTCTAGCCTGTAGCATATCGCCTCTCCTCAAAGTGTTCTCTCTTTTCTTATGATCATGTGGGAACGGAGATATTCTTGTTCCAAGAGTAGAGCACAACAATGAAAATATATCTCTTGATAAAAAGTTTTCGCATCCAATCTTATCTATCTTGTCCTCAATTTGTTTTAGGTTGTCACTATTAGATTTCATAATAGTATACAATCCTTGTCCTATTGCACCTCCTGATGCCCCACAAGTAGCTATGGTACGATCATACAAAGTAGTATCAAGTTTTTTGTCCAGCTCCTTCAAGACCAACAAGCTCCAATAATTAGCTCTTATGCCTCCACCTTCGTTAGCGATAAAATATAGGGTTTCATCACCTTTTCTTTTAGCCAACAACCTTTGTAGATGCTTCTTCAGTGTGATTTCTCCAGATACTATTGCTGTACTATCTATTTGTTTTGTGGTTTTGACAGGTGAATTTATATTCTCATCCGTTACCTTAACTGGAAAGATTTCGAAATAACTATTAGGTTCAACTAAAGTTGTACGGACAAAAGAAACCAAGATTAGTATAATAATCGTTTTGGCTAAGGCATTTCGCCACATATAGTCTCCGGGTGAATTGATAGCTGGTTTTGCATTATCACTAGGTTTCTCATATAGAAAATATTGTAGGTACTTATATTTATAGGTGCTGAAAAGTTGTGCTACAGTAAAAAATACAACAATGGCAGCCAAGATATAATTGATAGATGAAATTCCATATACAAAGTCATCACCAGTAAAATGTAAACTTATTGCAATAGCCACTATCACTAATGAGAAAATTCCCTGAGCTACTTTAGAGTTAACATCATCACAGAATTTGGCCATAAAAAACTTACACAGTTCATTTCCTTTATAATATCCAATTCTTCGTCTAAACAGCATAAACAAACTCAGTCCTAGAAGCAATGCATACATTGCCCAGATAAGTAAGTCCAATCTCAATCTTACGTTGTCTCTCTGAAACAATCCGAGGATAAAAAACAGGAGGGAAATAGCACAAAAACCAACCGTGGAGTATAAGATCGAAGTATTCAATTCAGTTCTACTGTTTGGATCTTTCCAAATCCAATTATTTTTTTTGTAATAAAAAAGCAAGCAGACTCCTATACTAATCAGACCAAATACGGAGAGGATACAAATAAATCCAGGAGTGACAAACTTACTAGATACATCATAGTACTTACTGCGCAGCACCAACAGAACAGCACAGGCAATCCAGATATGTGAGATTGCAAAAAGCCTTTGAAATAGTGTAGAATTAAGACTTGGAGAATCATCATCAGTTAAACAAGAGTTTTTATTAAGGGCCTCGTGAGTCTTGCTCCATTTGAAAGTATTGGGAATCAAGAAGGACTTATACTCAACATAATATTCTTTACAATCTTGATAAGGAATCAGAGAAGTATAATAGGGATTGATCAAGGTCATTCCAAAAATTAGAAGCAATAGAATAACTGCAAGCACTAAATTACCATTACTGCAAATGAGGTGATGAACTACTGCAACACCTTGATCATTATTACCCAATAAATAAATCAAACCAATCGACAAAACCAATCCGAACGAAAACTTATAAATAGATTTAAGTCCTTCTGGTTTTTTAATTTTATTTCCGGAAAATCCATAATCCTTATAAATTTTTTGAGCTGTACTTCTTAACTGATAAGTTACTATTTGTGCTAAAAGAAAAGCTGCTGCAAAAAGCACAGAGGCTAACTTGAATTTTGCAAGACAAGACAAGACACCAAATGCCTCAGATTTTTTAAAGTAAATTCTCAATGCTGTTATATCTTCGAAAGAATCAATTAGAAAGAAAGCTATAACCATGAAAAATATAGCTATAGGCAGCCTCTTCTCCAAATTAGTTAACTCGGTATGTCTAGGTAACAATAAACCTTTGCTCTTCTCCTTTATGTTTTGTGACCATTTGAACATACATAAGGACAGCAGTGCAGCAAATAAAATGTCAATGCAGAAATAAACTATTATACAGCAATCCACATTTGAGCACGGGAATACCTTATGCAAAACCATATCTTTTTCAGCTAAGACTTTTTCCATGCCTTCAGTATATGAATCCAATAACAACCAGTTGCCAAGACTCTTTAAAGCCAAAATCGTTATTACAAGAAGAATAGATAGAATGGGACCAGCCTTATCTAGTATCTTTAGTTTGGGAATAAAATTCATATTCTAGTTTTCAATAAGGGATCTACAAAAAGAGCAATCACAGAATTATTAGAAGACTACATCTTTACCTCTTATCAATGTAATATTATTATGAGT
>CAZKXO010000291.1:0-4790 GCA_964556525.1 uncultured Saprospiraceae bacterium
ATCCATAATTATATTTACATCTGACCATAGCTGCTATCCTCATATAATAGCTATTAGCTAATCTTTTGCTACATTAGAAATCAAATCAGACATCATGAGATACTTACTCATCAGCTTTTTACTCTGCTTTTTTGCCAGTCCGACTGAAGCACAGAAGACACAATCGAAGGAATCCGCTCCAAATGCACATTATGCTTCTGTAAAATGGCGAAATATTGGTCCCTTTAGAGGTGGTCGTTCCTGTGCTGTTACCGGTGTAGCAGGGAAGCCCAACTTATACTATTTCGGTGCTACTGGAGGTGGCGTATGGAAAACCACCAATGGCGGTCAGTCCTGGGAAAACATCTCGGATGGCTATTTTGGTGGTTCTATAGGATCTATCGCAGTTGCAAATTCTGACAACAATGTCATCTATGTAGGGGGTGGAGAAAAAACCGTAAGAGGAAATGTATCCTTTGGCTATGGTGTATGGCGCTCAGAAGATGCAGGTAAGACCTGGACCAGCAAAGGTCTGGAGAAGTCTCGTCACATCTCTCGCATACGTATAGACCCCAATGATGCCAATATCGTATATGCGGCAGTAATGGGTAACCTATATGAGGATGGTCCTGATAGAGGTGTTTATAAATCTACCGATGGTGGAGACAGCTGGCGCAAGGTACTCTATGCCAATGCAGGTAGCGGCGCCGTAGACCTCATCATAGATCCAAATAATTCCAGAATCCTATATGCAACAACCTGGACAATAAGAAGAACGCCTTATTCTCTTTCCAGTGGAGGAGAAGGATCAGCTCTTTGGAAGAGTACCGATAGTGGCGAAACCTGGACCAACATTAGCGAAAACAACGGCTTACCCACAGGTGTATGGGGTATCAGCGGGGTGACAGTCTCCCCTGTCAACTCTGACCGAGTATGGGCCATCATAGAAAACAAAAGTGGTGGCGTCTATCGCTCGGACAATGGTGGCAAAACTTGGAAAAAACTAAACTCCTCCAGAGCACTAAGACAAAGAGCTTGGTACTATACAAGAATCTACGCAGATACACAAGATGAGGACATCGTCTATGTTGTAAATGTAGATTATCAAAAATCCAAAGATGGTGGAAAGACCTTTAAGAGTGCCGGAGCACCACACGGAGACCATCACGACTTATGGATAGACCCTCAGAATGCCCAACGTATGATCATAGGTGACGACGGAGGAGCACAGGTCAGTTATGATGGAGGAGGCACCTGGTCTACCTACCACAATCAGCCGACAGCACAGTTCTACCGTGTCACAACGGATGACCACTTCCCGTATCGTATCTATGCCGCTCAGCAGGACAACAGTACCATAAGAATATCTAGCCGCTCCTCTGGTGGTAGTATCGGAGAGTCAGATTGGGAGCGCACTGCTGGTGGAGAATCAGCTCACATAGCTATAGATCCTACTGACAACGATATCGTCTATGGAGGAAGCTATGATGGCTTTCTTACGAGAGTAAATCATCGCACAGGTCAGACAAGAGCTGTAAATGTATGGCCTGACAATCCGATGGGCCATGGTGCCGAAGGCATGAAGTACCGCTTCCAATGGAACTTCCCCATCTTCTTTTCCAAGCATGACCCAAAGAAACTCTATACCGTTTCTAACCGTGTCCACTTAAGTACTGACGAAGGCCAGACCTGGGACATCATCAGTCCAGACCTTACTAGAAATGATCCTGAAAAGCAAAAATCATCTGGTGGCCCTATTACCCAAGACAACACCAGTGTAGAATATTACTGCACCATCTTTGCCGCTGATGAGTCTCCACTCAAAGAAGGACTCATCTGGGTAGGCTCCGACGACGGACTTGTACACCTGACCAAAGACGGTGGCGAAAACTGGACAAACGTCACCCCAGCAGGCATACCCAAATGGCTGATGATAAACGACATAGAACCTGATCCACACAACGAAGCTGCTTGCTATATCGCAGGAACCCTGTATAAAGCAGGGGATTTCAAACCCTACATCTACAAAACAGAAAACTATGGCGCCAGCTGGAAGAAAATCGTATCTGGTATTCCTGACGAACATTTTACCAGAGCCATAAAAGTAGACCCCGAAAAAGAGGGCTTCCTCTATGCTGGCACGGAGACAGGCATGTACGTATCTCACAATGATGGACAATCTTGGCATTCGCTCCAACTCAATCTGCCTATAGTGCCGATAACTGATCTGGCTATCAAAAACGATGATCTTATCGCTGCTACCCAAGGCAGAAGTCTGTGGATACTGGATGAGCTGAGCACCATCAGACAAGCAGCAGAAGTCAGCAATGCTGACGTACATCTCTATGCGCCTGACAAGGCTTACAGGATGAGGGGCTTCAGCAGTAAAAATGCCAAGGGTTCAGGACAGAATTTCCCAGGTGGGGTGAATGTCCATTATTACCTAAAAAATTATGATGCAAAACAAGACTCCGTCGTGCTCGCCTTTAAAGACAGGGATGGTGTCGTCGTCCGGTCTTTCTCTAACAAAGCCAAAGAAAAAGCAGACAGCCTCGCCATCAAGGCGGGTGCCAATACTTTCAACTGGAATATGCAGAGCCCAGATGCAAAGAAATTTAAAGGCATGATTTTCTGGTGGGGTTCTCTAGCAGGTCCTAAGGCTGTACCTGGCGACTATACCGTAGAACTCTCAGTCAACAGCGAGGTACAAGAACAGGCTTTAGAGATAGTCAAAGACCCACGTGTATCTTACACTATCCAGGACCTACAGACGCAGCATGATTTTATAAGTTCAGTAAACAATAAGGTGACTGAAGCCCACGAGGCCATCATAGAAATGCGCTCTCTAAAAAAGCAAATGAAGAGTTTTGCTGAAGACCACGAAGACAAAAAAATAGCTGAAGCAATAACAGAAATAGACTCTTCGCTGACAGCAATAGAAAAAACACTGTATCAGACACAAAACAGAAGTCGACAAGACCCACTTAATTTCCCCATACGCCTCACCAATAAGCTGGCCCATCTCAATTCGCTTTGCCAGATGAGTGATGGCCCACCGACTGCTTCTATGATAGCAGTCAAAAAAGAACTGACAGAAAAAATAGATGCGGAACTGGACAGCTATAAGGTTATCAAAAGAGATAAAGTCAAAGAGCTTAATGACTTGATAAGATCACAGATTACTGATTTTATAAAACTGGAAAAAGAGGACAGTAAGCCGTAAGCTTTGTATGAAGAATTAAAAAATTGAAGTTATAATTATAAAATTGTACTAGTCGTTTACTGGCCTTGTGCTCAGGATATCTCTTTTCATCTCACCGGGATAAACGATGTAGACAGGAATTTTGATTTCCAATTCTTTTAGTTCTTTCTGCACTGTTTGGGTTATTTCTTCTTTAGAATATCTAGAGGAAAAGTGGTTCAGTATTAGTTGGTTGATGTTTATTTCTTTTACCATCTTAAGCACTTCATTCAATATAGAATGTTTATTGCGTTTTCCCTCTATTTGCGAATCGGCTTCCTTTTTAAGAAAAGTTGCTTCGTGGATAAGCAACCCACAGTTTTCCCACTTGGAATAATCGTCCACTGGTGTATCACCAGAAAAGCCCATAATATTATTCTTGACAGTTTCTGAAAGGAAGTCCCTACCCTTTTCTAATGCTACATTCTTAATTTGCTCTTGCGTATAGTTTTTAAACTGTGGCTTGAGCTTCTTTTTGGTTTCATATAACCTATAACCGAAACTCTTGTTTACGCCTACAGGTACTGGTACAGCTCTTCTACATTTATCTAGCTAGAAAATAACGCTGTCGAATAGGCGGATATTTTACACTTCATTGTTTTGCAAACTTTTCTTTAAGGTAATCACTGGTCAGATGTTTTACCACATCGAAGGGGTCACACTGCCCATTTTCTGATTCTATCGGTATAGGCCCTATCTTTTTTGCCAGTTTCAGTGCTGCTTTGTTCAGCTCTGCATTGCGCTTACCTATGCCCATCAGTGCGCCTCCCATAGAAAGCAAGACTGGTCCGTCTTCTTTGTCATAGCTGTCCTGTATCTTTTTTATACAAGCAAGAAAATAGTTGTTTTCGGGAGCTGACTTCTTCTTGGATTTAGACAATTCATAAATGAGTCCATAACTGCAGCTGCGACGCATAGGATCCTTACTTTTTATCCATTTTTCAGCCAGCTCTGCTACAAAAGGTGTTTTCGCCAGAGAGGCATTACAAGAAGAAAAGACATGTGCCAGATGCCCTTGCTCTACGCCTTCCACTTGCTCTTCTGCCTGCTCCATCGTGATTTTCTTGGGTTCATCTATGAGCAGTGCTATAACCTTCGCATCATAGATGTCACTACTCCATAATTGTAAGGCAAGCGCTCTGTCTCTACCGATTTGCTTGGCAAGTTTCCGCAACACAGTCAGACCTATACCGTAGCTTTTGAGCTTTTTGGATTTATACTGGCGCTGAGCCCATTTTTCTATCCCTGCTTCGTTTTTGTGGGATTCTAGTAGGGAGATTACTTCTGCTTTATTCATGGGTTAAAATTGAATTGACAAGATAGTAATAGGGGCAATATCTTTCTTAAGTATTTAAAAATCATCGAGAGGTCAGGAGACCTTCGATTCAGCAGCCCTTTCTTATAATCGCACCCGAGCAAAGGACTCCCTCATATTAACTCATCGAGAGGTCAGGAGACCTTCGATTCAGCAACCATTTCTTATAACCGCACCCGAGCCAAAGGACTCCTGTCCTTTTGGCGGAATCTGGAAAAACTCCCTCATATTAACTCTTCGAGAGGTCAGGAGACC
>CAZKXO010000292.1:0-4731 GCA_964556525.1 uncultured Saprospiraceae bacterium
GGATGTATTCTGGAACTCCTTTACTTTAGAATTTAAAAAATCCTTGAGTTGAGATTTGTTGAGAGAGGCGATGTGCTTACTCCAGTTTTCGCTTAGTCTCTATGATTTCATAAGACTCGATGATATCGCCGACTTTCAGATCATTATAGTTCTTAACGGTAAGACCACATTCCATTCCTGCTTTCACTTCTTTGACATCATCCTTGTATCTCTTAAGTGAACCCAGTTCAGCAACGACACCTTCTTTAGTAGGATAAATTACTATGCCATCTCGGATAACTCTTATCTTGGAATTATTAGTAACCTTTCCTTCTGTCACAAAACATCCTGCAATAGTACCAATCTTACTGATTTTGTAAGTCTCTTTGATTTCTATATTACCCAATACCTTCTCTTCTTTGATCGTATCTAGCATGCCTTCTATGGCAAGCTTTATCTCGTCTATAACCTCGTAGATAATACTGTAAGTCTTTATCTGAACACCTTCTTTCTCTGCTATCTTTCTAGCACTGGCTGATGGCCTTACCTGGAATCCTATTATAATGGCATCTGAAGCAGAGGCCAATAGAACATCTGATTCTGCAATTGCTCCTACTGCTTTGTGTATAACATTTACCTGTACAGTCTCCTGTGAAAGTTTTATAAGAGAATCTGACAAGGCCTCTATAGATCCATCCACATCACCTTTGACTATAAGGTTGAGTTCTTTGAAGGTACCTAAGGCCAATCTTCTTCCTATCTCATCTAGAGAGATACGTTTGCTGGCTCTGTTAGATTGCTCTCTTTCTATTTGTGATCTCTTAGTTGCCAAAGCTTTCGCTTCTTGCTCCTTATCCATCACTTTGAACTTTTCACCGGCCTGTGGCGCACCATCCAGACCGAGTATAGCTACTGGTACCGAAGGACCAGCTTCTTTGATCTTTTTCCCTTTATCATTGAACATGGCCTTCACCTTTCCTGCGTAGGCACCAGCTACCATAGCATCACCTATTCTAAGAGTTCCCGCTTGCACTAGAAGCTTGGTAACATAACCTCTTCCTTTATCCAAAGAAGCTTCTACTACGGTACCAAGAGCATTTTTATTAGGATTGGCTTTGAGTTCCAGCATTTCTGCCTCCAAGACTATCTTTTCCAGTAGGAGATCTATGTTGGTTCCTGCTTTTGCGGAAATGTCCTGTGATTGGAACTTACCTCCCCAATCTTCTACCAGGATATTCATTTCTGAAAGTCCTTGCTTTATTCTTGTAGGATCAGCACCATCTTTATCTATCTTATTTATCGCAAATACTATAGGTACACCTGCAGCCTGAGCATGAGAAATGGCCTCTTTAGTCTGAGGCATTATCTTATCGTCTGCGGCTACAATAACAATTACGATGTCTGTCACCTTCGCACCTCTGGCTCTCATCGCTGTAAAGGCTTCGTGACCTGGTGTATCCAGGAAGGTAATCATCTGATCACCTACTGGAACTGAATAAGCACCTACATGCTGTGTTATTCCTCCAGCCTCACCATCTGCAACATTGGCCTCTCGTATATAATCCAGCAATGAAGTCTTACCATGATCTACGTGCCCCATTACAGTAACAATCGGCGCTCTGTGCTCCAGGTCTTTAGGGTCATCAACTTCCTCTACTTCTTCATCTTCTGTCTGCTGATCTACACCTATAAACTCTACTTCCTGACCGAACTCACTTGCTACCAGCTCTATGATTTCAGCATCCATTCTCTGATTTATAGAGACGATGACACCTAGATTCATACATTTCATGATAACATCAGCAACGGACACATTCATAAGAGAAGCTAACTCTGTAGCCGAGATAAACTCCGTTACCTTAAGAGTTGTTTCCTCTTTGGCAAGCTCTTGTGCTTCAGCTTTTTCTCTCTTGTCAGCACGGTTGTCCCGTCTGATTTTTTGTCTTTTCTTCTTACCGCCACCACCAGAGATTCTGGCCATGGTTGCTTTGATTTTTTCTTCTATCTCTTTTTTGGATACCGCTTTTACTTCTTCCTGATTTCTACCACCTCTAGATCTATTGCCTCCATCTCTATTTCTTTTCAGGAAGGACTGAGCAGTAACTTTCTTTCTAGTACGCTTTCTTTTGTTATTATCAGACCTAGATTGACCACCACCTTTAGAACCCTTAGTTTTCTGAGGATCTTCTTTCTTTTTCTCAGGTTTATCGAATTTCTTAATATCGATTTTACCTTGGATTTTGAGTCCTTCCAGCTGTGGTGTTTTAGCTCTCATCATCTCAGCTTCTGGCACTTCTCTAGGTGCATCTAGATTGACACTTTCTCTTTCTACTTCTTTTGGTGCCTCTTCAGTATCCTTAACCGGTTCAGCCTCTGGTTTCTTAGGAACTGGAACTGGAGCTGGTTCTTCTTTTGGTTTGACAGCTTTCTTTTTAGGTTTCTTCTCTTCTAGATTTATCTTACCTACAACTTTAAGTTCAGTCTTAGGAGTTTCAGCTCTGATAAGCTCTTCTTTAACTGGTTCTTCCTTAACTGGTTCAGGTTCAGGCACCTTTTCTGGAGCTGGAGCTTCGACCTTCACTGGCTCCTCTACTTTCTCCTTGAAGATAGGTTTTGGAGCAGGCGCGGTCTCTTTCGGCTTCACCTCATCCTGACGTGTACCTATGACTAGTTTATCCGCCTTCTCCTTGATTGCCATAGAGTTACTAAACTCTTGCAACAAAGCATTATACATTTCATCGGAAACCTTAGACGTAGGCTTATTCTCTATCTCGAATCCTGATCCGATTAGAAAGTCTACGATCGTGGATGTTCCCACATTCAGTTCTTTCGCTATTTTGATTAAGCGTTTAGCCATCTATTCTCTTGAAATGTTTATGCTTTATAAATAATTAGTCTTTAGCAAATTCAGCTTCCAGTACCTTCATTACAGACTCTATGGTTTCTTCTTCCAAGTCAGTTCTTCTTAGAAGCTCTGACTTACTCAACTCTAGTACACTTCTGGCTGTATCACATCCTATGCTCTTAAAGGCGTCTATCACCCATTCTTCTATTTCATCTGTGAACTCATCCAGATCTACATCTTCTAGTCCAGGATCATCATCTTCTCTGTATACATCTATTTCATATCCAGTCAACTTACTGGCCAACTTGATATTAGAGCCACCTTTTCCTATTGCCAGTGATACTTGATCAGGCTTTAGGAAAACTGCTGCAGTCCCTTTTTCAGTGTTGATATCTATATTAGATACCTTGGCTGGTGTCAATGACCTCTGAATAAATAGAGAGACATTGGTCGTATAATTAACAATGTCTATGTTCTCATTTTTGAGCTCTCTTACGATACCATGGATTCTAGATCCTTTCATACCGACACAAGCACCTACTGGGTCTATCCTATCATCATAGGATTCTACTGCAACTTTAGCTCTCTCTCCAGGGATTCTGACGATTTTCTTAATTGTAATAAGTCCATCTTCTATCTCTGGTACTTCTTGTTCCATTAGTTTTTCCAGAAAACGGCTATCAGTTCTAGACATAATAACAACTGGGTTATTATTCTTCATATCCACTCGTCTGATAACCCCTTTGACCATGTCTCCTTTCCTAAGAAAGTCTCCTCTGATCATTTCGTTTCTTGGCATTATTAATTCGCTTCCTGTGGCATCATCCAAGATTAAAAACTCTCTTTTCAACACTTGGGCAACTTCTCCCAGTACGATTTCCCCTATTCTGTCCGAGTATCTCTTAAAGATCTCATCTTTTTCAAGCTCCATTATTCTGGAGATCAGCGTCTGTCGAGCGGCTAAAATTGCTCTTCTTCCGAAATCCTCCAGACCAAGTTGTTCATAACATTCATCTCCTATTTCATAATCTTCATCTATAGATAAAGCTTCAGAACTGGAAATCTGACTCATTTCATCCGTAACCTCACCGTCCGATACAATTTCACGAACTCTCCACATCTCTAAGTCACCATTTTGGTCATTGACTATAACATCGAAATTATCGTCAGAACCATATTTCTTTTTGATCAAAGTTCTGAATACGTCTTCTAGTACTCTGACCATGGTGGGTCGATCTATATTCTTCCCAGCTTTAAATTCCGAAAATGACTCAACAAGATTCATCGTTAATCATCTTTTTCATCTGTAAATAGCATTTTAGTTTCATATAAATCCCTCATTAGGGAATAAGTTATTTCTTCTTTTTGAATGACACTTGGACCACTGCTGATCTGATAGTGTCAAAAGGAAAAGTCTTTGATTTGAACATGCCCTTTTTTGGACCAGGTACCTTTAGGGTTATTTCTTCTTCGGTTACCGCCTCCATCTTAGCTTCTAGCTTACTCTCATCTTCAAAGGTCACAACCAAAGTCCTACCGACGTTTCTAGGAAATTGTCTAAAAAGTTGCAAAGGCTTATCTACACCTGGAGAAGACACTTCTATAGTGTAATCTTCACCCAAAACTTGGCTTTCATCCAGATAGGCTTCCACTTTTCTACTCAGCTTCTGACATTGCCAGAATTTTATGCCTGTGTCTGAGTCAGAGAAGATTTCCACCTTCTTTCCATGAATAAGAACATTCAAAGTGAAGCAATCTGATAACTCTTCTTCCTCCTTGTAAGCGGCGGCTAAGATTTCCTTTATATTGTCAATAATATTATCCACTTATGGTATAATCTGATGTACCTAAAATAAAAAGAGGGAACGTTTGCTCCCTCCTTCGTTTCGTAATCTGCTGCAAATATA
>CAZKXO010000293.1:0-4722 GCA_964556525.1 uncultured Saprospiraceae bacterium
GTCTCTGCCTTACTAATGGAGATAGAAGAATATGAACAACGTAACAAGAAGAAGAAGAAGAAGAAAAAGAAGAAGAAGTAATTTTTAACTCAAAGATTGTTCTACTTTATGATGGAAGTATAGGAACTGATTTTTTCTTTAGGAATAATCAATAGATCAAGATAATCTGTTGGAGTAGCTGGTATCAGTTTCGCACCTTCTAAAATAAAGCTGCTATAGTCAATGTCTTCGAATAAGTTCATCATAAAAACTCTGTCTTCCCCTCTTGATTCTATCAATAAGATAGGTCTATGTCTAGTGATAACAGGTTTTATCTCAGGAATAACCACAGTTTCATAGCCTTCGATATCACATTTGATAAAGTCTATTCTTTCGATTTGCCCAAACAACTCACTGCCTTTTTTCATAGTAGCTTCAAAACGGATATCAGTGTCTTCATCAGCTGCAATAATTTCATGCCTTCCAGATGCCATGAAGCCCTGGTTTCTTACCGAGCTGTTTCCAAGTTGTATGGATTTATTTTCCTCACCCAAAGCATAGGGCAATATTTCAACATTACGCATGCCTTTGGTATTAACCCTTAAGGTTGCGAGCATAGGTTTCACTGGTTCTACAGCATAGACTTTACCCTCCATTCCGACTAGACGTGAATATAAAGTAGTCATGTAGCCAAGATTGGCGCCAATATCGAGACATACATAACCAGGTTTTACAATATTATGCAGAAAGTAGGGATAAGCATATTCAAGGCTATTCTTAAGCAGTCCCATACGAAATGCTATGAGATACATCTTACTTAATATCCTCAGATACCAATTAAGTGGAAGTAGGGTATATAGTAATTTCCTAACCCAGTCAGCTAGAGATTTCATGAGACTGGTATGGATAAAGGGAGAAAATTCATCAAGTCAAAAATAGCTCATTCTTTGTATAATGAGGACTCAAATGCATAGCAAGTTTTGTACTTACGTTAAAAGACAAAAAAGAGGAGAGGTAATCAACCTCTCCTCCCGTGTTTGAATTCCCCATTGGGAATTCAGGCATAATCACATTACTATATAAAATTGAACATTATTCGATTATTATAAACTTGTTAGTGATAGAACCACTTTCAAGATTAAGTCTCAATAGATAAGTACCAGTATCAAGATCTAAAGAACCAAGAGATACTACATTGTTACCTACTTGACCCTTACCTGCAATATCTCCTTGAGACAGCGTTCTTCCATTGATATCATATATAGTTACATCATAGTCTGATGCTTCTCTCAAGGTAAAATCCACATTCAATTCTTTACCTGTAGAAGGGTTAGGGAAGATGCTTAATCTTATTTCAGATGCATCTAAGACTATGTCTTCTGTAGATGATATCACCAACTGACCAACTGAAACGATACCTTGGATATTATTAAGAGGTAAATCACCAGTCACGGTTTGAATTTGATTCAACTCTTGTCCGCTGATTTCAAATACTCCGATTGCGCCGGTCAGACCATAAGCCTGATATAAGAATCTTCCATCGTCAGAAATCCATAGATCTATCCATCCTTCAGTAGTTCCGAACGCTGCTGCTGGGTCAGTGGTGTTTCCAGTTGCTCCAGTTCCTTGAGCTGCAACTTGATCTAACAGCTCTATATTTCCTTCGTCAAAGCTGTATGAAGCTAATCCTGCTTCTATGGCATTAGACACGAAGAAAGTATTCTCATCAGAGAAATCTAACCAACAAGCAGTTCTACCTGTGTTGTTTTCGCCTGATGCTACATCTAAGTTTATCGATTCGAAAGTACCATCAGCTTGTATCTGCCATGTAGAGACAGAACCATCTTGTAAGCCAGGAAATACAGGAGGTGTTCCATCTGGTCTGAATTCTCTTGCCTCAGTAACTACTACATAATTATCACCTACGATTTGGAATCCTATAGCAGAAGGTAAATTTCTTTCTTCAGCATTTCCTCTCAGTGTAGAAGTAGCACCATCTAACTGGTTGTCACTTACTGTACCATCAGCATTTACACCGTATACTACGATTTCATCTTCGCTTCCACTTGCTAGAGCAGAAGACCCAGAGTTTATAGAAGCAACTACAATAAAATCACCATTTGGAGAAAACTGAATCGCAGAAGGTCTGTTAGCCAATTCTCTTCTAGAACCATCTATAGGTGCTAAAGTACCATCATCCATTAACCAGTATCCTACTATACTTCCTTCCTGTGCAGGCTCACCAAGAGCTAAGAATTCTTGTCTGGTGATATTAGTCACATATACTAATCCAGATACACCATCTATACTTGATTCTGCATAAGCAATACTATTCGGTCCTACATCTAGAGTACTCTGAGTATCAGTCACTGTAAGTGAAAAATCATCATTTACTGTCATAGAAGTAATAGTGTTACTACCTGCATTTACAGCTAGTACAAATCTGTTGTCTAGAGTCTTAGTAATTGCGTAAGCAGAGATAAGTGGATCTAATCCTTCACCACCATCAAAGTCTCCACCATTACCACCTGTAGGGAAAGAACCAATACTTGTAAGTGTTCCATCAGCAGCTTGTGCATAAGCAACAACTGAGTTAGGACCTTGTACTACTCCTGGGATTTGTCCTTCCCCATTTGTCATTGCGTACACTGCACCTACTGGAGCTAGTTCACATTCTTCTACGTTCACTCTTACAGCATTTGATAATCCAAAGCATCCTCTGAAATCTTGCAAGTTGTTGCCCATAGCAAGTCCTATCATCGTTCCTTCATAACTTAGGTTGAATATGTATTTCACACCAGAGCCCATCTCTTCAAAATTAACTGCAGTAATATCATCAGGCATACCAATTATATTACCTAAATCATCAGTAACTATCATTTGGTTTCTAGAACCATTATTTCCAGAAAGATTAAATGCACTGGCAGAAATAAAGTCACCAGTACCATCTGCACAAAAGTTAAATGGTCCACCAGCTATTGATCCCGCATCTACTGTACAATTTCTATCATCGTCTATTCTTTCAAATCTCCATATACCGATACTTGCGATATCACCTTCATAGGAAAGTACACCATCAGTAATTCTGGTGATAGGTTCTTGTGGTACAGTCGGTTGGTTATCAGAAGCATAAGATGCACCGCTGTCAGAACCAGTATCATAAGGAACAAACTGTACGATTCTTCTGTCTACGAAATCTCCGCCTTCTAACATGTTAAGTCCCTTTACAGCTACTATCCAGTCCGGACTAGGAGCTATCATAGAGGTTACACTTACAAGTGGGTGAGACTCAGAAATCTCAAAAGTTGTAGAAATAGTATCAGGAGAAGGACGTACTCTTGTATTACTCTCTATGTAGAATTGTCCATCACCATTTATTATAACTTCTGCCAATTCAGAATCCAATGGATCTCTTGAACCTGACTGTGATATTTCTACTAGTCCTGGAGTTGCCATTCCACCTTCCTGGAATAATTCAAAATTATCATTATGCGTCAATCCTGCTACAGGAGAGAATCTTGCTACATTCGGGAATTCCGCAGGGAAGTCCACTGGATGCGAATCTTGATTCCAAAGAGCATCAAAAGTCACTTTATATCTTGCAGTCAATGGATTGCCGGCATTTGCTGGTTGTCCTACCGATACGATTCCTTGAATATTATTAGTAGGTAAATCTCCTTCGACTTCTTGAATCAAAGTTAATTCAGTTCCATTGATTTCGAATACACCTACAGCTCCTGTAAGGCCATATGCTTGATATAGGTATCTACCATCATCAGATATCCATAAATCTATCCATCCTTCAGTCGTTGCAAAGGCACTAGCCGGATCAGTGGTATTACCAGTGGCTCCTGTTCCTTGTGCAGCTACCTGATTTATTAATTCTACTACACCGTTATCAAAACTATATGAAGCCAATCCTGCTTCTATTGCGTTAGAAACGAAAAATGTATTTTCATCTGAAAAATCTAACCAACATGCAGTTCTTCCTGTGTTATTAGCACCAGAAGCAACATCCATACTGATAGGAACTAAGTTTCCATCTCTTGCTATCTGCCATGTAGATACAGATCCATCTTGCAATCTAGGGAATACTGGAGGCCCACCTTCTGGAGTGAATTCTCTTGCTTCAGTTACAACTACGTAGTTATCACCTACGATTTGGAATCCAATAGCTGAAGGAAGATTTCTACCTTCTGCATTTCCTCTGAGAGTAGAAGCACCTGCAGAAATATGCGAATCACTAAGCGTACCATCAACACCAACGCTGTAAACAACTATTTCATCTTCAGAACCACTTGCAAGAGCCGACGATCCAGAGTTAATAGATGCTACAACTACAAAGTCACCATCTGGAGAAAATTGAATTGCAGAAGGTCTATTGGCCAGTTCTCTTCTAGAGTCCGCTATAGGTGCTAATGACCCATCATCCAATAACCAGTAGCCTGTGATACTTCCTTGCTGAGCAGGCTCACCTTGAGTCAAAAACTCTTCTCTCGTAATGTTACTTACATATACAATTCCATTTACACCAAACTGTCTTGATGGTACATAAGCAATACTATTAGGTCCTACATCTAGTGTAGACTCTGTGTCTACTACAGATAGTGAGAAATCACTATTAACCTGCATAGATGTTATTGTGTTACTTCCTGCATTTACTGCAAGAACGTATTTATTATCGTTTGTTTTTGTGATTGCATAAGCAGAGATAAGTGGGTCTAGTCCTTCTCCTCCATCAAA
>CAZKXO010000294.1:0-4700 GCA_964556525.1 uncultured Saprospiraceae bacterium
GATAGAGTTTTCATTCCTATTGGCATAGAGCAAGTAGCAACTGCTGAGAGGTTCCTGTTCCAGTAATGTTTTTATCATAGACAAGACAGGAGTGATGCCTGAGCCTCCCGCAAAGAAATAGTGGTCTCTTTGTTCACTCGACTCAGCTTTGGCAATAAATCTTCCCTCAGGTAGCATTACCTCCATAGAGCTGCCTTGACCGACATTGTCTATGAGGTGATTAGAAACTATGCCTCCTTTGACTCTTTTGATAGTGACACCTAGGCGATTGTCAGCTGGTGCGGTAAAGATGGAGTAAGCTCTTCTGTGTTCTTGTCCTTTGGCCTCTACTTTTAAGGTGAGGTACTGACCAGCTTGGTAGCTAAAGGCTTCTTTGAGTTCTACTGGGACTTGGAAAATAAAGGAGTAACTGTCTTCCGTTTCCTGGATTTTTTCTTTGAGTAAAAGGTTGTGAAAGTGTTGAGACATCTTGATGGTTTCTTCTGTTTCTGCTCGGATAAATATAGACTATAAATGGATTTTTTCTCCGAAAGTTGTCTATAAAATCAGGGTGATTTTGGTAATCCTTGGATAGGGTAGCATAAAAAAAGAGACTGCATACTGGATACAGTCTCTTATAACTTTAACTAACTAAATCTTATTTCGCCAGTTTGGCAATCTTTTCTTCTAGTTCAAATTCGTCTCCAGGGTTGTATCCCGAATGTGTATATACGATGTTACCTTCAGCATCCAGTAGGAAAGTCTGAGGAACAGTCTGGAAATTCATTGCTTTTTGTAATTCCTGCTTAGAATCGGCAAGAACTGTGTATTCCCAACCTTTGGTTTCTATAAGACTCGGCACTTTAGCTAAAGATCTTGCATCATCGACTGTAATAGCCAGTAATTCTACGCCAAACTCCTCTTGCCAGTCTGGATAAATCTCTGCGATTGCATCTAGCTCTCTTTTGCAAGGACTGCACCAGGTAGCCCAAAAGCTGATTACAGTTATCTTTCCATTGCCTACGTAGTCTTTAATATTAACGACTTTGCCTTCTAGTGTCTTGATATCTACTGAAGGAATATTGGAACTGGGTCCAGAAGTAGGCACTGTTGTAGCAATTTTTGCATCTGTCACTGGCTCTGTAGTTCCTACAGCGGCTAAGCCAATAGTCGAAAATAGAAAGCTAGCAACAAGTGTTATGGTGGTAAGTAGTCTCATTTTTGCGTTTTGCTTTTAACTTATAAGTTTAAAATAGACAAGCTATTACTATAACGAGATTACTGCCATTTTAGTTAAGCTAATTAACGAGAGTTTAACGGAATTGTGCTTTGGCTGATTTTGAGGCTATTCGGACTAGCTTATCGTCTAAATCTTGCCAGTAAATTTTCCCCTAGGATATGATCTTCTAAGACTTTGGCAGAATCACAGGACATCACTTTTACTTCTACACGTCTATTGAGAGACATAAGTGTTTCCTGTTGTGCATATGGAAAGAGCATGTGATGGTTTCCATAACCACGGGCAAGCAGGCGTTCTTCTGCAACACCATTTTCTACAAGCTTGCGTTTTATCTCAGTAGCTCGAGCAATGGATAGATGGTGCTCTGTAGAGTTGGTTTCTGTTTTAGGTCGATTTGGTCGGTTGATATGGCCCATAAGTTCTACACATACCTGCCCGTTTTCAGTCAGCGTCTCAGTCAATGCGTCCAGTTCATAATGGGAGAATTTCCTAATGATACTTTTATCTCCTACAAAATTGATGGTCAGAGTGAGTACAGAATCTATGCGCATTTCCTTTATAACTACGGGGACATTCTTGGGATTGGAATTTTTATTCAGTTTCATTCTTTTGATAAAGGGGAAGTGGTTTTTTGCCAGTACTTGGAGTTCTATCTTTCTGTCTATCGGTATAGGCACTGAAAACTCACGGCTGTCACCAAGTACATATTCTCTCTTTACGCCTTCATCTATGATTTTTACTTTTACATCCTTTACAGCAACGGAGTCAGGACCATCTAGACGGCCAGAGAACATGACATAATCCAATTTCTGAAAGACGGTAATCACCGACTTCCTGTTCTTTTCCTTTTCGTTTTCTGTCTTTTCTATCGTCACAATCTGACTTTCGCCATAGGCATGGGTTATGATCTGGCTGCTGTCGACACCATTAGTGAGTAGATGATTTTTTATAGCTGAAGACCGTCTTTCAGAGAGCTTTTCATTATAGCTGTCAGAACCATCAGAATCCGTGTAGGCCTTGATGTCAAAAAAGAGCGAGCTAATATCCTGGTCACTGATAAAGGTTTCTATGTCGATGCTGTCCTGGGTTGCTAGCAGAAATTTGTCGGACTCATAGTGTACATCGATGCTTGTGATGAGGATAAAAGAGTCTTGGAAAAAGTAGTCAGTGGTTTGTGCATGCAGCGTAATCTGAAAAGCAACCAGTAAGATACTGATGCAAAATATCTTCTGAATATTTTTTGTCAATACCGTAAGAGAGTAGTATTCCATTTCAGATTTTTAACCCAAAATACAAAATGCACAAGTTGTCGTAATTGGATTTTTGAGACTTTTGGTCTCTAATGTGCCTCCAACCAGTTTTCTCCAGTGCCTGGTTCCACCACGATAGGCACTGATAGGTCAGGGAAGGCATTTTTCATCTTTTCCACTATCATGGCCGTCATCTTCTTGAGCTCTGGCTTATAGATGTCAAACACAAGTTCATCATGCACTTGCATAATCATTTTGGACTTGTATTTTTTCTCTTGCATCTCTTTGTGGATAGCAATCATTGCCAGTTTTATCATGTCTGCCGCAGATCCTTGTATCGGTGTATTGATAGCCATACGTTCTGCATTGCTTCTGGCGAGACCGTTTCTAGAATTTATATCTCTGAGGATACGTTTTCTACCTGCCAGTGTTTTTACAAAACCGTGTTCTCTGGCAAAATTGACGGTTTCGTCCATGTAGGATTTCAGTCCTTTGAATTGTGCAAAGTAGGTGCCTATCAGTTCTTTGGCTTCGGATCTCTTGATGCCTATTTGTCGGGATAAGTTGGTCGCACCGGCACCGTAGATGATGGAGAAGTTGACTGTTTTTGCGTTACGTCTCTGGTCAGGTGTTACCTCATCGAAAGGCACATCGTAGACCTTTGCGGCAGTAGCTCGGTGGAAGTCCAGACCCTTGTTGAAGGCATCCAGCATAAATTCATCTTTGGAGATGTCTGCTATGAGTCTCAGCTCTACTTGTGAGTAATCTGCCGCTAGCAGTATATGGTCCTTGTCTCTCGGCACAAAAGCTTTCCGTATTTCTCGGCCTGCTTCATCCTTTATAGGAATATTTTGAAGATTGGGACTTTCTGAGCTGAGTCTGCCGGTAGCAGCTCTGGCTTGATTAAAGTTACTGTGTACCCGACCTGTTTTTTCATTGATCATGAGGGGGAGGGCATCTACATAGGTGGACTTCAGTTTTGAAAACTTTCTGTACTGTAGAATTTTTTGGACGATCTCATTGTCGAACGAAAGTTCGTTTAGTTTTTCTACATCTGTCTTGTACTGGCCAGTCCCACTTTTCCGCCATCTGTAAGGAATCTTCAGTTTCTCAAAGAGTACCTGGCCGACTTGTTTTGGACTACCGATGTTGAACTCTACACCAGCTATCTTGTAGATGCTTTTTTCTACAGTTTTGATTTTTTTGGCAAGCACTTTAGAATAGTTTTTTAGGAAGTCTCCATCTATCCTTACCCCCTCGTATTCCATCTGGCAGAGCACTGGAATCAGTGGTTCTTCTACTTGGTAATAGAGTTCTTCCAGGCCTTCCTTTTTGATGCTTTTTTCCAAATGTTTCTTTACCTGAAGGGTTATGTCAGCATCTTCTGCGGCATATTCTGAGACCTTTTCCACAGGGATGTCTCTCATGCTCAGTTGATTCTTACCTGCCTTACCTATGAGGTCTTCTATTGGGACCATCTTATAGTTCAGTAGTGCGGCGGCGATAAAGTCCAGCTTATGTCTGAGATCCGGCTCCAGTAGATAATGCGCAATCATGGTATCAAAGAGCAGCCCTTGGACTTCTACATCATACCACTTCATGATCAGATTGTCATACTTGATATTCTGACCGATCTTGGTAATTTTTGGATTCTCCAGTACCTCTTTGTAGATCTCTATGATATGCTGCGCTTCGGTCTTGTCTTCAGGAACGGGCACGTAATATCCTTCACTTTTCTTGATAGAGAATGCGAGACCTACCAATTCTGCCTTATTAGCGTCTATGCCTGTGGTCTCGGTATCGTAGGAGAATATTTTTTGTTTAGCCAGTTTGTCGGCGAGGGCCAATCTTTCTTTGTCGGTATTGACAAGGATGTATTTGTGCTTTGTGTTTTTAATGTTGAAATCAGAGACGGAATAATTGGCAGCGATTTCTTTGTTGCTGGCTTTCTGACTAGGCGAGGGTGCTGTGCCTCCAAAGAGATCCCCTTGGGTAGGGACCGTCTTGCCTAAAATAGAGTCAGCTAGTGTTCGGAATTCCAGTTCTTTAAAGATGACTGAGAGCTTCTCCTTGTCAGGCTGTTCAGTCACGTATACCTTAGCGTCAAATTTTATCGGTACATCCAATTTGATGGTCGCCAGCTGTTTAGACAGCAAGCCTTGTTGGGCAAAATTGATGACGTTTTCTTTTTGTTTGCCTTTTAGTTCTTCTACATTTTCCAAGATGCCTTC
>CAZKXO010000295.1:0-4697 GCA_964556525.1 uncultured Saprospiraceae bacterium
AGCGAACCCATGATCGCTAAAGAAACTCTTATCAGATACTGCTATAATGATAAGTAGGATAATATCCCCAAAGATTCCGAAATACAGATTGAATTCCAAACCCTTTTTCATGATATAGGAAATATCCAACTCATAGGAACCCATAAGTTGATAGATGGCAAAAAGTATACTTACTATGAGTACACCGATAATAATCTTAAACGAAATCTTTGGTTTGATTATAAAGAACAGTCCAGCTAGAGCATATACAATAGAATATACTAAGCCTAACTTCCCATGTTTGACCATAACGGGAATGGCTGTAGGACCGACATAGGTCATTTTGCGAAATGCATCTCCTATACTTGCTCCGTTAATAGTTGAATCTGATTCTGATTCTTGGCCTTCGATCTGACTCAATTTTCGGAATAATTCTAATTCCTGTTCACTAAGATCATCTTCATCTAGTTCTGTTGAAACTTCTTCGGCTATCTCATTTCCAAACTCAGCTAAGATTTTTGAGTTAATTTGCTTGACATCTTGAGCCACACCACAGCCGGCAAAAAGAATCATAAGAGCTCCTACAACCTTAGTCCAAGTTGGTTTTTGCATAGAATTGGAATTTTATGCAAACTAATGTTTTTTACCTCAAATTGGAATCTGCAAATAGATTCTTTGAAAGATGAGCCTCGTCTGTACTACGAACTTATTGATCTTGACCTAAGTAGCTAGAAGGCAATATTATTGTGAAAGCACTTCCTTTGCCTAGTTCACTTTGCAGTGTGATCTCACCATCAAGCTTTTCTACGGATTTGCTTACAAGACCTAGTCCAAGACCGCTTCCTTTGTTTTCTCTGCTTTCTAGTCTTTTAAACATCTGGAAAATGTAGTCATGGTATTTCTTCTCTATACCTTGCCCATTGTCTGTAAAGGTAAAAGCATGCTGACCTTCAATGTTATCGTATGTTACATGCACAGTCGGTTCTTCCGAGCGATTGTATTTCAGCCCATTCTCTATTAGATTTTTGAAAATTACCGTTAGAAGAGAATTAGAACTGTAGATATTTGGCAGATTGTCGAAAATGATTTTTCCATTCTTATCATTAACTTTCTCACTAAGCATTTGGGATACCTGCTGAGCTAGTAAGTTGGTGTCTATAATCTGATGGGTTACATCTTTTGCTTTGAAATCTATAAACTGAGACAGATCTTCTATCAAAGTGTACAGCTGATTAATACTGTTTTTTATCAGTTTAAATTCAGGCTTATACTTTCCATTGGCTTCTTTATCTAGTTTCTTTTCTATAAGACCAGTAACACTAGAAACAACTCTCATTGGTTCTTTTATATCATGAGATGCTACATAACTGAAGTGTTCCAACTCCTCTAGACTGGCCTCTAGTTCTTTGTTCTTTGCACCGAGTGCCTCCGTTCTAAGTTTTACTTTTTCGTCTAGTATTCTGTTATAACAAAGTAGACTTAATAAGATAAGACTGGCAAAAAATCCTATGAAAATTGTATTTCTTTTCTGAGTATAGATTTTGTTTTCTAGCTTGATCTTTTCTGTTTCTGCATCCTTATATTTCAGCTTAGACTCAAAGAATTTTATAGCCTTTACATTCTGAACATTGTATAAAGAATCTTTCAGTACATTCAGCCTATTGGAATACATGAAGGCTTTTCTGTAATCTCCTAGTCTAACATAACACTTCTCTATCTTTTGAGTGAGCACTCTCATTGTAGCGAAATCAGATGTTTCTAGATGCTGTACAGCTTGCTTGTATAGCTTACATGCTTCCCCGTAATATTTGTTGTCGTAAGCGATATCACCAGAAAAAGTTAGATAGTCCTTATGTATGATTTTGTTATCCTTGGCAAAGGAATCTATTGAAATCTGTGAGTACACTTTATTAAATTCCTCTGTCTTTTCTAGCTTGTACAGCGCCTGACTGAGCTGAAGAAGTAAGTGTTGTTTGTGTGGATTTAGATTGTAATCCTCTATTACTCTTAGTGCTTTTTCTGCATACAATTTGGACATTACATAATTAAGAGAATCGAGTAAGTAGAACTCCGCATTTCTGCTCAGAGCAGTAAGCTGAAATCTTTTGTCATCTATCTCTTTTGTAACATCTGCAAATTGTTTTAAGATTTTTGCAGCGGCCACATTGTCATTTGCTTTTATTTTAAATACGGCAAACATATCCAGATAGTAGGCCATTTGCTGAGGATTATCCTGGTCTACTAACTCTCCATACTCTTCCATCTTGCCTTCCGCTTCTCGGAGTTTTCCGTAATCTAGATAAGAATATATTTCTGAATACAGTGGCTGCATTATTTTCTTCTTCTCTATTTTACCATCCTCAAATAATTCTTTAAGGTAGCTATAGTACTGAGGATTCCTGTGATAACTGCGTAAGTATATATTGGCTCTCAGTATCCATACTGCGAGATCTGAGCCTTTTTCTACATCATCCAGTTGCTTAGCCAGTTCGATACCTGTTTTGGCATAGTCATGGAGTAGTACATTGTTACCATCTTCTTGGTGGAGAAGTTTACATGCTTGATGTAAGGTACTTAATCTTGTTTCATCGGAAATAGTACTTGCCAAGACTTGGCTTAAACTGTCCAAGGCTAAACTCGTTCTGATTGTAGGAGTAGCCTTGAGATTAAGGTTGGTGCCAACCAAGACTAATGTCAGGAAAACGGTATAGAGGAATGTTCGCAATTTCAAACTTTAATTATGTATAATGAACTAAAGCTAAGTGCTTCATATACACAGACCTACATAGTGTGGTATGTAGAGAATTCTATCTTGACTTTAATCCTACATTATAAGGACAACTGAATAGTAGGGCTACACTAAGGGATTCATTATAGACCAAGATAATGTCGTCCAATTTGCACCAATTATAGTATCTACTTGACCAAACTGATCTTTGAGTTTAATACTTGACTACTATTGGTGAGTCTCAAGAAGTACATTCCAGCTGGTAGGGTGGAAAGGTCTAAATCCAAAACTTTCTGTGGATAAATATATTTCTCGGAATAGTAAACTTCTTTTCCACTTTTATCTAAAATAGTAATCTGCACATCACCTACGATTTTAGATACGCTTACGTAGATCAGTTCCTGAGCAGGATTCGGGAATACAGATAGTCTAGCAGGCAAAAGTTTTACAATTACCGATGTCACATTACTGTAGCTGACCTCCTTATTATGATGTAAAAATTTCAATCTGTAATAGTAGATAGCATCTTTTTGTGGTGAATCAAGAAGAATGTGATTACCATCTTCTGGGTAGGGAACGACTCCTACAGCTTCATATCCGTTGTCAGGATTTAAACTTCTTTGGAGTTCGACAGCAAAGTACTTTCGAGAATCTTCCATGTCCCACTGATTAGTTACTTCTTGGTTTTCAAAGTCCCACTCAGTGTATAAGACGTTGCTTTCATCAATGGATAAAGTAGTCCTACTTTCTAACAATACTGCATCCATATGAGCGAATATATCCTCTGGCATGACATTGAAGCTCGCTGTTTGGCCAATGATAAAACCAGTGACTATGTCTTCTTGATTTGTTAGAATACTATTGGATTCAGTATTGTCATCGGTGGCAAATTCAAAATCTTCAGGAGAACTCATTTCTATGAAGTAGTCTCCCATAGGGATCTTATCAAAAGAATAGAATCCAGCAGCATTGGATGTTATCTCTGCCATTAATTTTCTAGGAGTGCTGTTTTCGTATAGTTTTACTGGAACCTGAGCTGGTTGCCTATTATACTCAAAGGTTATTTGCCCAGATGCTTTTCCGCCCGTATAATATCTCACCTGAAAAGGTAGCATATTAGTGTTGTCGTCTATAGTTAGTGGACTACTAACAAGGGTGCCTCCTTGAAATGTGAAGAAGTTTTCATCAAAAGCCATTACAAAATTATCTAACAAATCTAGGTCAATTTGAATCTCGTAAACATTTGGTGGTACACCATCTAAAATGTAAGTTCCTACTTCATCAGTAGTTGTTTCAAGAACGACTTCACCCGTTACTGGATCCACTAGTCTGATAGCAATATCTGGAATACCGCTTTCATTGTCATTCAGTCTGCCATCACCATTTACATCATTCCATATACTGCTAACCAAAAGGCTACATTCTGTTTCATCTACACGAGCATCACAGTTGTTGTCTACATTGTCGCACACTTCTGTTGCAACTGGATTGACATTAGGATTGTTATCATCACAATCACCAGGAGTAACTACATAACCAAAAGGTTGTCGGCAGTCTACTAGGACTTCATTTGTAAGTCCATACCCATCACCGTCAGCATCTCTATAATAGGTGGATTCCATGACATTTTCGTCTATAGAACCATTACAGTTATTATCTATTTGATCACAGAATTCTTCAGAATTAGGATGTATGTTTTCATTGTTGTCGTTGCAGTCACCACCTTGTAGGACATAGTTGTCAGCAGGCTGCTCACAGTCATCCAGTCTATTGTTGTCATTGCCAAATCCGTCACCGTCGTTGTCTAGGTAATAGGTCTGTGAGACTGCATCTTCGTCCAAGCTTCCATTACAATTGTTATCTAATCCATCACATAAATCTGGTGTGCCAGGGTTGATGTCAGAATCACCATCATTACAATCTCCACCTTGCAAGATAAAGCCAGTAGGAGGGTTACAAGCTATAAATGTATTGTCTGGATTTCCGTAAC
>CAZKXO010000296.1:0-4691 GCA_964556525.1 uncultured Saprospiraceae bacterium
TTGGTGAAGACAAAACCTTACAAATGGACATTAGATAAAAATATACTTAGCCTCTATCACTAAGCCCTATTTAATATTACCTTTGGAACATAAAAGAAGACTATGTTAACTATATATCTCATAGGAATCCCAGGTGGAATGGAGCTTATCCTTATCGCCTTTGTTATTTTATTACTTTTCGGCGGCAAGAAATTGCCAGAATTGATGAAAGGACTAGGTAGAGGCATCAAAGAATTCAATAACGCCAAAGCCAGTATAGAGTCAGAGGTCAAAGAAAGTATGAAAGACACCTCTGCTAAAGATGCCAATAAGAGCGGCTGGATAGAAAGAAACGACTAGTAGCTAGCGCTTTGCTCTTTTCTGATATTCCTCAGCTGCAGCTTCCAGTTCTTTGTAAAACTCTTGCCCAAATTGTCTGATTAGGGCTTCACTGACAAATTGGTAGATTCTTAGTTCCTCCTTGTCTCCTTTTTTGCAGGCCGCAGAACAGATATCCCATACATCATAATTCAATGCTTGAAAACCATTCAGCTCGTTTTTGCTGACCCTGATTGGGTATAGATGGCAACTTATAGGTTTTTTGAAATCTGTTTTGCCGTCCCTATGCGCTTTTTCTATGCCGCAGAAAGTAATACCTAGCTCATCTCTACCCATAAAAACACAAGCCCCATCTGGCATCAAAGTGGTCTCCAGTGCTGAGGTGGCCTCATTGGTCTTATAGAACGCATTGGCCCTTATTTTTTCCTGAGAAGCTGGAGGCAGGTAGGGCAGTACTTTTTCCAGAATGCTTTCTATAGCCAAGAGCTCATCTGACTCTAAGGGTGCCCCATAATCACCTTCTATACAGCAGGCTCCTTTGCAAGCAGATAAGTTGCATAGGAAGTTTTTCTGGACCACATCTTCTGAGATAAGTATTTCGCCAATCATTATCATAGATGAACAATTTAGGAGTTTTTTCTTTTATGCAAGAAGTATGAAGATTAGGACTGCCTCAGCTAAGATATATATGTATTTTTTATTGTAACTTTCGACCTCGATTCCTCATGGCATAAACGCCAATAATCTCGAGTAATATTTTAGATCAAAAGACTTAGAAAGTCACACAATTATTCAGCAAATTTTAAATTCCCTAGCTTAAACAAATGGACAGATTAAAAAAGAAGTTTTACGAGAAATCATCTAAACTTAAAACAGAAGTAAGAAACCTCAGAAAGAACAATGGAGCCAAAGTAGTAGACAAAGTAAATATTGCGCAAATAATAGGAGGTATGCGTGGTATAAAAAGTATGCTTTGGGAAACTTCTGAACTAGATGCAAACAAAGGTATCACCTTCCGTGGTCACTCTATCCCTCAGATAAAAGACATACTACCTAAGAAAAAGGATGGTGGTAAAGAGCCTCTTCCGGAAGGCCTTTTCTGGCTAATGTTAGTGAATGAAATACCATCGCAGAATGATGTAGAATGGCTGAGTAAAGAGTGGTATAAGCGTTCTAAATTGCCTCAGATTACTCTAGACGCAATCGCCTCATTACCAGTGTCTACGCATCCGATGACACAGTTTATCATAGGTATAAACTCTATGCAAGCAAGTAGTGTCTTCTCTAAGCGCTATGCTCAGGGCATGAATAAAAACGACTACTGGGATGCAACCTATGAAGATGCCATGAATCTCATAGCGAGATTACCTAGACTGGCAGCTTATATATATAGAAGGGTCTACCATGATGGTATCCATATAGCACCAAATCCTAAGCTGGACTGGGCAGGTAATTATGCGCATATGTTGGGTATCAATGATGGAGAGGATTTCAAATCTCTCATGAGACTCTACCTCACTATCCATGCTGACCATGAAGGTGGAAACGCTTCTGCACATACGGCGCATTTGGTCAATTCTACCTTGGCGGATGTATACTTGTCATATGGTGGTGCGATGGCTTCTTTGGCAGGACCTCTACACGGGTTAGCTAATCAGGAAGTGATAAAGTGGATTTTTGAAATGACTAAGTCCCTAAAAACCACCAAACCAACAGATAAACAAGTTGCTTCTTATATTAATAAAACACTGAAGGCAGGGAAAGTAATCCCAGGTTATGGACATGCTGTATTGCGTGAGCCTGATCCAAGATTTACTGCTCAGCGCATTTTTGCCGAAGATTATATCCAGGACGATGACTATGTGAAGATCGTCTGGCAATTATTCAGAGTAGTACCTCCTATTCTCGGTGCACTAGGAAAAGTGAAAAATCCTTGGCCAAATGTAGATGCCCACTCAGGAGCTATTCTTGTACACTATGGCCTGAAAGAGTATACTTATTATACTGTACTATTTGGAGTCTCGAGAGCTCTAGGAGTATTGGCTAATTCTTGTTGGTCCAGAGCTTATGGTCTACCGCTAGAAAGACCTAAGTCTGTCAACTCTATCTGGTTAAAGGAGCAAGCGACGGGTAAAAAAGTAAAGCCTAAAACAACGAGAAGTAAAACAGCGACAAGAAAGACTGTAAAGAAAGCCGCTCCTAAAAAGAAGGCAACTGCTAAGACTGCAGCTAAGAAGACTACTGCAAAAAAAGCGGTTACGAAAAAAAGGATAACTGCTAAAAAAGCTGCTCCAAAGAAAAAGACTAATGCTAAAAGAAAAGTAGTAAAGAAAGCAGCACCTAAGAAGAGCACGACTGCCAAGAAGGTCGTAAAGAAAGCAGCACCTAAGAGTAAAAAGACACTAGCAAGAAAGGCAGTACCAAAGAAAAGAACTACTAAGAAAAAGTAATTGGAATATGAATGTAAAAGAAGGATTAAAGTATTCTGCTGAGCACGAATGGCTCAGGGTCGAAGGCGAGCATGCCTATATTGGGATTACTGATTTTGCGCAATCTGAGTTGGGAGAAATAGTGTATGTAGAGGTAGAAACAGTAGGAGAGACTATTGAAAAGGATGAAATCTTTGGCACAATAGAAGCCGTAAAGACCACATCTGACCTCTTTATGCCTATCTCTGGTGAAGTTGTAGAATTCAATCCTAGACTCAATGAAGATGAAGGTGATGAGCCTGGTTTAGTCAATTCTGATCCTTATGGTGATGGATGGATTATAAAAATTAAATTTAGTAAAGCGGCTGATTTAGAGGCACTTATGGATCATGAAGGCTATAAAAGCCATATTTCATAAATTTCTATGCACCATAATATTACTTTATGGCATCTTCTGTATTAGCTAGGAGGAACTCCGTTTGAGAGTATTGATCTGGTTGTTCTTAATTACTTGTGCCTCATTGTTGCCGTTATATGAGCATAGTATAGAAACTGGGTATAATCTCTTTCCTTTTGAGGACAAACTGGTACATATTATGATGTATGCAGTGCTTGCTTGGCTGATAGGAAGACGGATAATCACTAATGGACCTTGGCACTGGCTGTTGGTATTTATTATTTCCTCTTCGTATGGAATCTTAATGGAGATTCTGCAAGAATTGCTAAATACAGGACGTCAGTTCGATTTTTACGATATTCTTGCTAATATATTTGGCTCTTTATCGGGGACAATGTTAATTTACATGCTATACAAATACAGAAGTAAAGACTAGGTAGGAGTAGATTAGTAGTTAACTGCATAACTCCCTGATTTACAATACTTTTTGCTTTTAATTTTTGAAAACATAAGAAAACTTTTGCCTATGGGTGATATAGAAATGACCGGAGGTACCTCAGCATTGCTGATGTTAGTACTCGCCATTTTGGTCATCGGAATCATTCTCTACATGAGAAATCTTTTCAAAAGTCGTGGTAACGCGAACTTGTCTGAAAAATATGACGGCCACCAGTGGGCCTCACCTCTTGATGCCAGAAACAAGTATCCAGATGTAAATGCCTTTAAGTACGGAAGACCTATTTTTCTTTTTGGTCTGACTGCTGCACTAGCAGCTACTTTGTTCGCATTCAGTTGGACTACTTATGATGAGGCAGTTATTATTCCTGATGGTGCCTTAGATATGGAAGAGGAGATAGAAATAGAACCTCCACGTACAGCTGAACCACCTCCACCACCTCCACCGCCGCCACCTCCGATTATCGAGGAAGTTCCGGAAGAGGAGATAGAAGAGGAAGAAGAGCCTGTCTTTGAGGACATGGATGTAGAAGAAGAGGATGTCGTAGAGGCAGAACCTGTTGTGGAAGAAGAGGCACCACCGCCACCGCCACCACCACCGCCACCGCCACCAGAAGAACCAGAAATCTTTAAGGTGGTAGAGCAGATGCCGAGATTCCCAGGTTGTGAAGACGTGGGAGGAGGTGATAAAGAAAAAGCGAAATGTGCTCAGGAAAAATTATTACAGTATATCTATAAGAACCTAAAGTACCCTGCAATTGCAAGAGAGAATGGTGTAGAAGGAATGGCAGTACTACAGTTTGTAGTAAAAGAAGATGGTTCTGTAGGAGAGATAGATATAAAAAGAGATCCTGGAGCAGGTTGTGGTGATGCAGCAAAAAAAGTTGTACAGGCCATGAATAATCTACCCCAAAAATGGACACCTGGTAAGCAGAGAGGACGTGCTGTAAAAGTACTATACACCTTACCGGTAAAGTTTAAACTACAATAATATTTTCAATAAGGAATATTGTAAAGCCCGTTCTAACGAACGGGCTTTTTTTTGTTTAAAAATTTATTCTTTAATGGGCTAAAGACACCATTGAATCTAT
>CAZKXO010000297.1:0-4662 GCA_964556525.1 uncultured Saprospiraceae bacterium
CTTAGTGACCAATTTGGGAAGAGTCGAGATATGATAGAGGCATCTCCGTATTTATTTAGCACATCTCTTTTCCATTTTAGCGTTAACCATACTATCAAAACAGCTACTGGGACCAGAAGCAGGAAATAGAGAATATATTGTTCTTCAAATCTAAACATCTAGGGTAGAGTTCTTAATAAAGTATTTTTTAGTAGCCACTCTAAAAGCAACAAAGCCAATCCAAAGATTAGAAAGGTCCGAAATTCTTCTGAGTATCTTTTAAATACAGAAACATCAATTTCAGTTTTTTCAAGCCTGTCTATTTCTTCATATATTTTTTCCAATCCTATTTCATTGGTCGCTCTAAAGTATTTTCCTCCAGTCAGCTTGGAAATTTCTGTCAAGAGGGCCTCATCTATTTCTACTCTAGAAACCCCAAAAACGTAGCGGCCATCACTTCTTTTAGATATTGGTGCCACGGCATTTCCCATTGTGCCTACCCCTATCGTGTACACTTTTACATCGAGCTCTTTGGCGATTTCTGCAGCAGTCATCGGTTTTATATATCCGGCATTATTTACTCCATCCGTCAGAAGAATAACAACCTTGCTTTCTGATTCACTTTCTTTAAGTCTATTCACTGCAGAGGCTAAGCCCATCCCAATGGCGGTACCATCATCCATTATGCCTGACTCCAGTCCTGACATAAATTCTTTAAGTATCCTATGATCAGTGGTCAGCGGACTTTGGGTAAAGCTTTCTCCTGCAAATACGACAAGACCAATTCTATCATAAGTTCTCTTGTCTATAAAGCGCTTACCCATTTCTTTACTCACGGTGAGTCTGTCAGGCTGAAAGTCTCTGGCCAACATACTACTCGACAGGTCCATTATCATCATGATATCTATACCTTCAGCTTTTACTTCTTCTTCCTTAAGCACCAATCGTGGTCTGGCTAAGGCAATAATCAAGAAGATCAAGCCTAGATATCTAAGTATAGGTAAGTACTTTAGGAGCACAGATTTTATGGACTTAATATTTTCTAGTGAGCCGACATGTGGAAACTTCATTTCTGGCTCATGTGCTGTATCAGATCTGTTTTTATACCACCACATAAGTGGTAAGAGCAATAAAGCTAGTAACAACCAAGGATTGTGGAAGTCGTAATTACCCAGCATCCGATTCTGTTTCAGTTACTGAATGGGTCTTCTTGGTTTCAAGTACAAAAGACTTGGCCTTGTCTAAAAATACCTCGTTTAGATCTTCTGCTGGTTGGGCTTTTGCAAATTTTACCAGATCAGCAATTTGTAAAATTTCTTTGAGGTCTTTCTCGTGTACAGAGTCGAAGTTGTTTTGTGATAGGGCTCTGATGATTTCATCTGTTGTGCTTTCCAAAGCTTTGATATCGTATCTGTTTTCGAGATATTCTCTGATGGTATAAGTGAGGTCTGACTGGTAGCTTTTTACCTTGCCTTTTTTCCAGTCCTCCTGTGCTCTCAGATTCTTAAGTTTTTCCAGTGCAATTTCATGTGCAGGTAATTTTGGAGCTACGATAGATGCTTCCTTTGCAATATCCTCCTTTCCTTTATTGGCCATATAAAAGTAAAACAGCCCAAGACTTATAAGGAGAAGACCTAGTAATAAAAAATATGTTTTGTATTTGTCCCAGAATGATTGCTTAGTAGTAAGTATGTCCTTGATAGGCAATATAACTGAGGTCGTATCTGCATTTTGTATATTAGGGGGGCTTACAATAACTCTAGGAGTTTCTAGCCGTAATATTTTGGTGTCAAGAGTTGAGCTGTCAATTAAAAAATGAGGATGTGCTAACTCGAAGACGCCTAGGTCCCAAAACGTAGCCTGAAAGGTATCTCTATATTCGTATTTGCTACCTTGATCTAATTTCTGAACCAAATGATAGGGGACAAGTTTTTTCTCAAAACTCGTAAAGGAAGCTTCCCATTCTACTTCTGCATAGTAGGGGGTAGAAGAAGTATCAGCGGAGCTGGTTGGTACTAAAGATTCCAAGCTGTCAAGGCTGGAAAAGTTTAG
Organism: uncultured Saprospiraceae bacterium; assembly: GCA_964556525.1. GTDB lineage: Bacteria > Bacteroidota > Bacteroidia > Chitinophagales > Saprospiraceae > RFSX01. The sequence continues at coordinate 2,032 of CAZKXO010000297.1, forward strand.
ACCCTGGATGGATAAATCTTTTGCTGCTACAAGCTTGTAGCTGACAGAAATCTGCTCGCCAATAGAAATTGTGTCCTTAGAAACAGATAAAGAACTTATTATCTGTGCCTGACCCAAATGATAAAGGCTTACTAGAAAGAATATAAGGACAGATCTAATCATCACTTAGATCTCTTTTTGAAAAATTGTAATAAGAGTTTAACATAATCATCAGATGTAGAAATACTGATGTGGTCCGCTCTGTACCTATTGAAGGTGGCATCGTAGTAGGCTACATTTTCCTGAAACCAATTATTGTATTTATTTCTAACACTTGCAGAAGAAGTATCAAGAATGACTTTGTCTCCTGTTTCTGCATCATAGGCGGTTATCAGTCCTAGATTAGGCAGTTCTTTTTCGAGCGGGTCGTAGATATGGAGTCCGATGATGTCGTGTTTTTTGGAAGCAATAGATAGTGCCGGTTCATAGCCCTGAGTCATGAAATCAGAAAGCACAAAGACAATTGCTTTTTTCTTTTGAATGTTATTAAGATAGATCAAGGCGTTCTCAAGATTTGTCCCTTTTGATTCTGGCTGAAAGTAGATGATTTCTCTGATGATGCGTAGGATATGTTTTTTTCCTTTTTTTGGTGGTATGTATTTTTCAACTTCATCAGAAAAAAGTATAGCACCTACTTTGTCATTATTGGTGATCGCTGAGAAGGCAATCACGGCACTTAGTTCAGCGATGAGTTCACTTTTAAATTGCTTTACTGAGCCAAAGGTGGAGGACTGGCTTATGTCCAGAACGAGCATGACAGTCAACTCTCTATCTTCTTCGAACACCTTGATGTGAGGGTCTCCGGTTCTTGCGGTTACATTCCAGTCTATATTTCTCACATCATCACCGTAGTTGTACTCTCGGACTTCTGAGAACGACATACCCCTACCTTTGAAGGCACTATGATATTCCCCTGAGAAAATGTGCTTACTCAGACCTTTGGTCTTGATCTCTATCTTACGGACCTTCTTTAGTATTTCGGATGCATCCATGTGTCCTTGGCAAAGTACCGATTAAGGTACCTCTATCGTATTGATGATTTTGGTGATTATGTCTTCTTGTGTAATGTTTTCTGCCTCTGCCTCATAGGTCAGTCCTAGTCTGTGTCTTAGGATATCTGCACATACATTTCTTACATCATCTGGAATGACAAACCCTCTTCTGTTGAGGAAGGCTTGTGCTTTGGAGGCTTTGGCAAGATTTATACTTGCTCTTGGTGACCCCCCGTAGCTGATGAGTGGTGCTAAATCGGCCAAACCATATTCCTTAGGGTTTCTGGTTGCAAAGACTATATCCAAAATGTAGTTTTCTATTTTTTCATCCATGTAAATCTTTGATACAAGATCTCTGGCTTTTAGGATCACTGATGGGTCTACTACCTTTTCTACTTTCTGCTCAGTCTGCCCACTGATGGTTCTACGGATTATTTCTCTTTCTTCACTTTTTTGTGGATATCCGATTTTCACCTTTAGCATAAAACGATCTACTTGAGCTTCAGGAAGAGGATAAGTACCTTCTTGTTCTATAGGATTCTGAGTGGCCAAGACTAAAAAGGGTTCTTCTAGTTTGAAGGTTTCTTTTCCTATAGTTACTTGTTTTTCCTGCATGGATTCTAGCAGTGCTGACTGTACTTTGGCAGGGGCTCTATTTATCTCATCTGCCAATATAAAATTGGCGAAAATGGGTCCTTTTCTAACTGTGAAGTCATTTTTACTAGGATTGTAGATCATTGTTCCCAGTATGTCGGCTGGTAATAAATCTGGCGTAAACTGTATTCGATTAAAATCTGCGTCTATAGTATTGGCCAGGGTTTTTATGGACAAAGTTTTAGCTAAGCCGGGCAGACCTTCTAGTAACACGTGACCTTTGGCTAAGAGACCCAAAAGTAGTCGTTGGAGCATATAGTTTTGCCCTACTATTATCTTGGAGGTTGCTTCATTTATTTGTTCTAGAAAAGCACTGTCCAGATGTATTTGTTGGTTCAGCGCTTCTATATCTACTGATGCTTGCATATAGGAATTTTACCAAATTTATAAACAGCTGTAAAAATATCTTATCTAATGAAATTTGGCAGTCTTTTAGGGTTTTAAAGTATGGTTAAATTAAACGAGGCGACTTGGAATGCTGTATATTTCATTCATGAAATTATCTCTCAGTGTACTTGCTTTTTTATGCCTGTTTTCTATCTGTGGTAGTTATGGTCAGCAATCAGGCATAGTCACAAATGGAATAGATGATTATTGGGATCCATCTGAGCGGCAACTATTTGAATTTTTTACGAGGAAATATTGGGCTGCTAGAAAGGTAAATCATCACTATGAGTTGCATTTTGCACCACTTTTTGTCAGACTAGAAGATGAATCTAAGAGGATAGAGGCCCTTAGAAGTCTAGGAAAGAATGAAAAAGCCGAAGAGGTAGTAAAGAGAACTAATGAAATAAACCATAATACAGTTTCTTACCTCCTAGAAAACTTTTCTGGCCAAGCACTGTACTTCTACTACGGTAGAGATGCAAAAGCAATATTTAATGAGCAAGATTATTCTAAATTATATATAGATAATAGCATCCGAGCTAAAGATGTCAAAGTAGAT
>CAZKXO010000298.1:0-4655 GCA_964556525.1 uncultured Saprospiraceae bacterium
ACTCGATAATATAGTGAGCATTTATGATAAAAGTCCCACTGGTACCCGGAGCGGGTACAATACCCTATATTCAATGAGGAGTTTCAGACCTTAGCTATACCCTTGAATTGCCTGTAATCCCTAGATATAATGTGATTTATGGGGTAATCAATGAAAAATCACGAAATGACACATAATGACTAATAATCATTATTAAACCGTCACTTTTTCGTCACTGGCTTGTCATTCGTGATTTTACTTCCCTATCTTTATAAGGTATTTCAATTACTAATACGAATATACGCAGCTTACAATCAAGTTGTATTCGACCTAATACTAACATCAATGCCCGTAGTTCTAAGGACTAGGAAATTGAAGAATGGCGGTAAAAGCTATTACCTCGATATTTCCCACAATGGAGACAGATGGCGTGAGTTCCTCAATGCCAAGATTAAGAAATCAAACAGTAAGGTTACTAACAAAGAGATTAAGCGGATTGCTCAGATAATGCAGCAACAGAGAGAGCTTGAACTAACGAGAGACGGTAAGGGAATCAGAGACCTTAAGCGTGAGAAGATGTCCTTTACTGATTACTTCGAGAGATACGCTAAGAATTACAAGAAAGCGGATATTCGGAAAATCAACTCTAGCCTGAAGAAATTCAAAGAGTTCTCTAGGCGAATCACATTTAAGCAACTCGATAAGAAGAAGTGCACTGAGTTTCTGCAATTCTTGCAGGACCATGAGAATATGAATAGCCACGACTCTGTTGTCTCATACTTCGGAGTACTGAGGAAGGTGGTGAATTCAGCTATTGATGATGGCATTATGGCCTCTAGCCCTCTTAAGAGAATCCAAGTAAAAAGAACTAGACCTCAGCTTCATAAGCATGTTCTTACTGATGAAGAACTACAAAAACTCAATGATGCTCACTGTGGAAATTCAGAAGTAAAAAGAGCATTCATGTTCTGTTGCAATACTGGACTGGGCCTTGCTGAGTGCAGGGAATTAACATGGGAAAAGCTCAAGGATAACAAATTGTCTCATACTAGCAGGGCGAAGTCTTCTACCCCACTCACTATAGATTTGAATGAAAATGCTAAGTACTACCTTGGTGAAAAAGGCAGTAATAAAGAAAAGGTCTTCACCTTACCCTCTCATTCAGCATTCAATAAGGCCTTGAAGCCATGGGCTAAAAGAGCCAAAGTAGATAAGCACCTCACTAGCTATGTAGGACGTCACACCTTCGCAACCAACTTAATCAAAGCTGGAGTTAATCCTAAAGTTGTAGCTAAGCTACTGGGACATACTAGTCTGAAACATATTGATAAATACATAAATCATGTAGATGAGTTAAAAAAAGAAGCAGTTGACAGCTTGCCTACTATTAAGCATTTAAAAAAGGTGGTATGAAAGAAATAGAAGTATCTATAGAAAACCTTGAATCAATACTTGAATTATCTGGTAGTGACTATAATGTCTTTGATTTATCATGTTATCTCAAGGACTATGATAATCAAAAATATACATACATAAAGTATGCGTATAATGATGTCCCTATGGACTCACGAAAAATCAGTGAAAGAAAAACTAGCAAAGGTCATAAGATTTATATCAAAGTTGGGGGAAAAACATACAAGAATCCGCCTTCAGAACAGGGAAGTTCTTTGCCGAGCAAGCCAAACATAGATAAAGCCCGTAGTATTATGTATTGGATGTCCAAGAATAATTATGATATTATAAACGACAAACTCAACGACCTTTTTGATAGCACAGTAGAATTGTGGGCACAATCCGAAATAGATAACATTAAGAGTCAAGTTGGTTCAGCATTTGATTCTAAGAAACGTACGACGGAATTATTGACTGATTATCAAAAGAAATTAAATTCCTTAGAAGAGCTTTCCAGAAAAGTATCAAATCAATACGATTTAAGAGGTATGAATTCAGGATTATCAATGCTTGATTTATACGATAACCCCAAAGAAAGAAGCATACATTTTCACAGCGGCCACAATAGCCCAATATACTCAACAAGGGATGACACTGAGCGCAGCAAACTAATGATTTTGGCTATTAAGAGTAAAGCAGTTCAGCATTTCGGAATATTATCTGTTTTGGATACTTATAGGGATAATTCGAATTCTAGGGAATTCAATGATATTACCTACTACAGACTTGTACGGTTAATTCAACATGCTAGGTTATTGGGTGAAATAACAGCAAGAGATTGGATTCGGGGATATGGTTTAAATATTAGACAATATGAAAAAACGCCGAAGGGAATAGATTTTGAAGAAGCTCAATGGACTGAAATTTATGACCTTCTTCAAGAGATAGATATAGACCAAGGTGTTAAGAAAAAACTTGAGGAAATTATCAATGATAATCAATAACCCTCCCTGCCCCCCTCCCTACCCCCCTCCCATAGTATGGCTATGCAGATTATAGTTGTACCATCTTGCAGTCATTATTTAATGTTAAAAATTAAAGAATGGCTACAAATTCTAGATACAGAACTGTTAAGTACTATATGGCCACTTATGGCTTTGGCCCCTCATATTGGAGAGGGATATTCAAAAAGTTAGGCCACACTAAATCGTCTGATGGCACGAGGGCTGAAATGATGATGGACGAAAGACGATACATCGAATACCTGGAATCGTTAGAGACTAAGGGGAGTTTGGAAATCGAGCAAATAGCAGCTTCGGTATGAAAGGCTTGAAGTACGAAAGCCGCTCTCATACGGCTAAGAGGCATAAGCCAACTGTAGTAGATTCCTCTAAAGAAGCCTTCCTGAATTCGAATTTCCAAACTGATTCAAATGAACTGTTTGCGATAATGAAAATCCTTGGTAGGCCAACCACAAGGAAGGAGATATCTACAATTAAGAGAATAACCAAGGATGTTCCCTTTCTATCGAATCAGATAACACAACATGTCAAGACGTTGATTAATGAAGGTAAAATCTTAGAATCAAAACAAAAGCGTCCTTGTCCTATAACCGGGAGAAATGTCTATTGGTTGAAAGTTGCAGATTCAAAACCAATTCAGCAAGAATTAGGATTATGAGTAAGGTAGAGTGGATTAAGGTCAATACAGGCATATTTGATGACCAGAAGATAAAGCTAATCGAGGCTATGCCAGAAGCGGATGCATTACTAGTAATATGGCTTAAGTTATTGGTATTAGCTGGACAGGTTAATGATTCGGGATTCATATATCTGACTCAATCTATGCCTTATACAGACGAAATGCTTGCACAAATTTTCAACAGAAAAATTACTGTCATCCGTTTAGCGCTTTCCACTTTCCAGCAATTAGAAATGATAGAAGTATCAGACGCTGGACTGATAGGCATATCAAATTGGTCTAAACACCAAAACGTTGAGGGCCTAGATAAGATAAGGGAACAAAACAAGAAGAGACAACAGAAGCATAGAGACAAACAAAAGAATGCCATGTTATCTAAAGAGTTAGATACAGACAAGACTAGATTAGATAAGAATAGAATAAGAATAGAGGGTAACGTTACGGATAACGTTACGGACATCATTTCTTTTTTTAATGAAGTTACTGGTAAGAAACTATCAAGCAAGGCAAAGTCTCATAAGGAAAAAATAGAAGCTAGGCTAAAGGACGGGTTCACGGTCGAAGATGTGCAAGACGTAATTGTCCTAAAAAATTCCGAATGGAAAGACGAACCGAAAATGAGTAAACACATTGTACCAAAGACTTTATTTAGGCGAGAAAATTTTGAAAACTACATGATTGAAGTCGAAAGAAGGAGGGAAAATGAAATTGCCATGAATGATATTCAAATTAATAAACAAAAAACACAAAATGATGAGTGGGAAAACGACTACTAGAACAGCAGAATCCAAACAAAACAATATAGACGCTTTGATAGAACAAATCACAAAAGAAGAAGGTGATAATAATGAGCAAAAGGAACCTATAGCTTCAAGAGTTGTAAACCCTTTTGATAGGGCAATAAATCGGATGGAGAATCCAACGGAGTTAAAAAGAAATGAAAGCCTAACCTATGAATTCGCAGCCAAGAATTTTGAAAGAATTCTGTCTGCTGTAATCAAAAAACCATTAAGATTAACTGAGAAGCAAAAAAATGCAATTGGACATCTGATTTATTATTTCCTAAATGACCCCGATTCACATTTTGACTTAAGAAAAGGCGTGTATTTATACGGCGATGTTGGGTGCGGCAAGACGTCCATAATGAAAGCTTTTCAGAAGTTCGCCTCTGTAACTCATATAAAAAAATTCAAATTGGCATCTACATCTGAAATAAGCAGAAAGATTGTAGCTAGGTCCAGTTCTGAAATAATGATGTACTATTCAGGTGATGAATTTACACAGCGTAGAGACTACCCAACATTTTGTTTTGATGATTTAGGATTAGAGGGACCATGCACTATCTACGGATCAAAGATTAATCCAATGGAAGAAATTCTTTTTGCAAGGTACGAAAAGAGGCTTTTGACACATGCTACTTCAAACCTAAAGCCAGAACGAATAAAGGAAAAGTACGGTAAGCGAGTTTTTAGTCGACTCCACGAGATGTTTAATATTATTTACCTAGATGGCATAGACCATAGAATGAAAAAATAAATTTTTGAGTATCACCAACTGAGAATAGACTGAGGACTTGGCAAAAC
>CAZKXO010000299.1:0-4636 GCA_964556525.1 uncultured Saprospiraceae bacterium
GGGAATTATATGTTGATACTTATTCGAAATCATAAGCTAGAAATCATAAGTAAAATAACTATAAGAGTAAGTACACCAAAGTAGATCATAAAGTAACCTTGTTTTTCTGGATGTGCTGCTTCCAAGGTGTTTGAGTTGGGTTTCACTCCGGTATACAAATGTACAATAGATGATTTGAGTTTATTAGTAATCATAAGCAAGGCTGGAATAAGTACCAGTAAGATGAATGTACCTACGAGTAAACCGTAGGCCACAGAGATAGCCATAGGAATCAGAAACTGTGCTTGAAAACTTTTTTCTAAAATCAACGGTGCCAAGCCGGCTATAGTTGTTATAGAAGTCAGAAGTATAGGTCTGAATCTAGCTCTTCCAGTTTCGATAACCGCTTCTGTCATTTCCATTCCAGACTTTATTTTGTCATTGTAAGTTGTAATAAAGACCAATGCATCATTGACAAAAATACCGACCAGTGCAATAACGCCTAGTATGGAGAATAAACTGATAGGTAGCCCATGTACATAATGACCAAGACCGACACCTACAAAGCCAAACGGCAATAATAAAAATACAACTACGGCTTGAGAAACAGACTTGAATGTAAGGACGACCACAAAGAACATTAGTAAGAAGATTATTGGCATTACTTTACTGAGTGACTTTCTTGTTTTGTTCTGTTGTCTATCTTGACCTTCAAAAGAGGCACGGACGGTAGGAAATGCTTTCAGTACTTCAGGGAGTATTACGTTTTTTATGTCAGATGTTATGTCACTAATACTGACCTTATCATTGGCAATGTCTGCTTCTATTCTGACTTCTCTTTCTCCTTCTATACGATTGATATTCACAATTCCACGTTCGGTACTAAGAGTTGCGAGTTCACCCAGAGGAATGGATTGGTCGGAGGTAGATCTGATTCTCATGTTTGTGAGGTCGCTGATGTCAGATCGACTTGCTGTTTCATAGCGTACCCATACACGTACTTCGTCTTCACCTCTTTGTATACGTTGTGCTTCTACACCAAAGAAACCCTGCCGTACTTGAGTAAGTATGTCTCTAAGTGTAAAACCCATATTGACTGCAAGCGGCTTTAGAGACAAACTTATTTCTTTTAGGCCTTCTTGATTATTATCTACGATGTCCTTTAGGTCTTCTATTTTTCTTAAGTTAGTTTTTACTTCATCTATTGCTAAATTAAGTTCTGACTCATTGGTGCCGAGTAAGGATATCGAGACTGGCATTCCAAATGGAGAGGCCGAGCTGAAAGATACGGTCTCCGCTTCTGGTACCTCACCCAATATTTTTCTAATCTCAGCAATGATAGACCTAGCTGTAATGTCACCACGTTGTTCGCCATCAAGCAAACTGACATCTATGTTGCCTTGATAACTTGTAGGTCCGATGTTTTTCTGAATCTTGATGATAGGTTTCAGATCACCATTAAATGTGTTTTCTGAAAGCTCTTGATTGACCTGCTGGGTAATGTTTTCAATTTTTGTCAGCAGTTGGTCTGTAATTTGTTCTCTGGTGCCAGCGGGCATTTTTACAGTTACAGCAAAGTTGTCTCTCGGAATAACAGGGAAGAAGGTGCCTTTTATGTAGCCTCCTCTCAATGCGCCAATAGTAAGTATGAGTCCTGCTATACAAATTGCAAGGGTTGGAAAATTAAACCTCACAGCCCAGTGTAGCACTGGAGAATACAAACGGTCTCTGAGGAAAACCATCATCTGGTCTAGGCCTCGTTGTATTTTGTTTGGTTCCTTACCTTTCTTAAGTGCATTGGAATGTGCTATATGTGCTGGAAGTATCAGTGCACCTTCCACTAAAGAAAACACCAAAGAGAATATGACCACTATTGACATCTCTCTAAAGAAATCTCCCAATCGACCATCGATAAAGAAGAAAGTCATAAAGGCAATAACCGTAGTTATGATTGCTGAAAAAACAGCGGGCAATACTTCCATCGTACCATCTATGGCAGCTTTAAATGGGGAAGCGCCACGTTCAGAATGCTGATAGATGTTTTCTGCGATGACTATGCCATCATCTACAAGTATACCTATGACGATAATCATCCCGAATAGAGAGATAACATTTATGGTGACATTGAGTATAGAGGCAAAAAGAAACATCCCTGCAAATGAGATAGGTATTGCCAGTGCTACCCAGAACGCCATCCTCCAATGGAGAAACATAGATAGTAAGATCAATACAATAATAAAACCTATCAAGCCATTGTTACGTAATAGCTCTATACGTTGTATAAGTGTAACTGAGGCATCTGAGAGAACAAGGGTTTGCACTTCTTCATTCTCAAGGTTAAATTTTTCTAGATAATCTTTTGCCTTTTCATTGATGCTTAGCATATCTTCTTTCAAAGTATTCTGGACCGTGACTATAGCAGCAGGGTTTCCTTCTATGTAGGTTCTTTCAGGCTGATCTTCCCATTGGTCTGCAACAGTGGCGACATCATAGAGTCTGACAAGTCCACCATTTGCATTGGCTTTGATAATTATATTCTGTAGTCCCTGAGCAGTGTAGAATTTATTGTCTGCTCTTATCAGTAATTCTTCAGTGTTTGTTTTGATAGTACCTCCAGTCACTTCGAGATTTGATCCTTGTATTCTTGCTACAGCTTCTCCAAAAGTGATGTTGTATTTTCTCAGTGCTTCCTCGCTGAAAGAAACTTCTAGTTCCTCTTCTGGAAATCCAGATATACTGATCTTAGATACGCCATCCATGCCCAGCAAATCATCCTCTATCTTTCTAGCTATGCGTTTTAGCGATAATAGGTCCACATCTCCATACACGGCAAATGAAAGAACACGGCCAAGGTTTTCTCGTTTGGATATGGTCAGTGGTTCCATGGATATAGGAAAAGAGTTGATACCATCTACTGCATTCTTTACATCTTGTAGAATGATATCTGTATCAAAGCCTTTGAGGATTTCCACTGTAATAGACCCTGCATTTTCTGAGCTGACTGAGGTAACTCTTTCTATCCCTGTGAGGCCTTCCAGTCTGTCTTCAATCTTAGCGACTATACCTTCTTCTATTTCTTGTGGTGCCGCACCAGGATAGATGGCTTGGATATTTATAATACGACTTTCTACTTCCGGAAAGAAAGTCGTTTTCATCTGACTATAGCCAAAGATGCCCAATAAAAAAAGCAAGATCATTAAGATGTTGCCAGCTATTTCATTATGGATGAAGTATTTTACTATTCCTCGCATCTTAGAAATTGACCTTTTGGCCTGCAAATAAACCACTTGAGTTGCTGATCACCACTGGGGTATCAGCAGACAAACCTTTTGCGAGTATGTGCTCTTCTAGTCTTTTGACTGGTTCTATGGCTAGGATGACCAAAGTGGAATCCTGAACAGTATATAGTTCGGTAGGAGATATGAATGCGGACTTAGGTAGCTTAGTGACCTCAGAAAGGCTGCTGCCAGATATTTGACCTTTAAGGAACATGCCATCTTTTAGACCTTCACCGGATACGGATATATATAGAGGTATGTTTTGTGTAGCCTGATCTATAAGAGTACCTATCCTGCTCACCTTAGCATTCCATGTTTTTCCTAGTTCTTCAGAGCTTAGTAATACTTTCTGCCCTGGCTTAACATATTTAAGATTGGCGAGTTCTATAGGGGCCACCATTTCATAGGTGGAAGTATTGATCATAGATGCAAGAACTTGTCCTTGGTTTATGGAAGCACCAGGAACAGCATTGACCTCAGTGAGTATGCCTGAAAAGGGACTGATTATATTATAATAAGATAACTGAGTTTCTAGACTCTTGATAGCATAGTACTGATTGTAAATGTTTTTGCTAGCTACAAAATATTTTTCCTGATCATTGAAAGGTTGAGGTAGGGGTTTTATAGAACTCTCTGGGTTCAGATTTTTTAGATAGTTGTCCCAAGATGCAAAGGACTGTGGGTAATCAAATTTTAAATCAGGCATCATCTGAGTAATGCTACTGAGTAAGCTGCTTCTTTGAGCCTTAAGATTGTAACTGATTTCTTGGCTATCTACTATAAAGAGCACACTACCTTTTTCATAATATCTGCCAGCTCTAAGATTGTTCCCTGTTGGCTGTAAAGTTCCTTGTACTCTAGAGGAGATATTCACCCTGTCGTGAGCTTGAAGACGGCCATCTATATTTATTGAGTTGCGGGCTTCTGTAATAGGAAAATTGGCCAATTCTACTTTGACTCTTTCCTTTTTAGTGGGTTTTGAAGATACCGTAGACTGCTTATTGCTGGCCATTTTACGACTAACGAAAACGGCACCGGCTATAATAACTATGGTCAGGATAAGGGAAAAGAGGTTCTTTCTTAATGATGATTGCATTTTGATAGAGTCTATCTACTGAAACTAGAGTATCTAAGAACGGTAAAAATAGAATAATTGTTTAGATATCAGCTATATCTGTAGGATATGCAAAATGGGTAGCCCTTTGACCTTTTTGTTGTTTAAATGACAATTGTTTTTAGGTAAGTTGTTTATTTCCTTGAGACTTAGATCTCTATATTATTTAAAAAAGTATCAATTTTTCCATTCTTAAAAGTAACTACACCTCCAATACCTAATTTCATATTATAAGAAATAGCTTTTCGAGCTTGTTCTTCATTTC
>CAZKXO010000300.1:0-4613 GCA_964556525.1 uncultured Saprospiraceae bacterium
GTATTTAAAAATGACCCATCAAATCTTCAGACTATAAAGAATGGAGGCTAATTTCAAACATACCGTTTACAAATCACAATCGAAGCTGTCAGAGCCTATTATTAAGTTGCTCAAAAAAGCAAACAGCCAACTTAAAGCTTCATATGCACCCTACTCCCAGTTTAATGTTGGAGCAGCTATTCTGCTGGACAATGGAACAATAATCGGTGGAGCCAATCAAGAAAATGTTTCCTATCCTTTATGTATCTGTGCTGAACGCGTTGCATTGTACACTTATGGAGCAAAAAACAGCAAACACAAAATAAAAGCTTTGGCCATTACTGCCAAGTATGACCAAAAACCTCTGACTGTACCATGTATGCCTTGTGGGGCTTGCAGGCAGGTAATACAAGAATATGAGTCAAGACAGAACAGAGCTATAGATATCTACGTAACGGCCTTTGGTATAAAAGAGGTAATGAAGATTGCTGGAATTAATCACATTCTGCCATCAGCCTTTCATCAAGACCATCTCTTGTAGCAATATTACTCGTGCTATGACTAACTTTGTGCCCAGAAAAAGAAGAATATGAACTTTATAGAAGAATTGGAGTGGAGAGGAATGCTTCATGATATGACTCCAGGTGCTCAGGAAGCCATAGAAAGTGGTATGCAGACAGCTTATATTGGATTTGACCCGACTGCGCCATCGTTGACAATAGGGAACTATGTCCAACTCATGGTTCTGAGTTTTTGGCAGCGATCAGGTCATAAGCCTATAGTCCTGATGGGCGGTGCTACAGGAAGAATCGGTGATCCATCGGGAAAAGAAAAAGAAAGGCAGCTGAAAAGCTATGAAGAGTTAGATAAGAATCTGTCCCACCAAGTAACCCAGATGAAGAAATTCTTGAACTTCGATTCTGGTGATAATAAAGCAGAGTTGAGAAACAACTTAGATTTCTATAAGGAAATGAATGTATTGGACTTTCTTAGAAATGTAGGAAAGACATTGACTGTCAGTTATATGATGTCCAAGGATTCTGTTAAAAACAGATTAGAATCAGGATTGAGCTTTACTGAGTTCAGCTACCAGTTGCTACAGGCCTACGATTTCCAATATCTGTATGAGCAAGACCAATGCAAGTTTCAGATGGGGGGCTCAGACCAATGGGGTAACATAACCTCAGGTACGGAGTTTATCAGAAGGAATCTTGATGATGCCAAGCCCTATGCTGTGACAAGTAAGTTATTGACCAAGTCGGATGGAAAAAAGTTTGGGAAGTCAGAGAAAGGTAACATCTGGCTAGATCCAGAAAAGACCTCACCTTATGAATTTTACCAATTTTGGTTGAAGGCGAGCAATGATGACTTACCTACTTATCTGAAATACTTTTCTTTCAAATCCAGAGAAGAAATCGAAAGTCTCATACAGCAAGCTAAAGAAGATCCACAATCTGTTACATCGATTCTTGCTGAAGAACTGACGACAAGAGTCCATAGTGCCGAAGCCTTTGAAGCAGCAAAGAATGTCTCTCAGGTCATCTTCAATAAAAAACTGGATAACGCGTCTCTCAGAGAAATGAATACAGCTACTCTAGAAATGGTCAGTCAAGAAATTTCTTCTTTCAGAGTAGGAGGCTCGGAAAACAGTCTGGACAAATTACTAAGTCAGGAATGTAGCATCTTTAGCTCGGTGAGTGAGTTTCGTAGGGCCATAAAAGGCAATGCCCTTGCAATCAATAAGATTAAAATCACCGACCACGAAGCTACCATTCAACCATCAGATTATATACATGGTAAATATCTGATGGTCGAAAATGGTAAGAAAAACAAATATCTTCTTATTAAGGCTTAAGGTTGATCTTGCACATCATCTCGCTCGACAAAATCTAGCGAAACTGAATTTATACAGTATCTCAGACCGGTAGGTGCGGGACCATCGTCAAAGACATGTCCCATATGTCCACCACATCTGGAGCAGTGTACTTCTGTACGAGCATAGCCCAATATGTAATCTGTATCCTCTGCTATAGCTGTTTCATTAATCGGTTCGTAGTAGGAAGGCCATCCAGTACCTGACTTAAACTTAGTTTTAGAATCGAAGAGTGGCAACTCACAGCCTCTACAAGTGTATACACCGTCACCTTTATGATCCCAAAGGTCTCCTGTAAAAGCTCTTTCTGTACCAGCTTTTCTCAGGACATAAAATTCTTGTTCATTCAAATCAGCTTTCCATTCATCTACTGACTTGGTAACCTCGTACATCACCTCTTCCTTCTCTTTTTTCATTTTTTTCTTAGACTTTTTAGTCTCCATTGTTTCGGTGACCGCATTGTCTATAGTAGTGCTTGGTGCTACAGCTTTCTGCTGGCAAGAACTGAGAGCTAACAGATGAACCAATAGCACTGAAAATATTAATCTTATCATAACTAAACTTTTAATTTATTCTTCACCTCTAAGTCGAGCATCTTGTCTCTTGGCGATTTCAATAATCTTTCTCATTAAATTAACAATCGAAATAAATACTAAGTAAGTAAACGTAAATACTATATACAGCCAACGGAATGATCCTGCACTATCCATGCTGATTCCAGATACATAATGAGCCAAAAGTCCACCCACTATTGCAATTGCCAGAAACGAAAATATGCTGTCTCTGAAATACTGCATCCGATTGATATAGGGAAGACTCAGGATACTATTGAACAACATAAAGGCCATCAAAATAGAAAATGAAAACTCCCAAAACACTATACCTTCCTGGAGTATATTCTCTCCAGACTTGACAGCCTTAAGAATCATAATCCCTAGGAAATTGATGCCTAAGGCAACAGCCGCCTGTTTAAATGGATGTATTTGTTTTTCAAAAATGGATTGGAAAGCCATAATACTTACTTATTCCTCCTAATAAAGAGCTATGCACCAAAAAAGGTTTAAATTTTAAAACTTGATTAAGACTTTACATCTCCGAAGAGGTCGAAAGCTTCTGCATTCTTAATTTCAATAGTGGCAAAGTCTCCTACTCTGAGGTAGTTAGTAGCAGCTGGAATTAATACCTCGTTGTCCACTTCCGGTGAGTCATACTGTGTTCGACCTACAAAGTAATCGCCCTCCTTTCTGTCTATAAGCACTCTATATTCCTGACCTATTTTAGCGAGGTTTTTTTGGAAAGAGATTTCTTGTTGTATTTCCATGAGCTCATTTGCTCTCTGAGCTTTTACCTCCGCTGGAACATTGTCCTCCAGTTTGTAGGCAATTGTATCTTCTTCATGAGAATAAGTAAAGACTCCTAATCTATCAAAAGCCATTTCAGAAATATAGTCCTTCAGTATCTGAAAATCTTCTTCTGTTTCTCCTGGGAAACCAACGAGCATAGTTGTTCTGAGTACTATCTCTGGTAATCTTCTTTTGATTTCTCTTATCAGCTCTTTCTGCTCTTCTTGTGTAATTTGTCTCCTCATAGAATGCAATACCTTGTCGGCTGCATGTTGTAAGGGTATGTCCAGATAGTTACAGATTTTGGGCTGAGCAGCCATGACATCTATGATTTCTAGCGGGAACTTGCTTGGATAGGCGTAATGGAGTCGTATCCACTCTATCCCATCTACCTCGCAAAGCGCATTCAAGAGTCTGGGTAATGCGCGCTCTTTATATATGTCGAGACCATAATAGGTCAGTTCTTGTGCAATTAGAATGAGTTCTTTTACTCCATTTCTGGCTAAGTTTTTGGCTTCTTGTACCAACTTCTCTATAGGTCTCGAAATGTGTTTCCCACGCATCAGAGGAATAGCACAAAAAGAACAAGTTCGGTTACAACCTTCGGAGATTTTCATATAAGCGAAGTGCTGAGGTGTAGATGTCCACCTTTCTCCTATTAGATCATGTTTGTAATCTGCATTGAGCTTATTCAGCAAGGCAGGGAGTTCTAAAGTGCCAAAGTAGGCATCCACCTCAGGAATCTCTTCTTCCAAATCTTGCTTGTATCTTTCTGAGAGACAACCGGTGACATAGAGTTTGTCAATCTTTCCCTCTTTCTTAAGGTCTGAGCCCTCTAATATGGTGTCTATAGATTCTTGTTTAGCCCGGTCTATGAAGCCACAGGTATTTATAATCAGAATGCTGGATTCATCACTGTGGGTATCGTGCTCTACTTCGTAATCATTGGCTTGTAACTGGGTAATGAGGTTTTCTGAATCCACGAGATTCTTAGAACAGCCCAGAGTAATCACACTGACCTTATTTTTAATGTTTTTGGTCTTCATATAATTGTCAAAGATACGTTTAATGGTATAATGGAATCAGTTGATTTTACGTTCTTTGTAGAAAGTTATCCAATGAAATTTTTTACTACTGTTTTCTTTTTCCTTTTTTCATTGAGTCAAATTTCTGGGCAGATTGCTGTTTCAGGTCGATTTATTTCTAATAACTCAGAGGGGTTTGATAATCTATCTGATGATGTAGCCTTCAGAACAGGTTTTGAGGTAGGAGTTGGCTATTGGTTTAGATTGGAGAGTAAGCGGATGGAGTTTACCCCAGAAATTTCATATTTCTCTTTAAGTTCGGATATAAATACTTCTGGTTTTGGAATCAATGGTAACATCCTAATATACCCTCTCGACTTTCATTCTGATTGT
>CAZKXO010000301.1:0-4611 GCA_964556525.1 uncultured Saprospiraceae bacterium
TTTATCTATTTCTGGAAGATTCAATCCCTTAAACTCTCTGTACTTTGACATATGGAATTTTTTAATGAAAATGAAGGTGCAAAGGTAACAAGGTTACATTAAATAGTATGAAAATGGTTAATGTGTAAACCTCAGGGCCATGATTACAGATGCATACCTAAGATTCTTATGTAAATACTTGCTTAATGCTCCTTGAGAACATATATTTATACCTAAGAATCTTAGGCAAGTGAATAAACAACTATATAGAGGCAGTCTAGAGACCATCATTCTGAAGCTTCTTTCAGAAAAAAAAGAGATGTATGGCTATGAAATAACACAAGTCGTCAAGGAAATGACTGATGGAGAACTGGTGGTAACAGAAGGTGCACTCTATCCCACCCTACACAAGCTAGAAGCCAAAGGCATTCTTAACACTGAAACTAAGAACATAGGCAACAGATACAGAAAGTACTATTCTATCACCGAGCAAGGGCAGACAGAAGTCGAGAAAATAATGGATGAAATGCGGAATTACCTAAGCACTATTCAGCTTATTCTGAATACGAAAACTATATAACCGTGGGCCAAGAATCTAGATATAACTTATCAGAGACACAAATACAGCGACTGGTAGAATTTACCCATCAGAAGTATGTGAAGTATGATGATGTGAGAATAGAAATTGTAGATCATCTGGCGTCTGATATAGAAGTTCAGATGACTAAAGATCGAGAACTTAGATTTGAACAAGCACTAAAGAACATTTATCATAAATTTCCTATTACTGGATTTGCGCAGTTTATAGATGCACGAGCTGCTGCACTTAAGAAATATTGGAGAAGAAAAATATTATCGTTATTCGTCAGTTACCTAACCTTACCTAAGATATTACTGACTGCTTCTATTGCCATGTTTATTTGGCTAATAAAAGTTCACTATCCAACTTCGCCATTGCATTACCTTGTGCCACTTCTTATTATAATTACTCTAGAGATTCAATTTTCGATTACTAGAAAAACAGAAAACAAATCGAAACTTCTAACACTGTCTATATTGAAGCCTTACACCATGTTCAATTATTGGAAGTTTAGAAAAAAAGAAGAGAAGCCACATCATCTTTTGTTTATGACCATTTTTAAACAATATCTTGGTTTATGCTTTTCTGCTTTTGCATTCATCTCAATGATAATGCTTAAAGACTTTCCTGCGGAAGGTTGGGGTTTAATCTTGTACTGTTCTATTCTCTCATTTTTTGCAATTTTCTACTTTGCAATTATTTCTGGTGACCTTACCGATCTACTTATTAATGAGTTCGAAACAAAATATTCTGAGTTAGATATGGACTTATATGAATTGAATTTCGATTATTGGAATGAATATTATTAATCAATTAATTATACTGAATGACCTTATCAAAAGCACAAATAGAAAGACTCTTCGAGTTCACACATCAGCAGCATGTGAAGTATGATGATGTAAAGTATGAAATAGTGGACCACCTTGCTTCAGACATAGAGGCACAGATGTCAAAAGAACCAAATTTAGACTTTGAAAAAGCATTATACAAAGCCTTTAGAAAGTTTCCCCTTACTGGGTTTTATCACTTCGTTGAAACAAAAGAAAAGGCATTGAGAGAAATCTGGAGATTAAAGTTAATTAAAATCATCAGAGGTTATTTTACGCCTCCGAAATTGCTTCTTTTTGTCGCGATATTTTCCTCACTATTATTGTTAGGAACTTTCAGGCCAAACAATTTCGAACTGACAATATTTATTCCTGTGGCCTTTCTTTATGTCTATGTCTTAATCGCCAAGAAGTTTCCAGTGAGAATATTTAGAAAAGAGAAAGTGAATTACTTGTTTCTACAAGCTTATCGCGACCATGCTATGGTGTACATGATTCTACCATTATTCTTACCTGGTCTTGACCTTTATTATTATACAATCCCTCCTTTAGGCTTCATACTCACTTGTGCAATATATGCTTATGTTTTTATTGTACTAATTGCCTTAATAAAGGGTGACTTTAAAAAAGAACTAATTAATGAAATTGAAGCCAAATACCAGCATCTGAATATAGAACTTAATCAGGTTGTAGTGGGCTATTAGTAAATAATTTGACGAGATTAAACTTGGAATAATAGAAAACAGAATCTGAATAAATTATAAACAACAAAAAATAGGTCCGATCATTTTTTTAAGCCAATTACGATTTAGTTATGAACTCAGAAGCCTCATATAAGTTATCCGAAACACAAATACAACGACTCATACAATTTACCCACCAGAAGTATGTGCAGTATGATGATGTGAGAATAGAAATAGTAGATCATCTGGCTTCAGATATAGAGGCGCTGATAACAAAAAACCGGGAATTGGATTTCGAAACTGCTCTGAAGCGTACATATGGTAAATTTCCTATTACTGGGTTTGGACAATTTATAGATGCACGAGAAACTGCATTACATAAAATCTGGGGCAAGAAAATGAACAAAGTCATCAGAAGTTATTTCAAACCACCAAAACTATTTCTGACTGCATTTATATTTATGTGCACTTTCTTTTTGACGCTATGGAATCCATTTCATTTCAAGCACATTGACCTTTGGTTCTGTCTTATTACTTATATTCCACTTTCTATACTTTATATCTATGCTTTTGCTGCAAAAAAGTTTCCGTCAAATATTTTCTCAAAGAAACCTGTCAATCTTCTGTTTCTGAAAATTTATCAAGGGCATATCAGATGGTTTCTAATAAGTCCTATATTTCTAGGAAACTATTTTTTTCTATTAAATTTAAATACAATTGGGGTAGCCATATATTCTGCACTTTATGCCGGCTTATTTGTTATAATCTACGCTGTGTTTAATGGCGACTTCAAAAAAGAAATTGTATACGAAATCGAAAGCAGATACCAGCATCTTAATCTAGATCTTAGTCAGTTGGTAGCTAGCTGATATTATTCTCCTGCATCAGACAAGATCTATTATATTCTCACCTATTCTTGCTGCTACCAGTTTAGGGACCTTATGACTTACAAAAAATGCCATCAGTTCTTCTTTGTATGACTGTACTTTTCTGATAACACCTGTTGGATTTTTTATGGTAAAGTCGTCCGCTATTTTGTAAAGATCTTTTGCAGTAACATCACTTCTCTTTCCATTTATCGACATAGCCCTTTGTGACTTTTTGATGTTTGTCAAAGGATTAAGTGCATAGGTGATATCATAAGCTGGAGACAATTGCCAGCTATCATCTTGACTATTATAAATAAAAGAGTGGTTCTTCAGATGATCATCCACGTTGCCATACAGCACATTAAAAACCATTCTTCTGAATAATTCTTCTGTCTGTGCATGTGGGATTTTTAGAAACGAACACAGTTTGAATAAGTTTTCGTAGCTGGAGTTTGTAGGGTCCATATAATTCCATCCTGTAATACCAGAAGCTGTCAGCACATGTTGCTTTTCTCCTTGTTGTCTATCGAAACGCTGGGTGGCAAAATGCTTTTCATCTATAAGTTTGGATTCCATCATTCTGATGCCCATCTTTTGTATGATTTTATAGTAACAGTATTCGATTACTTCTCTTGGATAGCCTATTTCTTCATCCAATGCTAACTTGACGAGATAGTGTTTGTACTTATCCGAAATTTCGAGATCACCAGGGATTATTTTTCCAGTAGCGATTTCTTCGGAAATCAAAATTTTAGGTCTCGCCCCTCCAGCAGAAGTTCCAATTCTAAAAATATTTATCAGAGCTTGGCTACTCAATTGCTTTTCGGCAGTTGTCTTTTTTAAATCTAGTACTTCTGAAAGCACAGCGATTATTTCCTCTAAATCTATGCTCACTTTTTCTTCCAATTTTACACTGGGATGGTATTCGATTGCGCCCATACCTCTGTTACCCACATAGGCCAATTGTTCCAAGACAGAAAGGTGTTTTTGCTCTTTACTATCCAGCCAAGCCTTGAATATGATGGAGCCAAACATATCGGGTAACGAGTCTGCAAACTGAGGTGGAATGCCTTTGAAACTTTCATTATCAAACTGGCTAAATAACTGAACCTGTGCAATTCTTCTGATTATCCCAGTCTTTGGGAATATGTTCTGAAAGGCATTGGTCTCCAGAAAAGAAGGATGGTACTGAAAGGAAGATCTTCTGCCATCTTCATCTAGTCCTATTTTTCCAATTTCCTGCCCGAACAGGTTGACTTGAATGTTTTGATTGGCTGCCATCAGTACATAGATTTGGAATATAGGACCTGGCTCTTTGCTCGAGTTATTTCAGTATTCAGCTGGGAAAGTAAGTCCATCTCCTTCATGACTTTTAAAATAGTGTCGACGGTAAAGTTTTTACCAAGCTCTAAGTTCTGTATTGTTGTCCTGGAGACGCTTAAGGATTCAGCCAATTGAATTTGAGAAAGGCCTCTTTGCTTTCTTAGGGCTTTGACCAAAAGACCGAGTTCTCCTTTTACATCCTTTATTTCTATAGAATCAAACATATGTGACCATTATACTGGTCAATATAGGCGATATAGTTATAAAATGTATGTTTTCATGGGCATCTCTTAAATAATTCAATAAAAAGACCATTATACTGGCCATATCGGACATATAACAAGACTAAT
>CAZKXO010000302.1:0-4601 GCA_964556525.1 uncultured Saprospiraceae bacterium
ATGTTGCTGCAGTGGCCGTAATGTTAGTTGTTTGTATTAAGATGGGCCAGAGTATCCTAATAGACTGGCGAACAGCATTAATTTGTGCTGCTAGTTTCTTTGTCTTCTTCTACTACAAAGGCATAAACACCTTGTGGATAATACTAGGTGGAGCTATAGGAGGATATTTACTTTCCTTTTTTTAGCAGTTATGTAGCATTAAATCATTTTCATAAAGAAATCACTAACTCTAGGTCTTTCTCTTCTTTTTCTCCGCTGCTGGAAACAAAATGTTATTAAGGATCAATCTGTAACCCGGTGAATTAGGATGTAAACTGAGGTCAGTTTCTGGATCATTGACAAAGTGTCTGTAATCTTCAGGATCGTGTCCACCATAGAAGGTCCAAGTTCCAAAGCCATGAGTACCATGAATATATCGTGCTTCGTCGATTGCATTGTTTTCTCCTAGTATCAGCACGTCAGATTTGATGAGACGCTTTGGATACGCAGTAGTCTGCCCCATGAAGGCCTTTATAGTCGTCGTATGATTCTGAGTCAACATCGCAGGAATAGGATCCCACTTGGCAGAAAAATCAAATAAGGTGAAGTAATCATTAGTAGGTGTTACTTTTCTCTTTCTGTGGTCTATTGAGGAGTACTCGTATTCCAATGGATTTTTCACTAATTCCCAGTCTTTAAAAGCAAAAGTCTGCGAATAATCAAGCTTACTATCTAAGTCCTGGTCCATAGGGTCACCATCATACATTTCAGCACAGATATCATGGCCTTGGCAAGCTAATGCTATATCATAAGTGTCTGTTGCTGAGCACATTGCGAACATAAATCCTCCTCCAGTGACGTATTCTCTGATTTGCTTGACGACATCTAGTTTTAGTTGAGAAACTTTGCCATAACCCAACTCCTTAGCCAAAGATTCCATCTTACGCTGATTGATCTTATACCAAGGTTTATTTCCTTGAGAATGATAGAACTTACCATACTGTCCAGTAAAATCCTCATGGTGAAGATGCAACCAATCATACTGCACCAGTTTATCATCCAGCACATCTCTGTCATAGATTGTCTCATAAGGTATCTCTGCATAGGTCAATACCAAAGTAACAGCGTCATCCCATGGTTGTACCTTTTCTCCTTTGGAATTAAAATCAGGAGTATAGACTGCAATCTTTGGTGCTTGCTCCAGCTTTATCGTTTCCATGTTCTTTTCAGGATGTGCTATCTCTTGTCTTATCTGTGCGAACTCTCCATTGGAAATAACTTCATATGATACACCTCTGGTCTTGCATTCCTTCTCAAAAATACTGTTGTGCTCAAAGGCAAAACTGCCTCCTCTATAGTTCAGCAACCAATAAGCTTCTTTACCAGAATTAAGCACCCAATAGGTAATACCATAGGCTTTGAGATGGTCATTTTGCTCTTCATGTTCCATCGGTAATAAGATATAAGAGGCTTGCAGATAAAAAGCGCATAGAATGCAACTAAACAAGATCAAAAGTCGTTTCATTTCACGTAGAATTAGTGTACAAACTTAGTACTAAATCATAACGGATGTTGGACTTTGATTACTTTAAATGTTAAGCACTTATCACTTTATTAACACTTCAGCAGATTAAGGCTCAGATTATCATACATTAGCGTTATTTTTAATATTTATTTCTGGCTAGTATTTATTAAGAGACTTGGAAACATTACAATTATCATATCCCAGCTATTTTCTGGGCCTTATAGTTCTTGCAGCTATCATTTTTGCTTTGTCTCTTTATTTTCGAGATACAAGAATCAAGGAGAATAAGAGATGGCTCCCCTTCCTATTGGGTACACTAAGGTTCTTATCTATTCTTGGTATCCTATTCTTATTATTGACGCCATTGTTTAAGCGATTTATTCAGGAAAAGCAAAAGCCACTGGTTGTCATACTGAATGACGAGAGTAACTCTATCAAAGCTTCTACAGCTGCTAGCACACTAGAACAGTTGTCAACTGGCCTAGACCAGATGAAATCAGATTTAGCTGAGAAATTCGAACTCGTAGAACTTTCATTTGGAGAAAATCTGGCAGCCAATCAGAATGATACTATCATTCCTCAGTCTACAAATATTTCCTCGCCACTAGAATATATCTCAGAGACATTCGAAGACCAAAACCTTGGAGCAATAGTGCTTACCACGGATGGTATATTTAATGAAGGGAAAAATCCTTTGTACTCTGATTTGCAGATTGCTGTGCCTATCTATTCAGTAGCACTAGGCGATACAACTATCAGAACAGATCTCATTATTAAAAATGTACTGCATAACCGCATCGTATACCTTAATGATAGGTTCCTTATAGAAGCAGATGTACAAGCCTTCAATTCCACAGGTAGTAAAAGCAAGATAAACTTATATAAAGAGGTAAGCGGCAAAAGACAGAAAATAGAAAGCACCAGCTTTACAATAGACAAAAACAACTTCTTCAAGTCCTTTCAATTCGAACTGGAAGCTGATCAGGTGGGAAATGTGAAGTATGTGGTAACTGTAGATGGCATCAATAATGAGATAAGCAAAGCCAATAACGCCAGAAATGTCTACATGGAAATATTGGATGCAAGGCAAAAATTACTCTTGCTGGCCAATGCTCCACATCCAGATATAAAAGCCTTGAAATCCGCTATTTCAGAAAACAAAAACTTTGAGTTAGAGATAAAATATGCTCGCGATGCTATTCCACTCATAAGAGGATATGACTTAGTTATCCTTCACAATCTACCAAGTAGAAAGAATAAGATTGCTGGACTGATAGAGGAAATAAAGAAACAGAAGAAGCCTACTGTATTTATTGCAGGAGCGGAGAGTTCCATTCCAGACCTGAATGCTGCACAGGATGTCATCAAAATAGAAGGAGGCAACAGCAGTTTGAATGATGTGACACCTATCTTAAAAGAAGGTTTTGATTTGTACACATTGGAAGAAAACTTAGGTCAAGACCTTCGTAATTATGTTCCACTGAAAGTACCTTTTGGTGATTACAAGGCTGTGCCTACTGCAAATATTCTTCTGCACCAAAAAGTAGGTAGTGTACCTACACAGTATCCACTCATGGGTTATTCAGATATCAATAATCATAAGCATGCTGTCATAGCTGGTGAGGGTTTCTGGAAGTGGCGATTATATGAGCATCAGGAATATGAAAGCTACAGACATACATCCAATCTTCTCATGAAGACCTTGCAGTATACTTCTCAGAAGGATGACAAACGTCAGTTCAGAGCATTTGTGTCTAAGAACTCATTCAAAGAAAATGAGGCCATCACTTTTGATGCACAGTTGTATAATGAAAACTACGAGGCTATAAATACACCTGAAGCGGGTCTTCAAATAAAGAATAGTAGTGGAGAATCTTTTGACTACAATTTTTCCAAAACCAATAACTATTATTTTGTAGACGCTGGTAGATTTCCAGAAGGCAATTATACATACACAGCAAGTACAAATTACAATGGCAAGAATCTCACTGCTGGAGGCAAGTTCTCAGTAGAATCCATTATCAAAGAACAATACGACTTGACAGCTAGACATGATTTACTTCATGATCTTTCAGCAAAGTTTGGCGGTGAAGTTATCTCTCCATTAGATGTATCTAAGTTGTCAGGATTAGTGACTGCCAACGAAAATATAAAGCCTATACTCTATCAGAAAGCTGAGACAACCCCAGTGTTAGACTTATGGTGGTTATTAGGAATATTGATAGTGCTATTAGCTGTGGAGTGGTTTTTGCGAAGATATTTTGGCGGCTATTAAAAACCCATTAGTGAGACCAATCACTATTTTTCAAGTCTAAAATAAAAAACACAAGATTATGAGAGGATTAATGAGGCTACTGATCATGTTCGGTCCTATGATTTTTAGACAGATTCAAAAAATGCAAAGAAGTAGGTCGAGGAATCAGCCTACTCAATATCCAGATAGACAAATACCACAAAGAGGTGCACGAAATCAACAACGAGGAAGAGCCAACGAAATGAGAACTAGAGAAGACAGAGGTGATTACGTAGAATATAAAGATCTCAATGCTGAGCTCGGAAGACCGACTGAAGAGGAAAAAGCAATGAATCTAAAGGAAGATCAGATCATGCTGGATAAGGAAGATCTCAGACATTATGATACTACAGCTCAGGCACCAACAAATAGTATGGAAGATGAGATAGATAAAATAGAAAAGAAGAAAGTGAAAAATCCAATAGATAAAGATGACTTAAAAGATCTCTTCTTAGATTAAGTCTTGTCAAAAAGAACTAATATATCAGAACGAAGATTTTATCCTTATATCAGTTGTTCCTATAATCTGATATTCGATTCCAAAAACTACTCTACCACCAACTTCCCTGTCATACTCTCAGTGCCATTAGAAAACTTGTACACATATATGCCTTTCGTGAGAGTTGCTATATCTAGCGATACCTAAAACGTTATATCTAAAAGACATCCTACATAGTTATTATTCTGACTCTTACGCTTGGGTGCACTAAACAAGAATTTTCAAATAATACTATAGAGTTACCAGAAATAGATCAATTCACTTCTGTTTATAGAAAGCATACTAAGTTTAACTTTATTAATAG
Organism: uncultured Saprospiraceae bacterium; assembly: GCA_964556525.1. Taxonomy (GTDB): domain Bacteria; phylum Bacteroidota; class Bacteroidia; order Chitinophagales; family Saprospiraceae; genus RFSX01. Next base: position 4,601 of record CAZKXO010000302.1, read on the forward strand.
T
>CAZKXO010000303.1:0-4566 GCA_964556525.1 uncultured Saprospiraceae bacterium
AGTCTCCTATTATAAATATTGAAAGAGTAAAACAAAGAGTAAAATTAGGAGGGCATGATGTTGCTTTAGCCAAGATTGAAACTAGATATTATAATTCACTTTCAAATTTAAAAGAAGCTATTAGAAATACTTATCGCACATTTATTTTTGACAATTCAGGCGACAAACCAATCTTGATATTGGAAGTGTTTAAAGGAGAAGAAGTTACTTATCATCATAATGAAATTCCTCACTGGGTTGATCAATATTTATTTGAATAAATCAGTTTTCAGATAAACACAAAAAAGTCCCTATATACTTTTATGCAGGAACTTTTTTAAATTACGTGAGTTATCTTTAGACTCTCACAATCGTGAGGTATGCTATAATTCTTTTCTTAATCGGGCAACAGGAATATTGAGTTGCTCTCTGTATTTAGCGACGGTACGTCTGGCAATTTTGTAACCTCTTTTTTGTAAAAGCTCTTTTAGCTTTTCATCAGAGGCGGGCTTTTTCTTATCCTCTACAGAAATAATATCTGTAAGAATATTTTTCACCTCCAGTGTAGATACTTCTTTACCGTCTTGTGTAGTAATGGACTCTGAGAAGAAATCCTTCAGCCTCTTGGTACCAAATTCTGTCTGTACAAACTTACTATTGGCAACTCTTGAGATGGTAGATATATCTAGTCCTGTTATTTCAGCGATATCCTTAAGGATCATCGGCTTCAATGTTCTGTCATCACCAGTCAGAAAATATTGTTCCTGGAAGTGCATGATAGAGTACATTGTATTGTACAGTGTTTCTTGTCTTTGTTTTATCGCATCGATAAACCATTTTGCAGAATCTATCTTTTGCTTGATAAACATGACAGCTTCTTTTTCCTTCTTTGCAACACGTCTGCCTTTGGTGTTGTCCTTGAAGGTATTCAGCATGTCCATGTAGTGATCATTTATTCTTAGATCAGGTGCATTTTTACTGTTCAGTGTCAGCTCCAGACCGTCTCTATTATTGATAAGGAAATCTGGAACGATGTACTGATTTGCCCCAGTGGTGCTGGAAGCAAAACCACTAGCCGGTTTTGGATTTAACTTTAATATTTCTTCTATCGCCGCCTTCAACTCGGACTCAGAGATGAATAAATTCTTCTGAAGTTTCTGATAATGTTTCTTAGTGAATTGCTCGAAATGGTTTTCGATTATTTTTTGCGCCAACTGTTTTGCCTTTCTATTGAGGTCTGGCTCTCTATCCAGTTTATCTCTGATTTGCAAAAGAAGACATTCCTGTAAGTCTCTTGCGCCGACGCCAGCTGGTTCTAGCCTTTGTATTTTAGCTAGCAGTGTAAAGATTTCTTTTTCTGTGACATCTATGTTTTGTGTAAACATCAGATCGTCTACGATAGACAACATGTCTCTTCTGATATAACCATCACTGTCTATAGATCCGACTAGTTGCATCGCGATGGTCAAAGATCTCTCATCTTCTATATCCATCATACCTAGCTGTCTTTCCAGATAATCATGGAAACTGCCTTGTACGGCTACAGGCATGGTCTTCTCCTCTATATCTTGCGAAAACTCAGTTTTCATCTTATAGCTGGTCGGATCATCCTCTATGTATTCTGTCAGATAATCATCCAGCTCAAAATCTTCAGCTTTTGGTTCATCGTCGTCCTCGTTCTTATCGTTGTCTAAGTCATACACCTCCTGGGCTTCGGCATCATCGCTCTCATCCAAAGCAGGATTAGATTCTAATTCTTCTTGTATTCTCTGATCAAGGGTTGCTGTGGGAATCTGAAGCAATTTCATCAGCTGTATCTGTTGTGGAGACAGCTTTTGAAGCATTCTTTGACTTAAATTCTGCTTAAGCATGTTTAATTTGTACTTATATTAACAATCTGGGTTTCAATCACGTTCACAATCGGCCTCATTTTACCAATTGTATCTACAGAGAAACAATAATAGTGCCATATTAAATAAGATGTTAATATTTAATTCATTTATTTTCAATAAATAACACATTTGTATATTTTATAATATGAAAATTGACGAGAAATTATCGGTTCTGCGGTCCAAGATGGCTGCCCAAGGCATTTCTGCCTATATCATGCCCCTTGGCGACCCTCATCAGAGCGAATATCCCGCTGCGCACTGGAAAAGTCTGCGCTACATATCAGGATTTACTGGATCAGCGGGTACTGTCGCTGTCACAACCGACCATGCAGGTCTATGGACTGATTCTCGCTATTTTATCCAGGGCGAACAAGAACTATCCACTTCTTCCTTTGAACTGCACAAAATGGGTCAAGGACAAGCTGGATATGTGGACTGGCTGGCAGAAAACCTGCCAGAGGGAGCTGTTGTAATAGCTGATGGAGCTATGATTTCACTGGGTCAAAGAGACAGTTGGACAAAGAAGTTTGAGGCCAAAGGCATCAGTTTAAAGGTCACAGAAGATTTTATAGGTGATAATTGGGAAGATCGACCGCCTATTCCAGAAGGTACGATCTTTGAGCACGAGGTCAAGTTTGCCGGCAAATCCAGAGCAGAAAAGCTGACCGAAATAAGAGCTGCTATGCAAGAAGCTGGTGCAGATCTCCATCTTGTCACAACTCTGGATGATATAGGTTGGATAATGAATCTAAGAGGGAGCGATGTAGAATGCAATCCTGTGTTTGTATCCTACCTACTAATCGGCAAAGAAGGTGTACAGCTATTTATTAATCCTTCCAAAGTTTCAGCTGGATTAGAGTCTACCTTGGCTGCTGATAACATCAAAATCCATAATTATCAGGACATCATTCCTCAGCTCAAGCAGCTAACAACCTCAGATAAGGTACTTATAAATAAAGCCAGTGTAAACGTCCAGTTGTATGAAGCGCTGTCGCAAGCCACCACTATAGATGGCAAAATCATCAGTAGACACCTGAAGGCCGTCAAAAATGATACTGAAATAAACCATTTCAGGCAGGTACATGTGAAAGATGCAGTCGCACTGACCAAAGCCTTCTATTGGCTGGAACAAACCGTAAAGGAGCAGCCCGTAACAGAATATGAGTTTTCTGAAAAGCTCACTGCTTGCAGAGCGGAGCAAGCAGGCTACTTCGGAGACAGCTTTAGCGCCATCGTCGGCTATAAAGGCAATGGTGCCATTATACACTATCGTCCTTATGAAAAAACCGCAGCGGCTATCCATAACGATGGTATCTTGCTGGTAGACTCAGGCGGACAGTACACTGATGGTACAACGGATATTACAAGGACTATCACCTTTACGCCTCCCCCACCCGAGCAAAAAAATGCTTATACCAGAGTTCTCAAGGGTCATATAGCCCTTGCTCAGGCCGTCTTTCCCGAAGGCACGACTGGTGGTCAACTAGATGTGCTGGCAAGACACAGTCTCTGGCAAGATGGAATGAACTATGGCCATGGCACTGGTCATGGGGTAGGTTTCTTTATGAATGTACATGAACCACCACAGGGCTTTGCGCCAGGCGCTACAGGTAGAGCTACCAGCATTCAGAAACCCGGAATGATTACCTCCAATGAGCCTGGGCATTATGTCACGGATCAATATGGTATCAGAATAGAAAATCTGCTTTTGACCAAAAAAGCTAAAACGGAAGGTTTTTTGGAGTTTGAGACGATTACTTATTTTCCGATAGATACCCAGTTGATAGATTTCAGTCTCCTAACCAAAGCAGAAGTAGACTGGCTCAATGCTTATCATGCTGATGTAAAGGAAAGGGTCTGTCCACAGCTGGATGGGGTATATAAGGAATGGATGGAGGAGAAGTGTAAAGAGGTCTAGCATAGCTCTTCAGCCATCAAGTTTCCCATTGGGAGGACCGCCACCCCATTTTGGAACATTATGATTACGGGAAGATTCCCCTTTAAGGGGAAAAGGGTTGCACTGAGGAAACTCCAGCCTTTATCTTTAAGTTCTCCCTTTCTCGAGAGAAGGGTTGTGGGTTAGCACTAATCTGTCACCACAACCTTAGCAGAATACATAAAACTTTCCTTGTTCAGATATTGCAAGAAGTAAGTGCCACTCTCCAGGCTGCTGAGACTTATGTGATTCAGACCTGTACGCAATGCTGCTGAAATTACCTTGCGACCCAGTAGATCAGACAAAGTAAATCTTGCCTCAGAAACTGGAGAATCTATAATCAGATAATCGGAAGTAGGATTAGGGTAAACGGATATTCCTTGCGTTAGTGTAGCATCTGCTCTGGATACAAAACTTTCTGACAAGGTAAGACCACCTAAAGGGGCAAAAACTCCATCCATAATAATTTGCTGATCGGCACCGTCTAGATTAGCAGAAATTATTTGGGTTTCTGTGGCAAGGTATATTTTTTCGCCTACGTCATCTATGTATAAATCTATGGGATCTTCTACAGACATTATGGTCTCTACTTCAGTTCCATCTAAGTTGGCTTTTAGCAATGCATCGTCTCTACTTGCCGTCCAGTACATTTTACCTTCTTGTACATTGATTTCCAAGTCTTCTAGAAATACTATTCCATCTGTAATCAAATTTTCGAGATCTCCTGTACCGTCTAGATTGCCTCTTCGGATGTGTCTA
>CAZKXO010000304.1:0-4562 GCA_964556525.1 uncultured Saprospiraceae bacterium
CTTATTCATGTATGAAGTTTTATTATAAACGATCTATGTTGTATAGATTATTTTGCAAGCGCACTAGTTTATAAGAACCCCCAAAATGATGTGATGAAAAGAGAAATAGTGACAAGGATGCCATTGCTTTTTGTCTAATGCCATAGCAGGTTTTCTATTGTCTAATTACTAACAATTCAGCTTCTAAAGCCTCTTTGGCAGTTGATTCAGTGTTTGATAATGGACCATTTAATAGATCATCTTCTTCATAAGGATCGTCTTCTAAGTTGTACAACTCTTGGTTGCCGTTAGCATTCTCAATGAGCTTATAGGTTCCATTACTGATAGTCCAATTTTCAATCATTCCATTGTCTTTTTCAGCGTACTGGAAGTTTCTAATTGTTGAGGATTGAGTAAGCAAAGGTTTGAAACTCTTACTGTCGTGAATCTCACTATTGGTACTTCCTGCAATTTCCGCGATAGTGGAGAATAAATCAGTACTAGTAATGAGGTTGTTGTCAATTCCCGTTCTTGTGACTCCAGCACCAGATATGTACATTGGTACGTCAATGCCACCTTGATAGAGGCTTCCTTTTGCGGTTGTATTTGAATAAGGAGCTTGTGCTACTTCCGTCGGACTTCCGTTATCCCCTATGAATAATATAATAGTGTTGTTTAATTAGTCTTGAGATATATTGTCTAGCAATCTACCAATCTGAAAATCCATGGCTTCAAGCGCAGCCATGTAATAAGGGGTTTCGTCCATGCCATCTACAAATGGAGTCAAGCTTCCCTGAGAATGCATGTTATCTGGTGGAACATGAAATGGTGTATGAGGAGCATTGTGAGCTAACCACAAAAACCAAGACTTGTCTTGCCGATTTATCCAATCTATGGCAATGTCAGTAAATTTTTCAGTGGTATAGTCTGATACAATATTACCAGCGCCATCCTCAGTTAATTGCCAGTTGTAATAACTTTGTGCCTCGCCTCTAATAAGCCCAGCATAATAATCAATGCCAAATACTTCCGGATCGAAGTTGCCGTTACCTCCAGAGAGATGCCATTTCCCGACCAGGGCTGTTGAGTAATCTTCACCTGATTCTTCTTTAATGTACTGCTGTAAACTTATTTCTGAAGATTGTAGCTCATCGCCTGCCCACTTTACACCGGTTCTATATCCATACTTCCCTGTTAGAATGGATGCTCGCGTCGGAGAGCAAGTAGGATATGACCAGAAGTTATTAAAAGTTAATCCATCGTTTCGGATAGTGTTGATATGAGGTGTATTTGGCTTGATGCTTCCTTCAGAAAAACCATTCAAGGCATCCTTTCCTACATCATCAGCAATGATCAAGAGAATATTTGGCGTACTATCAGCAGAGCCAGGCATCTCTCCCTCTTCACCTACATCATCTTTACAACTTAATAAAGTAGCGACTAATATAACGGCAAGAACAATACTTAATTTATTCAAAGGGATTACTGTATTTTTCATCGGTGAGCATTTCATTATCAGTCAAGGTGTGCATGAAAGCAATTAAGGCCTCTTTTTCTGCAGTTGTAAAATTGAACTGTCCCACCTCTCCGTTTGCATTTACCAGTGGCGATATCAAGTTGGGATGATTTTGTATACCTGAACTGTAATGCTCCATGACTTCCTCTAAGGTGGCAAATCTGCCATCATGCATATATGGAGGACGAATGGCAATGTTTTTCAAAGAAGGGATTTTGAACTTTCCATTGTCACTAGAATTGCCAGTGGTTTCGCCTACACCTAGGTCGTCTATCGATGCGGCATCCAGCCCATTTGTAGTAGCGAAGGTTGTCAGTGGTCCAAGATTAGCTCTGGAAGGACCGATAAAAGCTTCTGTTTGGTGACATCCCACACAGTTGCCGGTCACACCATTTGTCAGGATGCGACGTCCGTAAAACAGTCTCTTGCCTTCATTTTCTAAATCAGAGAAATCTGGAAAGTCTATTATGGGAGAGTCTACTTCGTCTCTAGCAATGTCATACTTGGAAGTAGTGCTCACAAGGCTTCTGATGAACTGTGCTAGAGCTTTAGAGATTTTATCACTATTGATGGTTTTATCCCCGAATGCATCTTCAAACAATTCTGGATAATACGTCTGCTCACTTGTAATTCTGACTAATTCATCTAGAGTCAGGCCCATCTCCACTTCATCCTGAAACGGCATCAGTACTTGAGCTTCTAGAGATTCAGCACGTTCATCCCAAAAAAACCTTCCTTCTGCATAGTATCTAGCATTGACTATGCCCATGGAATGTCTACGAGTAAGCCCTCCTTCAAATCCTTCACTGAGTACATCGGGGTCTGAGAATCCATGTTCAGCTACATGGCAAGAGGCACAAGCAATTGTGCCATTTGCACTCAACTTTTTATCATGGAAAAGTACTCTTCCTAAGGTCGCTCCTGCATCTGTAATAGGATTATCTATTGGTGTATTATCAAAATCAGTGACTGGCCTAAATTGGAACTGATCTGGAAACTCATTGTTTGTTATGTGATCTGGTAGTTCAATGTTAGAATAGTTAAAAGGCTGATCTGGCAAATTCAAGCTTGTGACAGATTCAGTCGGGCCTTCATTATCATTGTCTTCTTCTGAACAAGCGACTGTAAAGAATACTAGTCCGAGAATAGTTATTACTATAAGTCTATCCATATGTTATTTTATCTAGTACAATTATAACTGCTTGTCTGTACCCATCGGCTCTACGAAGGAGAGATGTGCTGTTTCACCTAATCAAACTCTTTTGATTGGTCCGTATCTAACCATTTCTTATATATGAGTTTCCCATTCATATACACATACAATTCATTGTTCTTTGTTAATTTCTTATGAACTCTCATGATTTGTCTGTTGATGACATAACGGACGGACGAACGCAGTGTCGATTGGCGTAGCCTATGGTCGTCCTAATCGCTTGTTAGTAGACCCTCTGCTTTTGTTAATTTGTATGATTTCACTATTGTTTATTTTCAAAATATTGAATTCTTCCCTAATCTAAGTTTCATACACAGTAAAGTATTGACCCGAATCGTACAAGCTAGACGTATATGATGTACTAAGTCTTGCTAGGATTAAGTTATGTGGTTGTCATTGTTATTGTTTAGTTTCCACATCTACTCTCAACATAATTCATAATCTCTTCCACTGTCAATTTTTTCTTGCCATCCAAAAATTGTTCTGCATGTCCATCTCCAGCAAAGTAAAATTCAAAGACTTTTTTACGCATCTTCTTGAAGCCAATACCATTGCCTTCTGTCATTGTACAAATCATCGTCGGGTAATCTTCATCGGATCTCAAAAGATAATAAGAACCGTAGAAACCATATGAGCCTACATAACTGGCATACACTTGCCCTTTTTTGTCCAATTCAAATTTGTCTGCCCAGGCAAAGGAAACTATGTCTTCACAGCCACCATTGACAAGAAACCAGGAATTATGCTTATCCAGTTTCGTTTTATCATACTTTCTGCCTCTCACAGAATAGCCTTTTGTCCATTTCAACATAAACTGACCTTGATCACCTTCGAAAATGATATAATCGATTTCTTCATTATCTATCTTCTCTTTTTCACCACCAAGACTCTTTACGACCAATTTGTTTTTACTTCTCAAAGTAGGTCCAAGATTATTAGATCTATTAAGTAAGGGAAAGCCAACCTGACAATCATAGACGTCGCCATTCAGGAAATAAATGGTACCGAAAGTATATCTATTTACAAGTTGTGCAGATGCATCCAAGAAAGAGAAAGAAATTAGCGCAAGTAGAAGGTATTTCATAATGGATGTTTTTTGTAATTCTAGAAGCAAAATAAGTGTAAAAAATTGAATTTGAAACAACTGAGATCTAATTAACTACATCAGATCTTGTTTTTGGCAGCTAATTCTTTCTTAAGCTCGATTATTCTGATTCGGAGGCTGGCGACTTCGGCAATGTTTTCAAAAGTAGGATGGTGCCTGGAGGCACTAGAGGAGAAATCAAATGTTTTGAAAGCTGGTTGTTCTTTTAGCAAGAAGTACAGAATACCCGTCTTGTCATTGTACTCCTCCATTCTAACATCCACAAGAGAGGCAAGTTTTAATTTTGCTATGATTCTATGTTTCTTTTTCAATCCCCAAAGCTTAAAAAACACATGCCTGTCAGAAATTGCATAAGCTGTTTTCCTCCTTCTTATTTCTTTCACAACATCAGGCAACAGAAATAACACCAAACCCAATAGAAAAAAAATGATGGCCACCAGAATTCTGGAATCACCAAAAGCAATGTAACTTTTAAACCAGCAAATTGCCAAAGCTATAAAATACATATTGGTCGGACCTAGAGCGACATCATAGCCTCCCATTTCTAGAGGCATCAGACTGAAAACATAGTTCGGTTTTCCATTCCAAACAATTTTTTCAGAATCTGCCAGTATGTCTTCTATTGAAAGTTCATAATCTTTCTTAAGTATGTCGTAGTCTAGTAAGTCTTGTGTCTGTGATTTCATTATAGGGAGGAGCTAGTGGTCAGTTGATTCGTGCTTGTCTATACAAATATCCGATAGTATTAT
>CAZKXO010000305.1:0-4540 GCA_964556525.1 uncultured Saprospiraceae bacterium
CTTCATATCTTCTGGTGTTTATTAAAATATAGAATTAATTAGTTTGAGCGAATACATCAAATACTGCATTTTGTTCTATTACCAAATTTCCACTGTGCTGTACTTCTATAGTGAAACATTCTCCAACTTCTGTAGAAAGTAATATACAATTAAGCCCCGCAGGTATAAGCACTTCGTCACATAAAGTAGGGACGGTTCCTAGAGACCAGTTAGCTGCATCTCTCCAATAAGTGGTGTTGCCAAGGAAAGTGTTAGCTTGCAAACCACCAGGACAGTTACAGGCAAAGGTGTCATCTACTTGCCCATTACAATCATTATCTATATTATCACAAAGCTCAGAAGCTCCTGGGAATACTAGTGGGTCAGTATCATCGCAGTCCGTATTGTTTTCCACATAACCGTTAGGTGCTCCACATCCTAGCATACTTAGAGCTGGATTTCCATAACTGTCTCCATCTGAGTCCAGGTAGAACGTTTCAAGTATATGGAAATAAGCAGCCTGACCACCTACTGAACCCACAAAGGCAATAGAGTCTGAAAGTGCCACACTGCCTCCATAGCCATGATTACTTGCTACATCATAAGCAACTATTTTAGTTTCATCCCAGCCAGTTCCATTCCAATCTAAAATGTATGCCGCTCCTCTTTGCGAATTATCATTAAGTGCTCCCACAATAATCCTATCACCTTGTATATCTACAGAATATCCTAAATTGTCATTAGTTGTATTATCAGAGGCATGCCATTTAGTCTCAATCCAAGATACACCATCCCACTCGTAGATATAAAGGGCACCAGAGCTATTACCGTTATCATCATCTCTAGGAGCTCCTACTACCGCTCTGTCGCCACTAGTAGCAACACTATAGCCGTACCAATCCCAGGATTGCCCATCTGATGCTATAAGTTTTGTTTCTACCCACGTTGCTCCATCATACTCGTATATATAAGCTGAGCCGGAATTTGATCCATTATCATTATCTGCGTAAGCTCCAGTCATGGCTCGTCCTGGAATAATATCCACGGTATGGCCAAATCTAGAATTCGTCAGTCCATCAGAGGGTACAAGCTTTGTTTGACTTAAGGTTATGCCACTCCATTCCATCACATATATTGCCCCAAGATTTGATGTAGGTATTGTATTGTTTCCTACAATATGATCATCACCTTCAGCAGACGTAACTCCCAAATCTTCACTATACATGGCCACCGCTGAGCCATAGACATCGAGGTAAGCAGGGTCTGGCGATAATATCTTAGTTTCGATCCAGTTTGTCCCGTCGAAATAATATTCATAGACTGCTCCTGCTGTAGTAAATAAGTTATCGTCTCCTGAAGCGCCTACCAAAAATCTATTACCTTCTATCGCAACTCCTGTTCCATACAATGCTGTAGCGGTTCCGTCACTAGCGACAAACTTAGTCTCTTGCCAATTATTCATATTCCACTCGTACAGATATACTGAACCAGATTGCAAACCATTGTCATCATCAAATCTTGCCCCAACTAGCGCCCTATCTTGTGAATTATCCACCCTTTCAGCATATCTACTAGTAGGTCCATCAGATGCGATAACCTTAAGATGACAACAGTCTACTACTATATCTCCGCTAGTTACATTAGCACCAACATTTACCGTGCAACTATTAGTGGATGATATGGCATCCACACTAAATTCTATTGCCAGTATACCAGATACTGCCTCCTGAATTGTTAATTCGAAAACACCAATTCCAGATACTACCTGAAATGGATTAGACCCAGATATGCTAACCCCTATCGGAGAGTTAAAAAGATTTACAGATACATCTCCATCTAAGTTGCAAGTTCCGAAGTCTACGCTTAATTGAATTGTAGAATCACAGATCAAGTAATTAGGTGAAACATTTGGTATTACTAATTGTGCTTTACAAAACACAGGATAGAAGGCTATAAATAATAAAAGGCAGTTAATAATTTTTTTCATTTTTGCAGGGTTTAGGATAAAAGCTGATTTTGGTTTTGTGATTTTACAAAGGAACTGGAAAAGGTGCTAATCATAAAAGTTTATAAAAAGCGATTTAAGGTAAAAGTTCTTTTTACAAGTGTATTAGCTTACAAAATAAGATGAGAATTTCTGGTTCCCTTTTTTGTTGCTCTCTTGTTGGCAAGAGGTTGTTTTTTGATAGCAAGGCTAATTGCTCTGCGCCACTACCTCCAGCACTCCACCCTGCTCTACCTCAAAGTCACCACTAACTTGCACCTCTATGCTATAACATTCTCCTGTTTCTGTAGAGAGTAATATACAATCAAGCCCCGCTGGTATAAGTACTTCATCACAAAGAGTCGGGATTGTTCCAAGAGACCAATTAGAAGCATCATTCCAATAAATAGTATTTCCTAAAAAAGTGTTGCCTTGGACACCACCCGGGCAATCACAATTTACAATTAGGGGGCAAGGTAGTTCTGTATTTAATATTGCTAGACCCAATGTGGCTTCATTAAAATTAACACTAGACCATGCTGAATTTCGATTAGGATCGCCAATTAGCATTTCATTTTGTTCCATTTGCCAATTATAATAAGACATTTCTAGAGGTGTCATTAGTCTTTCAGTCAACACAATCAAAGCGGACTCAAAGTCTTTTTGTGAATCCATATGATTTGGAACTCTAGGAGGCATTAATGCCTCAAAATCACTCTGAGTTATTTCAGAAATACCCACAGTAGAATGAAATGGACAGGGATTATTTAAGCCATTGAAAGTAAAATCGACTAAAGTTTTAAGTGGCCATGCTACTTCTGACAAAGGAACTAAGCCCATCAAATACAACTCTAGTTTATTATATTCTAGCGTATAGTTACCATTAACCTCTCTAGTATAGCAATCATTACCAAGGTCAATTATATCTGTGGCACGCCAGCCAGACCCAAACCCACTAGAATTTGTCTCTATTAAATTCCAATGAGACCCAGGTATTGTAAGATTAAGATCCGGATGCAAAACTGTTCCGTAGTGATGTAATATCTCATGATTTGCAATCCAAGCAATTCCTCCATTAGAATAATAGAATTTTATAACACCATTTAATTCACCTGCACTACCAAAAGTTGATGAAATATTTACCCCGTTATACCCATATATGGTTCCAGTTTCTTCTACATTTACACGTAGATAACTAGCCACTGGTCTTCCTGGTGTTGCATATGAAGTCGCAAGCATTAAATAATCCTTTGTATCTGGAAAGTAATCATAATACAATTGAGTACGAGTAGCTGAATTTTGCAAGGGTTCTTGACCAATTAGATTTACTGCGAAATTTACCACATGTGAGGAATACTGGGCACCTATATCAAGACTGTCTACATTCGTATTTACATTAACCACATCACTTCTTAACATTCTTATCCCATATCCAAGGTCAATACTTAATGTGTCAGAAGTCCCATTATTAAAATTATAAGTCACATCGGAAGATCTAAAATTCAATCCTGTTGGAAATTGATAATTAAATGGGTTTGTATAAACAATATCTGCTGATGTAAACATCTTATCTCCTGCAACCTTATCATTACCTATTCCATCATCCAAAAAACTAAGTGCTGTTATAGGACCGCCATTTAATGTATGATCAACAAGATGTGTATTACTAACTACTATCTCATCCACATCATTATAATCCGTAATAATAACCATGTGGTAAGGAGTAGAATCTACTAGATCAATAACATATGGTTCAGTCCAACCTGTAATGTATCCAGTTGAGACACTGCTCTTTGTTAGATCATTACTCTCTTGATGTAGTCCATCACATATGTGACCACCATAATGCTTTGTTTGCTTTTCATCATTTGTAACATCTGATTGTGCATAAAATTGAGTACTAGCATTAATTAAAGCAAAAAGAAGACTAAAGCGGAGTAAATATTTCATACGTAGTTTTTTGGTTTTTATATTAGATGTTATTCATTATGGTTATAGAATGATTAAGAATAGTTCTCCAATTATTAGAAAAAACACAAGTGTTAGGTTAGAATGTTACATACAATTAAGAAAACACAATAAGCCTTACAAATACCCTACCCCCACAGCCCCCAGCTGTACTCCTGTCCGTACATCAAGCTTGAAATATAGATTCCGTCTATGTGTTTTTACCGTCTCGGGAGATAAGAACAACTGAGCTGCAACTTCTCTACAGGTATGTCCCTCTATTAGGAGTCGCAATACTTCTTTTTCTCGTGTTGTGAGTAGTATGATGGTTTTAGATTGTTTCTCTCTGAGGCTATGCATTAATGACAATTAGATGGTTTTTGGGATTTGTGGTCATTTTTAAGATTGTTTGCAATTGGAATTTTTGGACTACTTATGACATCCTATTATTAGGAAGCACGTCTAAATTAGCCCTAAACAGTGAGTGAGATAACCCCTTCTTGCTGAAGGAGGCAATATTCTTGTTAAACGAAAGCCTATGGCAATTACACTGTCAATAAGCTGGCCTTGTCAAGGCTTATTAAGATAATTTAGTCGAGATTTTATACCTTCGGATTATAACCTACTGAA
>CAZKXO010000306.1:0-4530 GCA_964556525.1 uncultured Saprospiraceae bacterium
GTGTAATGGAAAATCCAACTGTGCCTCTATCGTATGTCTGAATTCTAGGACCTCATCCAACATCCGCTCTATCTGTGGCTTGCTCGTAAAGATCCTCATATTCTGGACTAACTTCTGGGCAGGCAAGCCTAGGCAGTACTTAGAGAGCCTATCTAGTATTTTATCAAACTCTAGCTTATCGTATATATCTGTGGGATATAAATGCATGGGTGCAAAGATATAACAGTCACCAATTAAGATTGTTAATTAAGAATGTCTTTATCCGCGACTTAGAGGAAATGTCATTCTTTAGTAATTACTTTCACTTAACTTTGGCTACTAAATCCACATCAATGGCAGGGAATAGTTTTGGAGAGATCTTTAGAATCACAACATTTGGAGAATCGCATGGTGTCGGGATAGGTGTCGTGATAGATGGTTGCCCGGCAGGTCTAGACATAGATTTCTCGTTTATTCAGTCAGAGTTAGATCGTAGAAAACCAGGCCAATCAAAAATTGTAACACAACGTAAGGAACCTGATTCTTTCTCTGTTAAATCAGGCATTTTCGAAGGAAAATCTACTGGAACACCGATAGCTTTATACATAGAAAACACCAACCAAAAGTCTAGAGACTACTCTCATATCAAAGATCTTTACAGACCTTCTCATGCAGATATGACTTATCAAGAAAAGTATGGAATCAGAGATTACAGAGGTGGAGGGCGATCTTCTGCCAGAGAAACAGTTGCTAGAGTCGCAGCAGGTGCCATTGCCAAATTATTACTGAAACAAGCAGGAATAGAAATAAATGCTGGCGTTACACAAGTGGGTTCTATAAGTATAGAAACGGCCTTAGACAAGATTGATTGGTCACAAACTGAAAAAAGTATTGTACGCTGCCCTGATCCGAAAGTAGCTGCACTAATGCAGGGGCTTATACAAAGCACAAAGAAAGACGGAGATACTGTAGGCGGCAAGATTACTTGCTATATCAAAAATCCGATTATTGGACTAGGCGCTCCAGTGTTCGATAAGCTGCATGCCGATCTGGGGAAAGCCATGCTGTCTATCAACGCTGTGAAAGGATTTGAATATGGAAGCGGTTTTAATAGTGTCAGCATGAAAGGATCAGAACATAATGACAAGTGGGTAACTGACGATCTTGGAAAGAAGGTGACCAGCACCAATCATTCTGGAGGCATACAAGGAGGAATTAGCAATGGTATGCCTATTTATTTTAATGTTGCCTTTAAACCTGTTGCGACTATAATGCGAGATCAAGATTCCATTTCAAAGACTGGAGAGGAAGCTATAGTGAGTGGTAAAGGAAGACATGATCCCTGTGTAGTGCCTAGAGCAGTGCCTATCGTAGAGGCGATGGCTGCCTTAGTAATGGCAGATCATTACCTCAGAAATAAAATAAGTAAGTACTAGAGCTTAGTTAGATTCTACTTTTTTCAATTTGGCAATATCCTCTGAGAGTGCCTTCTTAAAATCAGTGAGAGAGCCAAATTCTTTTTTGTAATTGATACCAAAACCGAATTTCTGTCCAGCCTCCGCATTGATGTCTCTATCCCACTTCCCATATGCTTTTAATTTGAGCCTTCTGTCATCCGTTAGATTGAATGCGAGAACGAAATCGTGTATAACATAGTTAGGGATAGAAGAGACAGCATTGGATACATAACTAGTCCCATAATCTATTTCCCACTTGTCGTTATTAAAACGTGGCTTAAGGTGGACTTCTATTTCATCAGGAATGATACTGTTACTACTTCCCGTAGGTACTCTGTTTGGATCTAGTCCATCATCAAACTGAGAATTCTTACTAAACCCTAACTCAAAATCTATCCCTGAGATAAAGCCATTCTCTGTAAGTGCTTCTTGCAAGAAACCTGAGAGCAAGTAAGATAATTGGTTAGAGATCATCTCACTTAAGGTATTGTAACCCGTACGTGCAATTCCAGTAGGCGAACCCACCTGAGTTCCTAACTGTGAGGAAGGAAGAAAACTACCGAACATGATCAGCCCTGCCACTTGCTCATTGAGATCAGCTTCGTTATCACGGAGTATTCTCATCTTACTTTCTGCCAGCGCCTTGAGTTCGCCTTGCAGTTCTGGAAACTTTATATCGAAATCTACCTGTGGTTTGTACAAGGTTTCTGTCAGGTACATCTTTAAGTTGATATCTGTCCTTATACCAGCTTCAGGTCTATTGTTTGGATTGAGATATTCTTGTAGAAATACTGTCGTAGGAGCACGAAGTTTTTCATAATTTGCCTCTAAATCAATGTTAGCATTTATTGGATCTCCTGTCCACGTTATCTTACTTCCTTTTTGAACTGTAAAAGGCTTAGAAACAAAACCATTCCAGTAGGTAAACAAGTACTCACCTTCCTCTATTACATAATCGCCAAAAATATTGAAATCACCTTCACGAGAAACGACGACCCGCATGTTGCCATTTCCCAGACCCTTCATGATATCATTCCGAGCTTCATCGAAGATTATATTAATCTTGGCTTCTTCATTTATGCTAAGATTCATTTGGATATCAACACCTTCCAGTGTCACAGCCTGTACAATTTTATCTTTTGATACATTGAGAATGTCTTCTCGAGAAACAACTTGAATGAAACTTTCGTCATAATTACTTACTACCTCGCCTACAGGAATATTGATAGTTGTACCTCTACCCGTAATGGCATCTACAGTAATATCAGTACTTGAGAATGGTCCAGAGAAATTGACAGTCATATCTCCTATGCCCTGTCCATAGTAAGAAGGATTGTCTCTCTTATCTGTATCCAAGGCTAAGAAATAGTCTGATTCCATTGTAAGCTCTGTCGTAAAGTCTGTAAATAGACTATGATAAAGACCTCCTCGCATATTGGCTATATTACCATATTTATCAGCTATGGTTGCGCCAGTAAGATTTATCTCTTCATCTGTTACAATAAATTTTTCTTCGCCAAGGTAGAGTTGTGCCCCTAGATAGTCTATCGTAGTTGTACCACCTGTAACTTGCGCTTCTGCAGTTAACTTAATATCATCAAGTGATCCGCTTATTTTCCCGTCGAACACATCCGCATCACCGGCGGTATTAGAGATGCCATCACTAATGATAAACTCAAAGGTTTCCATTGGTAGATTACTTGCGGTGATAGTACCTACTATTTCTTGCGTTTGCTTGTGTATGTCTGCACCAACATCGAGATTCATTCCATCTTCCGTTTTTTCTAAGAAGACTAGGGCAGATATTGTTTCAGAACCGTCATCTATGGCATTGACATAGAGACTGCCATAATCCACATCATTCAGTGTAAACTCATCTATATCCATATCAAAAGACATTGCCGATTCTTCAAACAAGTCTACCTTACTAAAATTCAAATCACCTTCTCCTGCAAATTTTATTTTCTCGTAGTCAATTATTCCATTTATGGTAATAAAGTCGAAGTTCTGTACTTCTGCACTCAGTCCACGATTATTGATATCTGTTACAACTAGGCTTCTATTGCCATCTGAAATAACAAACTTTTCTATATCAATGTAATCATCGCCATATACAATTTTATTACCAGGATTGACCTTCCACTCAGAACTAAACATCGTCAATGTGTTTTCAGAGATAGAAGCAATCAGCTCATCTTCTTGAGGATAAATATGCATAGATAAATCTATCCGCTGAAATGAATCTAGCAATTCCTTAGTAAGCATTCTTATACTCAGACGATCTTCATTCAATTCAGCAAATACTTCGAAAGGATTAAATTCAGATTTACCCGAAGTCAGTTTAGCTACATTGACAGAGTTATCAGATTTCTTGTCTTGTTCATCAAAGACCACATCCAGTTCGTCAATCAATAAATTCTTATAGGCGACTTGTTTGATAAATATATCACTGTTGTACTCCTTCTTATCAGTGTCTACACTACCTTTCATACTTAGATCTACCAATCTAAGTTCATCCAACTTAGCTAGCTCCAGATAATCTTTGGTATCTACTACATGAAATTTGTAGCCAAACTTTTGTTTCCTTTTTATACCTCCTGTTTTCTGAACTTTAAATTTTTTGGCCCACTGAGGATGTGCATAGACTAGATGATCTTTTAAAGTTGGCAACAAATCGGGGAAATGAAATTTGCCATCTATAGTACCGTTAAAAACATCTGATATTATAGTAATATTCCTGTTATCATTCAGTTCAGGCGAGGAACTGACAAGTAGACTGTCAAAGGCAAACTGCTTGCCCTGATATGCCAATGTAAGGTTTTGGATCTGGGCTGAACCGATAAAGTCTGAAGACTTAGATCCTTCCAAACTTAGATCTATATCGCCATGTATAGAACTTATATCTTTAGAGAGATTAAGTGCCATCAGATCTATTTGTTCAATTTTGGTTTTAAAATCAGAAGTTATCTGACCAGCTTTGACAAAAATTTCACCGTCGAATTCCATTTGTGCATTTGGGTCACTGGATATGAATTCACCATCAAATAGATTCTGCTCAAATTCTCCTTCTAGTTTTATATCCTTATAACTATAG
>CAZKXO010000307.1:0-4519 GCA_964556525.1 uncultured Saprospiraceae bacterium
CGAAACCGTTACCACTCTTGAATTACAAGGCAATACTCTAATTCTTACAGATGAATCTGGAGTCCAAACTTCAATTCAACTTAATGGTAATGGTAATGGCAACAAGCCAATAAATACAAGTACAAATTCAACATCTGGACTATCGCTCTCAAAGAATAGAATTGATAACAATCAGATGCTAGACTACAAAAATTCTACTGTTTATTATGCAATTGCCACCTCTACAAAGAATGGACATTATGTTGGAGAAATTAAGGTTTTCACACATTCCAAGGTACCAAAGGGCTGGCTACCTTGGAATGGTCAGTTAGTGAATGTAGAAAAGTATCCATTACTATTTTCAGTATTACTTAGTAAGTATGGTGGCAATGGCATTTCCACATTTGCACCACCCTCTTATAATATCAAGTCATCTGAATAAGAAGTTACAAATTACTAATTTGAAGTAGTGGCTGGACTTTAATTCACTTTTACATGTAATAGAAAAATAAATCTAAGTAATGTTTTGTAATTTTTGGTATATCTCTGCAAGTGGTATACTATCGTAATCATCTTGTCTACATAAATCCAGAAGTATCTGATCTTGTTTCCTGCCAGCCTGCATAGCTTCTGAATAAGGCAACTCTGGTCGGAAGGTAACAAGTGAATACTTGGAATAGTACTCTGGGAATTCTTGTTCCAATTGCATTTCTATTTTCCGTTTGCGTATAAAAGCTTGATCATCGACCTTATCTCTCATCTCATAGAAATTGTCTATAGCCAAATCTGCGATTGCTGAGGCATCATCTGCTCTATCCTCCTGAAAAGCTGTAAATACTTTTTCCCATTCTTCGCCATACTTATCCATCATATCATCAAAGACTCTTACATCTTCGAAGGCAGCATTCATTCCTTGTCCATAGAACGGTACTATGGCATGAGAAGCATCTCCCATAATCAAGGCCTTTCCATAAGCTTGCCAAGGGTAACATTTTATCGTTCCTAGTGTACCAACAGGATTTTCGAAATACTCTTGTTTGTAATGTGGTATATATGGGAGTAAAGAAGGAAAATAAGTTCTAAAGAATTCTTCTAGTTTCATTTCATCAGTCAAGGCATCAAAACCTATATCACTGCCATAAGGATGAAACATCGTTAGTGTAAAACTGCCATCCAAATTAGGAAGCGCTATAATCATAAAATGACCACGTGGCCAAATATGCAAAGCATTCTTTTCTATTTTCCAGTCACCACCTTCAGTAGGACGAATGCTTAATTCTTTATAGCCATGCCTGAGGAAATCTTGAGAATAATTGAAGAGCAATTTGGTCGTTTGACTCATCATCGTTTTTCTGACTACAGAGCCAGCTCCATCAGTTCCAAGCACAACTTCTCCACTATCAGAATAAGTCTTTCCTGAAATTTTATCTTTTACTTCTACGACGCCTTCTTTAAGATCTACTTTCTGTACAACAGAATCAAATTTCAAAGTGACATCTTCATGGAAATCTGCTTCATTGAGCAAAAGAACATTAAGCTCTGTTCTGGATACAGAGTTTATGTAATCTTCTGTCCTACCACTGTAAGAAGAAAGGAATGCTTCACCTTCCAAAGGATGTATCATACGACCTTTCATAGGTATGCAAGACTGTGTTACTGTCTTTCGGAGACCTACCCTATCCAAGGCCATAAGTCCTCTTGCGGAAAGCGCCAGATTAATAGAACGGCCTGCATCACTGATACCAAGTCTCATATCGTCCCTCTTCTCATAAATCACTACTTTATATCCCCGTTGCGCCATACGTAAGGCCAATAAAGAACCACAAAGGCCTGCACCTACAATTATGATTTTCTTTTTCATAAGCAGGATTTCAAGATGGTTGCAAAATTGTGCACATCTTCAAATGAGTTGTATAGTGGAACAGGTGCTACACGTATGACATCAGGTTCGCGCCAGTCTGCGATGATGCCTTTCTTGGTAGCTTTTTCGTACAAAGTTTTATCTGCATTCTTGACCTGAATAGACAACTGACAACCTCTTTGGTTTTGGTCTCTAGGAGTGATAACTTTTACACGGTCCTCACCTAGCTCATCCATCAGATATTCTAAATAGCCAGTCAACTTCAATGACTTCAGCCTTAGACTTTCTATACCTGCTTCTTCATAAATTTTTAGGGAAGCCCAAATTGCTGCCATAGATAAGATAGGAGGATTACTGAGCTGCCAAGCTTCCACACCATAGATAGGTTCGAAGCCATCTCTCATCTTAAATCTTGTATCTTTATTATGACCCCACCATCCTTCGAATCTTGGTAATTCGTTTGTAGATGCATGACGTTCATGTACGAAGACACCACCCAATGAGCCAGGACCAGAATTGAGATACTTGTAAGAGCACCAGACTGCAAAATCACAACCAGAGTCGTGCAATCTCAAAGGCACATTTCCTGCTCCATGGGCACAATCAAAACCTACGACACAGCCTTTGGCATGTCCCCATTCTGTAATGGACTTCATGTCAAAAAACTGTCCGGTGTAGTAATTGGTATTCCCCAGCATAATAAGTGCAATGCTGTCTCCTTGTTCTTCTATTACGGCTTGGATATCTTCTGGTCTAAGTGTCACCTCTCCTTCTCTAGCTTTGAGTTCTACCAGAGCATCATTAGGATTATATCCATGAAAGCGAATTTGAGAAGCAGCTGCGTATTTGTCCGAAGGGAATGCATCGTATTCTATCAGAATTTTGTATCGCTCAGAAGTGGGTCGATAAAATGACACCATCATCAAGTGGAGATTGACAGTAAGCGTATTCATTACAACGACCTCATGGGAATCAGCACCGACAACTTTGGCCATCGCTTCGGTCAGAAATTCGTGGTAAGGCATCCAAGGATTCTTAGCATGGAAGTGGCCTTCTACACCATAGTTTTTCCAATCTAGTAATTCTTGTTGGAGAGCCGCTGTTGTATCCTTAGGTTGCAACCCTAAAGAATTACCACATAGGTATACGTAAGGAATTCCATTTTCTCTTTTAGGCAAATGAAATCTTGCTCTAAATTTAGCTAGGTCATCTTCTTTATCCATTGCCTGCGCAAAAGATAGCTCCGTAGAATACTCCATTATCACTCTATTCCAATTCTATTTCTTAATGCTATATCTTCTTCAGCACCCAGCCACCTGAGCACATTATCGTACCACAACTCATCTCTCTGATCATATGTCAATATGTTCTCATCTACCGCCAAGTCAAGCAACTTACCCGGATAGCTTGATTGTGCATCACTTTCCATCTCACCCAAGGGATAAGGATCATCCAAGCCTATCAGTATCTGATCCGTACCGCCCAATCGTTTTACCATAAGATCCAAAGAAAAAGTATCATGTACCAAGGTGTCAAAGAAAATATTTTTATGACCTACAGCCTTTCGCGGATGCGTCATTCCTTCAAAGAGATCAGGTCTGCCATCAAAGCCTTGGATCCGTCTGCCTAAATTAATCTGCGCCAGTTGCCCACCATGTGCAAAACAAACTCTTATGTCAGGAAATTTTTCTTGATAGCCTTGCAGGGTATAGAAATGATAAGCATCTGCACATTGTGCCAACATCCATACCAAATGAAAACGCCAAGCTGTATTTTCTAGTTTAATAAATTTTTCTCCATCATAAGGATGTATTTCTATAGCCAATTTTAATTCATTAGCTAGCTCTAAGATAGGCAGTATATCTTGATCGAAAATACAACGCCAAGTACCTACAGAATCCATAAAATGCGTAGGCAGACACAATACTTTTAGCCCTAACTCTTTTACACATCTTTCCATTTCCCATAAGGCACCACGTACAAATCCAGAGTGGACTACAAAACCGCAAGTAAACTTTTGGGGATGATCATGTTGGATGCGGGCATTGAAATCATTCTGGAAGCGCAAGACTTTTTTCATTTCTTCCAGTCGGAGTCCATTGCCATACAACTGAGAAAGATTCAATACTACTGCGTGGTCGATATTGTTTTTATCCATCCACTCCAGTTTCTCATTGAGAAAGAAACTGGAATCTGTTACAGGTCTTTTCCATCCCTTTTGCAACATGTGCTTCCTATCCTCATCTACCCAAAAGATTTCTTTTTCCTTCATGAATGAAGGAATATCCTCAGGATAAGGTAAAAGATGTGAATGACCGTTTATACGCATGTGTATTGAATGTGTATTGTTAGAATCTAATTTCTATTTACTAAGTCTCCTATTCCCGAAATCTTTTTACTAATCTCAGGAGTACCTATATATTCTAGGTCTCCTGCTCCTGACAATTTCACCTCCAATCTGTCAGATACATTTAGAAAAGCATCCCCTACTCCTGAAATACTTACTGAGGCTGAAGCAACAGCAATTTCTTTTTGAGTATAATCTCCTGTTCCTGATAGATTTACATCCAACTTGTCAGTCACATTAAGGTAAGCATCACCAGTTCCAGAGATATCTACAGATGCGGAAGCAATCTCTACTTCTTTCAGATTGATATTTCCAGTTCCTGAGATAGAAAT
>CAZKXO010000308.1:0-4511 GCA_964556525.1 uncultured Saprospiraceae bacterium
TAAGCATCAAAATCCGCATTATATATGATATTTCTTTTGTCTAGAGAAGAAAGTGAATTATCTCTTTTCTCTTCTAACCTCTGACAGAAAATTTTTTCATTTCTGAAATTCATCTTTACCTTTTTGTTATATCTTATTTCAAGTCCATTGAACAGAGGTTCTAGGTCAAATTCCTTATAAAACAATTCTTCATATTCCAGAATATAAATTTTGTGACCTTTTTTCTTTGCTTCTATGGTGCTTCTAAGTGAGAGGTTCCATTCTCTAATAGCATCATCTACATTTTTATCCCAGGCGTCATCTGGTTTAGCCAGTCTTTTCATATAGGACTGTGATACGTCAAAAATGTTTCTGAAGATAAATACTACCGCCACTTTGTCAAAAGCCTTGAAGATATTGTCGTACTGTTCATATAGTGGTGGTATTTTGTCTCCATAGTACTTACAGTCATCATACCTCTCTTCTAGCTCCCTATAATATTCTCCTGCTCCTGCACTGGTAATATCTGGAAAATGGGTATCACCTTTAGTGTAGGAGTAGAATCTTTCTTTGGAGAAATAACTGGCATCCAATTCATATTTTTTACCAATGACGCGGTCTATATATCGTTCTACTCCCATAGCCACTTTGGGATGTGCTCTGAGTAGTCTCCAGAGAACAGTTGTGCCAGAACGTGGGCAACCACAAGCAAATAAAAATCTCATAGTTTAGTTTAATTGTGCCTGGTTCAGGCCGTCTATTTTGTTTTTAATATCGTCAAGATTATGTTTGTGTTTGGCGAGAAATTTTTCGAAGTTGATTTTTTGATAGGATTTAAAACCAGAGTCTTCATCTTTGCCAGAAGTACCACCTTCGAAATGATTGATTACACTGAATGGGGTGACAACTGTATGTAAGTCGTTTTCCCATGCAGTGTAACACAGATCACTGTCTTCACAGTAACATGGATGGAATTGCTCATCAAAGGTGCCTATCTTTTTGATAGTAGATCTCTTGATATAGAGTGAACATCCTGAGACATATCCTACATATGTTATTCGACTATACTCATCTTTGTTAGGGTTTTCGTCCCACTTACCTATGTTACGGCCTGTGCCATCGCCATATAACTCAGAACCAAATTCCTGTAGAGTGCCATCTGGATATAGAATTTTCGAGCCGCTTAGTCCTATTTGTCTGTGCATATAGGCGGCATTGACTAGCGCATTAAGCCAATTAAGTTCTACGGTGACATCATTATTAACGAGTACTGCATCATTATGAGGAAAGAGGTCCATCATCTTATTATTCGGAATAACAAAAACTTCGTTTTCTTTGGACAGGATAGGCACTATTCTAGCGTCTCTCTGAGCTAGTTCAGCAAGGTACTCCTGAGTACCATCTTCGCAACCGTTAGAATGTACAAGTATTTTATAGAAAGGATACATAGTGTTTCTGAGCATAGATTCTATACAGTCTCTTAACATGTCCAGTCTGTTCCAAGTCACTATGCAAATAGAGACTTCTCTGGGAATCGACATCAGCATATTTTCCTTTACAATATCGGAACCTACCAGACCAAAAAGCTTTCCTTGTGCATTTTTGGTCATTTGCTCTAGGTTGTAATTGCCATTTAAAGCTTCGATGATCATGTTAGCCATCTCATCAAAATCTTCAGTAATCAGTCCATCTATTCCATTTTCTAACTGGATGCCTTCATTACCTATGCCATTGGTAACGATAGGAAGCATGTAGGCAATTGATTCACATATCTTTCCTTTTATACCTGCACCAGCGAGTAGAGGAGCTACACATAACTTAGAGCTAAGATATAACTTCTCCACGTCTTCCTCTTCTATAAATCCTAGATAACTAACCCCATTTATTTCTCCAAGTGCTATAACTTCTTCAGGTGCATTAGCTCCTGCAAGAATGAGCTGAGCATCTGGAATAGCTGCTCGTACTTTAGGAAGTATTTTCTCTACAAGTAACTTGGCGGCAGAAATATTGGGATAGTGGTTAAATCCACCAAAGAACAACATATTGTTAGGCTTCTCCGAAATGTAGTCTGTGAAATGTGCATCGTGAATATTTGAAACAACTCTTACATCAGCATCTGGAATTTCCTTTAATACTGCTTGTCTATCTGGTTCCGTTACAGCCCAGACAACATCAGCTTGACTATAAGCGGCAACCTCACTTTTTTTGTTTTCGTCCACCTTCTCCTGAGTCAAGCCTTCCCAAAGTCCTAGAGATCTTTGTTCTCTGACCCAATGTATGTCTACAGAGTCGCAGATAATTTTTGCTTCTGGATAGAGCTCTTTGAATCTATATGATTCGTGTAGCGTATAGTACCATGCGTAAATGATTACATCGAATCGCTCATGTTCTGCTTTTATTTTGTCATAGTCATATTCTGGTATAAAGGTCACGCCGACACTAGCTAATTTGTCGATATATTTTTGCTGTCTAGCACCTCTTGCATAGGCATATACGTCACATTCTTGAGCCATGAGTTGCACCATTCTGGTGGCTCTCTTGCCTCCACTCGAGGTGTCATAATCTGGTAGATTAGGAGAGATGTAGAGTATTTTTTTGCCTTTTATATTATTTAGGTATTTGGCTTTCAGTCTATCTTCTTTGAATCCCATATCATTATCAGTTGTCAATTCTTCTGAAGTCAAAAGTGAAGGAGCAAGTGGTTGAGTCAAGGTACTTGATTCAGTTACTCTTGATGCTACGCTTGTTGCATTGGATTGGAAGAAATCTTTTTGTTCATTTTTTACTTGTGCTTCCTTAGCTTTTAATTTGTCTTTGTTTAAGTGTTTTTTGTAGTTCTTAATAATTTCTTGTGGGCTTTCTCTATGGATTGCTGTTGTTAGTGTCTTTATATTTTTCCTATTGATACTGCCTATGGCTTTAGTAGGCCTTCTCATTCCAGCACCTAAAAATCTCAGTAACAATACAATCCGACTTTCATCTGGATGCGCAAACACATTATAAGGTACTCTTAGGGGTAAAGTGATAAGTCTTCCAAGCTTATAACTTACAGAGGAAGTGATATCCTGCACTACTTTATTTCTTTCTCTTTTTTCATATTCAAGAGAGATGACCAGATTATTGACGACTTTTTCCTTTTCTAATATTTCATGATTCACAGCATTTCTCAAGCTGTTCACTACATTATGTCTCTCATTAACTTCGAAATCTACCCTGTCTTTAAGAGCGGTAATGATTTGGTCTTTTTCTAGAATGGCATTCTTGAGCATACCATCATATCGTTCCTTGACTTCAGTCATTTCCAAGAACTTAGATTCTTGCAGTGTCAACTTAAGTTTAGATAATGCTAGCCTCTCAGCTTCTAGTGCTTTCAGGAAATTTTCTTTGATAATTGCTTTGTCTTCTTTTTCTGCTTGGACAGCGGCTTGCAGCGAGGCGACTACTTTTTGTTTTTCTTCTTTCTCTAGAGAAATGGCTTCTCGCATAGATTCAGTGACGCCTAACCGATCATAAGCTTTATCTATTTTTTCTGCAGATAGCGCTTCCCTTAATTTTAGTACCACCTTTTGTTTGTCCTCCTTTTCTGCAGCTAGCGCTTCTTTTAGTGTATCTATGACTGAGTTTCTTTCTTGAATTCTATCTTCCATTGTCTTCTGCATGTCTGCAATGGTAGAATTTTGAACTTTTAGTTTGTCTTCCTTTTCAGCAGCTAATGCTGCCTTCAAGTTGTCTATTACTTGGTTCCTTTCTTTGAGCCTTTCCTCCAGTGTTGCTTGCATGTCAGAAATAGTAGATTGCTGAACCTTCATCTTATCTTCTCTTTCTGATGAGATGGCTAGCTGAAGTTCATTGACAACTTTGAACTTGTCTTCTTTTTCTGCTGCTAAGGCTGCTTTGAGAGAGTCTATGACAACGTTGCGTTCGCCTAGTCTTTGCTCCATCGTGTTTTGCATATCCGCTATTGTGGACTGCTGTACTTTGGCCTTGTCTTCTTTTTCAGATGAGATAGCCAGTTGGAGTTCGTTGACGATTTTTAGTTTGTCTTCTTTCTCAGCTGATAGAGCAGCTTGGAGTGAAGCAATAACTTCGTTCCGTTCGCTGAGCCTTTGCTCCATAGTGTTTTGCATATCTGCTATTGTGGACTGTTGTACTTTGACTTTGTCCTCCTTTTCGGATGTAATAGCCAGCTGGAGTTCGTTGACAACTTTGAGTTTGTCGACTTTCTCTGCAGCAAGCGCAGTCTGAAGTGAAGCAATGACTTCGTTGCGCTCATTGACTCTTTGCTCCATCGTGTTCTGCATATCCGCTATTGTAGATTGCTGGACCTTGGCCTTGTCCTCTTTCTCTGAAGAGATAGCCAGTTGTAGTTCGCTGACGACTTTGAGTTTATCTTCTTTTTCAGCTGCAAGTGCATTCTTCAGTTCAGTGATGACTTGATTTCTTTCGTCCTGTCTTCTTTCCATTTCTGTTTGCAATTCTGAGATGGTAGATAATTTGACATTAGCTTTGTCTACTTTTTCAGCTTCTATTGC
>CAZKXO010000309.1:0-4507 GCA_964556525.1 uncultured Saprospiraceae bacterium
GAATAGTGAATGCAGACGAAGGACCTAAAGTGCCTGGTGACCTTGTGAAGTTTGAAGTGACCGTGTATAACCAAGGAAGCATCTCTCCATCTCAATTTACAATAGAAAATTATGTCCCTGCTGGTTTAGTATTTGAAAGCGTTGCTGAGAATGTAGGTTGGACACCTAAAGGTGATAATGCGACCTACCTGTATGATAAATTATTAGAGCCATCTACTTCTGATACTTTATGTATCTATTTGAGAGTAAATGAGGCGGCAATCCCCACTAATGTGGTAGATATGACAGAGATCATCGAGATTATAGATGAGTTTGGAAATGATGTCAGTTTGAGAGATATAGATAGTGTTTCAGAGGACAGTAATGATAATGATAAAGGGAATGATCTCTATTCAGCAGAAGACAATAAGATACTGCAGAATGGTCGTAGTGGTGCCGATGAGGATGATCATGATCAGGCTTTCGTCCTGTTGTGTCAAGAAATGATTTGTCTACATCAGGTTAATCTTAGCCTAGATGAAAATTGTCAAGCTCAAGTAACAGCGGAAATGTTGATGGCTGGCAATTTATTCCCAAATGAATTTTATGAAGTTTCGTTTGCTGATGAGCATGGTAATTTTGTGAATGGATCGTTGGTGTCTATTGATGATCTCGGCTTGAGGGAATTTCAAGTTTTTAATCCGATATGTAATAATTATTGTTGGGGACAAATGCTGATTGAAGTTAAGCATTTGCCAGTTATAGATTGCCCCGAAGATTTGACACTTAGTTGTGGAAGCTTAGAATTGCTGCCACTACCAGAAGTCGCAGATGTCGATGGTTGTCTGAGTCCTACATTTAATGTGTTCTTGGCTAATGAAGTCAGGGAAGCTATTAATTGTAATGACCCTGGTTTTGAAGAGTTTACCCATGTAGTGACAAGGGTATATGTGGCTTCTGATAATAATGGCAATAGTTCTAGTTGTGAGCAGACGATTCATATAAGTAGACCAGATTTCAGTAGTATACATTTCCCTCAAGGAACGGTAGAAATCAACTGTAGTGAGTTAGATAATTTCCTATTATACGACAATGATGGTGTGGAGATTCCATTACCATGGATTTCTTTAGCAGAGAGTGGCGCTCCTATCGAGACACCTGGTGTACCCTTTGTTTGTGAATCGAATGGTATTAATGTTACAAGTGGATTCTGTACAGATACTGGTGCAGGTACACCATTGATACCTCAAACTGGAGCTACTATTCTAACAGAAAATGGGCCTGAACAAATTAATGGTGAAATGTCTGTCTTATGTAACTCTGTAGTATTATTCACTGATATAGTAATTCCATTCTCTGATTGTAAAAAAAGGATTTTGAGAACTTGGGAAATCTTAGAATGGTGGTGTGGTGCTGAGTTTAGTGCAGGTCCTTCTACTCAGATCATAGAGCTAGTAGATGATATGGCACCTAGTATCACTTGTCCACCTAGTTTTAATGTGACTACCGATAACAATTGTGCGGGTGACATTACTCTACCACCAGCTCAAGTATCTGACGGATGTAATAACGGTACTAATGTTTCTATAGAACATCCTTGGGGAATAGTCACCTCTAACGGAGGGGTAACATCTCTAGGTGTTGGTGTTCATTTATTGACTTACAAAGTCTCAGATAATTGCTTCAATCAGAGAAGCTGTATGACTACAGTCTCTGTTGTGGACAATACAGAACCAGTTGCAATATGTGAGCGATCTACGGTTGTAAGTATCAGTCAAAATGGTAATACCATTGTTAGTAGCAGTGTATTCGATGATGGAAGCTGGGATGAATGTGGTGCTGTTACTTCTTGTGCTGTGAAGATGGAGGATCTACTGAGATTCAGAGCTATTGATCCTGATACAATCTACAATGGTATAACATATGTTGAAAGTACTAGGATGAATAATGGATGTCAGATAGAGTATGAGTCAAGTATTGCATTGGATGGTATTAACTTCATGAGTGAAGAGGATCTGTGCACCCCATTTGTAAGATTCTGCTGCTCAGATGCAGCTACCGAACAACTGGTGGTATTCAGAGCAATTGATCAAGGAGGTAACTACAGCGATTGTATGGTTAATTTAGAAATTCAGAATAAGGCGTTGCCAAGTCTTGAATGTCCTAGTGACTTGACTATAGATTGTAGAGATACCTATGCATTAGATAATCTTAGTCTGACTTTTGGTAGCCCAACTATAGATGACAACTGTGCGGCCACACTTCCAGTTAGCGAAACTGTAATAGATGATATAAATCAATGTGGTCTAGGTAGTATACAACGTATATTTAATATAGTCGATACGCAAGAAACAACACTTGCAACGTGTAAACAAGAAATTGTGATTATAGATCAGACTCCGTTTTCTGGTGCTGACATAGAATGGCCACTAGATTTCGAAGTAAGTTGTGGTATTGCCAATGATCTCCTGCCGGCATCTTTAGATGAGTCGTTTGCCTATCCACGATTCCTATCTGGAGATGACGAATGTAGTCTGCTTGGATTTGATTATGAAGATCAGTTCTTCTCATCTAATCCTTTGACACCTGATTGTGGTATTATCAGAAGAAGCTGGACTGTGATTAATTGGTGTGATCAAGTTAGTGGACAGTATGCAACGTTCCCACAGAGTGGGCCATACATACAGACCATAAAAATAGAGAATGCTACAGCACCAGTGATAACACCACAAGCTGATGTGACTACAACTTCTGCTAATGTGGATTGTGAAAGTGGGGCTATAGCGATAAGCAGAACTGCGACAGATGATTGTACCACACAAGCTAGTCTTAACTGGTCTTATGTGATGACCAATTCGCAAGGCACGATACAGACAACTGATGTTAATGGTACAGCTCTTGAAGTCACTTCGCCTAATATTACAGGAACCTTTATCGCTGATACATACACTATCGTGTGGACAGTATGTGATGGATGTGGTAATTGTGACACTGTCGTTCAAGGTTTAGAAGTGATAAATACTAAGGCGCCAGTACCAGTATGTATTAACGGATTAAATATTTCTTTGGATGACGACGGTGCAGTAGAACTTTGGGCAAGTGATATAGATGCTGGAAGTTATCACCCGTGTGATAATGCATTTACCATAGCATTTGATGCAGTTGGTAGTCAGCAAAGTACAGCGTTTAAATGTAGCGATCTTGGATCTCAGCTTGTTAGCTTGTATGTTCAAGATTCAGCAACTGGAATAAGTGATTTCTGTGTTGCCACAGTAATCATCCAGGATCCACTAAATGTATGTACACAACAACGTGCAGTAATATCTGGAGAAGTTTTTACTGAGGACTACCACTATGTCGAAGATGTGACAATAGAAATGGATGCTAGTATGCCGCATCAGACAACTGATGAGAATGGTGAGTATGCCTTTGAAAACATGCCATTGGGAGGAGATTATTTTATTGTTCCCGAAAAGAATACTGATTACCTCAATGGAGTAAGCACCTTAGACTTGATCTTGATACAAAGACATATACTAGGGCTTGAAACTTTAGATAGTCCATACAAATTGATTGCAGCCGATGTAAATAGCAGCAATAATGTGACTGGGACGGATTTAGTAGAACTCAGAAAATTGATTCTAGGTATCTATCTTGAATTACCTACTAATAGTAGTTGGAGATTTGTAGATACTGAACATCAGTTTATCGACGAGCTAAATCCATGGCAAGAAGCTATAGAAGAAAGCTATGGGATAGAAAATTTATCATCTAGCATGGATATAGACTTTATCGGAGTCAAGATAGGAGATGTTAATGGGACGGTAGTGACCAGCAGTTTGAATAAAACAAGTTCGGTTTCTAGCAATAGATGGCCACTTGTTCTTGAAATTGGTGATTCTAATTTAGCTAAAGATGAAATCTCAGTAATTCCAGTGTATGCTAGAAATTACGAAGGTATCAGTGGCTGGCAAACTACTCTAGAATTTGATTATGACAAGGTGGAAATTGTAGAGCTTAGAAATGGATCCTTAGAAATGGGAATTGCTAATTATAATTTGGAAAAACAGGATGAAGGCTGGATAACCTTGAGTTACCACAATAGTAGTGTTGAAAATTATAATTCAGATCAGTTATTATTTTCACTGGTTGTAAAAGCTAAAGATTCTAGAGACAGTAAGGAATTATTTGACCTTAGTTCCAAGATTACCAAAGCAGAGGCCTACAGAGGTTATCGTGATGTGGTAGGTCTAGATATGGATTATAGAGTAGACGAACGAGTTACTATTTCTTCTGCGATGCCAAATCCGTGGGTGACAAATACTGAGATAGAATTTACTATGCCTGGTGATGGGATGACAAAATGGGATTTCTACGATATGGATGGACAAAAAATTTATTACAAGGAAAGTTATTTTAAGAGTGGAACGCAAATTCTTTCCCTAACTAAAGAAGAACTGAATAATACTGGAGTTATATATATCAAGCTCACAACTGATTATGGTGTAACTCAGTACAAGATGATGGT
>CAZKXO010000310.1:0-4493 GCA_964556525.1 uncultured Saprospiraceae bacterium
CCTCTCCTCTTATTTTTCCTTTCTTAATTTTAAATGACTCGCCTTCAGGAGTATATAGATTAGTACCTATGGTAGCGACCAGAACTTTCTGACCTGCAGCGACATTGGGTGCACCACAGACGATTTGCTTGAGTTCTAGTGCTCCGATATTGACTTTGGTAAGTGAGAGTTTATCAGCATTAGGGTGCTTGTCGCATTCTATGACCTCTCCGACGACGATGCCTTGCAGCCCTCCTTTGACAGTTTCTACCTTTTCTACGCCTTCCACTTCCAAGCCGATATCTGTAAGGATTTCTGACAATTCATCTACGGGAAGATCAAAATCGATGTATCTCTTGAGCCAATTGAGGGATAGATTCATATTGCTTTAAAATTTGTAGTGGGCAAAGATAAAGCTTTTAACCGATGTGCAGGATGAAGTAGAAAAGACAAGCTAAGAACTTATTGTGTTCTCTCTTGTTAGAATGCTATAAGGCATAGTAAAATGAAATCACTACCCCCAGGCCAAAAGGAAATCAAAGAATTTCCTCGTTTTGGCTTACCAAAATTTACTAATCGCTTTCCTAGTGTCACCCAAAGCTTAGAACTTAGCATAGGTGGAGACTTAGAAGATTTTGTACTGTCTGATCCTCTGTCAGGAATTTCTACAGTCCAGCAAACATCAGATTTTCATTGTGTAACAACCTGGAGTAAATTGGATCTTCAATGGAGTGGTGTAAGATTTTCGGATTTCTACAAGGCTTATATATCTCCCAAAGCACAGGATATGAACTTGAGTTTTGTGGTTTTCAAATCACAAGATGGTTACAAAACCAGTCTTCCTCTCAAGGATTTACTGAGAGACGATGTTTTGCTGGCGGACGGACTAGGAAATAAGCCTCTCTGTATTGCTCATGGTGCCCCATTAAGATTAGTTGCTCCAGACCATTACGGATATAAAAATCCAAAGCATCTACACAGAATCGAATTCTATAAAGAAGCGCAGAAATTAAAATCGGGTTTGGCTAGAATCATAGATCATCCAAGAGGGAGAGTAGGCCACGAGGAAAGGGCCAATTTCGCACCAGGATGGATGTTGCGCATACCTTACAAAGCTGGCATAAATAAAACCATCAAAGACTACCAAGAAGCGCTAGATAAGCACCTAGAAAAATTGGCGCAGTAGAACGAACTCTATACAACATATTAGAAATAGCTTGTTTCTATTCTATCACAGGTGCTAGAGCTGCCTGCTGTACAGAATTGGATCTTTCTGCGGCTGTAACAAAGGCGATCACCTCCATGTTCTCTGGTAACCACTGGCCATTATCAGTAGCAGGTATAGAGTAAGTATAGCGTTCACGATAGATTTCCCCTCTTATGATATTTGTTCCTAGCACATTGCCTTGAAGGCTGGTAAGACTTTCTTTTAGCACGTGATTGTGTTCGAAATCAACCACAACACCACTAGGGGAATTCTGAGAATCCAACAAATGGCTTTCTGCCATAATTACATGGACATTGACCAGTCCATCTATATCTTCGAGCGGGACCGCTGAAACTTCTATTTCTACTTGTCTGGTTTCCGGACTGTACGAGGTGGTTATAAAAAGATCAGCCACTTGTCTTCTTTGTAGCTCTTGATCTATAAATCTTTGCCAGGTGGAAGAATTGAGTTGGACCTTTCTGCCAGTGGCAACGTCTACCCTATTGAACGTTGCAGCAGGCTTTCCTATAACATTAAAATTCGATTCTAAATCCATTGCGTCTTGAAAGCGAAAATCATATTTGCTGCCATCTATCGGTTCTGACTGCAAGCCGCCATGGATCCCTAGAGCAATCACAGAATTTTCGTTCTCTGCGAGGACACCATTTATAAAGGCAGTAGCACCAAAACAAGGGACACAATTCACCCCAGTAAAATCTTCTATCAACATCACCCTACCATCCGTAGAAACTACCGGATCTGGAATAGGTATAGGTTGCTCTTCACAAGCCATGAAGAAAACTGAAAGGAATATTAAAAACTTGAGTCTGTTCATACTCTATTAAAAACTTGAATTGACACTTAAATTAAATCCACTGAAAGCAGGCTCCAATCTACATACACCACCATTACAAACTATACCCTCTACTTGTTTTATATAACTCAAGGAAAACCTATTGGCCTTATTGGTATAGTATATATCTACTCTTGGATAATGCAATAATAACTTTTCACCATCTGAATCTGTAGGCGTATTTTTTCCTGCAGCAGAGTTATACATGTCAGAGACAACAAAGGACCAATGCGGTGCCATCGCATATTCCACCAACAGGAAAACCCAATCGCCATAATCCTGCTTGTATCCAGCCTTTACATCGTCACCGACTGACATATACTGCAGTTCTACTCTCATAGATTTCTTTCTTGTGAATTTATACAGGAAGTCCAGATATGGCGTTATGGTTTCTACATTGGGCACGCCAGGTTTTATTTCATAGAGGTCTTGATTGTATTCTACCATCTGCAGACCAGTTTTGATCTGCCATTTCCGTTTGTATTTGTACTGGATCTCTGAGAAAAATTCTCGGAACAGCTCTGTGCCTTCCAGTGAATTGATATTTGAGACATTGACTAAGGCACTCCAACTTTTATTGAATCTGTATCTCACATCCATCTGAAAAGCTTGCTCACTTAGTAACTGAGTTGCTGGAGAATATCTGGCATTCAGCCTATAGGTATTCGTCCTGTTCATCGGTGGGATATAGGTGATCAGACCTTCCAATAAACTCAATTGGGGGTCAGCTCTAAAATCGAAATTCTGAGTTCGCTTGGCCTCAAGTGTAATGCCTAGACCGCTCTCTGCATAACTGAGGCTACCATAATACACATGACCAGATTCTCTTACCCATCGCCCCTCGATAGGATCACCCACAGGCTGTCTTAATAACGCAAAGGGATCGAAAAAAGCTTCTGAACTTTTGAAAGCAAATTCCGTGTACATAGAAATAGGACCCAGCGTCACAGTATTATAAAAGCTTCCAGAATAGGTATTGGTTATAAGACTGAATTGCTCGCTAGGCGTATAAGACCTTATAGATGAACCTATCGCATCGACTGCTTCCCGGTTTAGGGTCCTATTGACTACACCGATGCCTGGTGCCATAGTTATTACAGGAGCACCTTCTTTTTCTGAACTTAGATTTATAAATCCTTCCAGAGTCCCTCCTCTGATAGTAGGCTCGTAGGTGTCGAAGAGAAATCTCTGTCTCCCTGCAAATCCTTTGATAGCCCAGTTGTCACTCAAGTTATAGATGAGTCTCGCCCCATAAAGAGCATTATCTATAAGTAATGGTCTCTGCTCATATGCACGGTAGATGATGCCACTGCCTATCTGATCGTAGATATGTCCTACGCGGATATCTAGTTTGTCCAGCTTCTTGCCTATATGCCATCTACCTATGCCCTGGTCTGTGTAAGATGAGTTGGGGTTAAGTAAATTGGAATTATTAAACATGTCAAAGCGGATACCTAGGTCAAAACCACTTCTCTGATAGCCGAGGTCTAGCCAAGCTTGGGTACCTATCAGTTCATTGTCATACTGAGGAATATTAGCCGCTCCAATCAGAGAGTCTCTTATAAACCAGTTGGTACTAGACTGAAAACCACCAGAAAAAGTCCCTTGATCTTGTCCTTGTAAGAGGTAACTGTTAAAGGAGAATATGAGCAGAAAAACAAGTAAATATCTCAGTAAAATCACAATGAGGTTATTAAATGGGAAACAAGATAGGTACTATCAAACTAAGAAGTTTAGCAGATTTATCGTCTTCCCGACAATCGCCGTATCCTTTATTCTTCTGCTAAGGCACCAAATTCTAAGTTAAATGCAAGGTCAAATGTTCGTGGTGGAGGAGTATTGAAGATAAACTCTATTTGCAAAGACAATCTGTCATCTCTGATAAAATCTTTGATATCAGGAAGTGAAGGGAACAACTCTATCTCATCAACTTGATTGAAATTAAACTGCTCGTAGAAAAAAACTTCTCTGGTAAAAGTTGGGTCATCGGGATCTACTGCATCGACTGTAATAGAATTTATAAAGTTGAGATTGACTTCATTTCTGAACTTTTGGAAGACTATGCCCCTAGAACCATTGACGCTGATGATTTCTTCCTCAGAAACATTATAGTTATTGAGCCCTATTGAAAAAGGAAAGATGACTTCTTCCTGTGTAAAGCCAAATACTCTATCTGCAGGTGTACCTAGTACCAAGGTCAGACAGGTATTAGTGTCTATATTAAATAAGGCATTGTTCCTGGAACAAGAGCTAAAGAATACAGCAATGAAACTTAATAATAACGCAGCCTTAATTTTCATACCTCTCATAATGACTCTAAAAGTAATATAATCAGCCAGCTATTTTTTAGACTAATTACTGCTATATTAACGAGGTGTATTTCTGAATTCTTGTATCAATTCTAAAATTATAATCAGATGGGAACCCAAACCGTCGAAAGACTTAACGACGAAA
>CAZKXO010000311.1:0-4478 GCA_964556525.1 uncultured Saprospiraceae bacterium
AGTTGCGCCTGAGGTATGAGCCAAGAATTGATTCGGGTTTAGCACAGGAAGCTCTGATACTATGTCCTTGATCACATCGTCATGAACCATGATAAGATACAAGTCAGCATCAGCATCTAGTTTTTCGATACTGTTGATTGCTTTGGCTTTGACTTTTCTTGATAGAGATCTTGCATTTCGTAGGTCTCTGCTATAGACCTGAGAAATATTACATCCTATACTATATAGAGCAGGGATGAGATGGTTTGCGACATTGCCAGCACCGATACTTACAATATTGAATTCTTTGGACATAAGAATCAGTGGCTTTATTTTACTGAAGTGATGCTTTTTCTCTTCTCCTGTGATAGAGACCAAAAAAGAAACCAAATAGACAGAGACAAGTTCCTAGCCAGAAGAGACTGATAAATGGAAACATCAAAGCTTCCAATACTATGAAATCCGTTCTGCCTACATTTTCAGCTACATCCAATACTATATCACTTGTCTCCCTTTTGTCTTTAGCCATTGTAAACGAGAATTGCTCATTTACAGGGTCTATCTTTATTATCCGAGAATGAACCCCGGAGGATATTTCATAGTCCTTAATGTTGGATGGTTTTGTGTCTCTGATGATGTAGATAGGCTTGAGGACTTTACCGTCTGAAGTCCTTACTAGTTGTGCCTGTATGGCTATGTCATTTTCTTTTGGGATATAATTCTTGTTTACAATTTCTTTATCAAAACCATTTAGTTGGTAGGTCTCTCCTGCATACACAAAGGTGTCTCCTTGTTTGACACTGAAAAATTCATATTCAAGTTCGTCTTCGGTGCTGAAGTAATTGTCAAAAGCCTTTTCATCTAATCGAACCTTTACACCTAATTCATTCAGCTGATGAGGGTATAGATAAAGTAGATTCTCTCTAACACCTATAGCAGTACGTACAAGCTCATCGTATTTACCATCTAGCGATCTGAAATTTATCACAACCTCCATGCCTATATCATTAGTGTGACTTAGGTAATCTGGATGTTGTGGGTCGAAGTTAATATCTTGTATAAGCCCATAATGACTTCTAGTAAAAATGGTGTCACCAATATTCAATGTATGGGTAACATATTCTAAAGAATCTTCTGCAGCTTTTGCTAGTTCTACATCTAGTTGGACTTCAGGAAGTGAAGCAACACTAGTAAATATGTCCTTACCTACATAATGTTTTGCATCTGGGTTAGAAGAAGCCACTTTGGTAAGATCGTTAGAGAATAGGACATTGGGATAGACGTAGAATGGGTCTACTCGGCCTTTTTCTTTGTCTTCTTTTTCAAACTTGATTTTAAAAGTTCTGGTATTGCCTTCTATCGTATCGCTTTCATAGGTAAGCCAGTAATCGTTTACAAAAAATGGCTCATCCTTTATGAGTTTGACCGCATCAGCTAAGTCTTTGTCTTTAAGTAGCCCTTTCATTGCGAAAGGATTGGTTGTTATAACAGACTGGTTGAGTCCACTGGTAAGTATTCCAACTATCATGATTCCAAATCCTACATGGGAGAAAACAGCAGCAGCCATTTTCATATTTAGTCTGGTTTTGTTTACTAGATAAGATAGATTAGATACAATTGTGTAAAAAGCACAGAATCCGAGTACTGCATATTTCCAGTGGAAGTAGTCTATAGTCAGGCTGAGGATAAAGGTGAGAGCTCCTGCAATTGCCGCATGAATAAGTTGTGTTACCGCAAATCCTTTTTTCTGATTACTGTTCCAGTCATTTGCTTTATAGCGCAAGAAAACTGCTTTGGCAGATAAAACCATTACCAAAACAGAAGTCCATATTTGGAATTTATTGAAGTGTGGTATTGGGTCATTTATAACTGTTCCTACGAAGTCAGGCTGGAATATGCTGATAATCGCATTCATAACTGGAAGCGAGGTAGAAGCAGCGATAATAATTCCGCTGAATAACAAAACCAAAGCACCTACAAACATCCAAAACTCTCTAGAATAGGCTGACTCTTCTTTTTCGAAACGTGGTGCATATTTACTCTTTGCCACGTAGAGATAGAGGGCAACCAAGGCAGAAAATCCAACTAAAAAAATCAATTGTGGTTCTAAGCCCATTTCTGTAAATGCATGAGCGGAAGTATCACCAAGAATGCCACTTCTGGTCAGATAAGTAGAGTACAGTACAAGAACCAAGGATAGTGTATAATAGATGAAAGTACTTCTTATAGCCCTTCCGGTACTTTTGGCAATTAGGTTTGTATGAATACCCGCTACCAGTACCAGCCAAGGAACGAAGGACATATTTTCTACTGGGTCCCATGCCCAATATCCACCAAATGACAAGGCTTCATAAGCCCAAGCACTTCCCATCAATATTCCAGTTCCTAGTACTCCTCCAGAAAACAAAGCCCAGTTTAGTGCAGGACTGAGCCAAGCACGATATTGCTTTGTAAAGAAGCCTGCACAAGCATAAGCAAAAACAATGGTGACTGATGAGAACCCAAGAAACAAGGTAGGTGGATGTATGGTCATCCAGTAATTCTGTAATAGCGGGTTCAAGCCCGTACCATCTATCAGCTGGACATAATCCGCTTTCTCAAAGATGGGTGCTTCGAATACATCCCGCAGTAGGGTAGTCGGATTACTGCCAACTTTATATATGAAGTCACCTATTTCTATATGAATACCAAGCAACATACTTGCTAGCATCGCTTCTATGATACCGACAAAAAAGAGAACTGGTGCTTCCCATTTTCCCCCTTTTCTAATGATAACAAAACCCAGAATAATATGCCAAAACATCCATAACAAGAAACTCCCTTCCTGTCCTTCCCAGAAGGCGGAAAGTATATATTTCATGGACAGATCACTAGACACATGTGCCTGGGCATAGGAATATTCGTACATCTGATTAACCATGACATAGAAAAGCATACCTATGAGAACAAAGGTGCTGAGGCCATGAATAATAAAGCCGTAGCGACCCAACTTAGTCCACGAGCCTCTTACTTCTATTTCTGACTTTGAAGCTTTGTAATAACTAAATATTGAAAATAGGATAGCTGTAAAGCCAAGGATGATGCAGATGTGGCCTATAACTCCAGGCCATAAATGCTCACCTATATATTCTATGTTATTATTCAAGAGGCTAGGGCGGTTCCTGATCTAAGTTTTAATTCTTCATCTTTATACTTGGAAGGACATTTCAGGAGTACATCATGAGCTACAAAAACATCTTCCTGCATTTTGCCTGTCACAACAACTGTTTCGGACATCTCAAAGTCTTGAGGTTTAGGCTTTTTGATAATGACCTTCATCGATTTTCCATCTGCATCTTTCATCAAAAAAGAAAATGAATTGGGTGAATTCTGAGGGTCATAATGTATCTCTTCAGATTTATCGATTTCACCAGCAATCTTGACGGTGCCCGAGTTAAGCATGGCACTCTTAAAGGTAGCATAGGTACTAACATCTCTTGACGCAGATACAATAATAGAAATGCCTGCTATCAGGGCGAGTAAGCCGATTAAAAAGCTTTTTTTCATAGTTCTAACTTTATTAGAAATTGCGTAATAAAGGTAAGCTCAAATAAACATTTTATCTATATAAGAGTTGTAACGTTAAAGTAGCATTCTTTATTTAGAATCTATTCAAACAAGGCATCTACAAAAGCAGATCTGTTGAATACTTGTAATTGTTCTATGCCCTCTCCAACGCCTATGTACTTAATAGGAATCTTGAATTGGTCCGAAATTCCTAAGACTACACCACCTTTTGCTGATCCATCTAGTTTTGTAAGTGCTAGGGATGTAACTGTTGTAGCGGCAGTAAACTTGTTGGCTTGTTCTATGGCATTTTGACCAGTAGTCGCGTCCAGTACTAGCATCACCTCATGAGGTGCGCCTGGGAGTTTCTTATTGATAGAATTAGAAATCTTTGTGAGCTCCTCCATCAGATGCTTCTTGGTATGCAATCTACCAGCTGTATCTATTATACAAAGGTCTATGTCGTTGTTCATGGCATATTGAACAGTTTCATAGGCTACTGCTGCCGGATCAGTATTCATACCTTTGCTATAGAACTCGACTTCATTTCTATCTGCCCATATCTTAAGCTGATCTACTGCAGCTGCTCTAAAGGTATCCGCAGCACCAAGTACTATTTTTTTTCCCTTCTTCTTAAACTGATGAGCTAGCTTGCCTATAGTAGTGGTCTTTCCTACACCATTTACACCGACGACTAAGAGGACATATGGAATATGGAAATCAGGGTATACAAAATCATCTACATCTTCAGATTTGTTTTCTGATAGGATGTCTACTACAACTTGCTTAAGGATTGTATTCAGTTCATTGGTGTTGAAGTATTTCTCCTTAGCGACCTTACTTTCTAGTCTTTCTATAAT
The DNA here is from genome assembly GCA_964556525.1 of uncultured Saprospiraceae bacterium. GTDB lineage: Bacteria > Bacteroidota > Bacteroidia > Chitinophagales > Saprospiraceae > RFSX01. Next base: position 4,386 of record CAZKXO010000311.1, read on the forward strand.
CTTGACTGTTGTATCCAGGCCTACATCTGATGAGATTAGAATACCTTCCAACTCATCCAGAAAAGATTCGTCTACTGTAGACTTACCTGCTAC
>CAZKXO010000312.1:0-4466 GCA_964556525.1 uncultured Saprospiraceae bacterium
TGCAAATAATAATGATTTGACTTTAATCTCCAATTATGAAATAACTACTTGGTTTGGTGAAAAGGGTTTAAACGGACATCCTATAAATCATGGAGGTAAAGCCAAGTTTGATTTTGGGACAGTAAAATATGTCAATGCAGTCCACACAAGCGTATTGCCAGATGGGTCTAATGGTGGCCAACCTGGTGGTTTTGTTATTTGGGATGATAACTCTTCTTTCTATTTTGCTGGAGATACCGGACTGACCTTAGATATGAAACTGATCCCTATGACTTGTCCAAAGCTAGACTATGCAATTTTACCAATCGGGGATAACTTTACTATGGGCTATGATGATGCTGCAATCGCTGCTGAGTTTATACAATGTGACAAAATCGTTGCTTGTCACTTTGATACTTTTGGGTATATCAAAATAGACCAAGAAGCTGCTAAAGCGGCCTTTGCTGCCAAAGGCAAAGAACTTATAATAATGGATCAAGGGTCAACAATAGAACTCTAATTGAGAATGGGTAAAGTAATTTCTATATCAAATCAGAAGGGTGGCGTAGGAAAGACCACCACTGCAATAAATCTCGCAGCTGCAGTAGCTATTCTAGAGAAGAAAGTGTTGCTCGTAGATGCCGATCCTCAAGCAAATGCCACTTCTGGCTTGGGTCATGACCCTGATAGTTTAGAACATACCATCTATGATTGTCTTATAGATGAAGTATCAGCTAAGGACGCCATAATTAACACCGAGATAGAGAATCTATTCTTATTGGGATCTTCCATTGATCTAGTAGGTGCGGAACTGGAATTGGCCAATAAGGATAACCGAGAATTTGTAATGAAAAAAATCATAGATCAAGTCAAAGATGAATATGATTATATCTTCATTGATTGCCAACCTTCACTTGGTATCATTACTGTCAATTCACTTTGTGCGGCAAATTCTGTTCTCATACCTGTACAATGTGAAGTTTTCTCCTTACAAGGCTTAGGAAAATTAAAGAACACTATTTCTCTCGTCAGCAACAGCCTGAACAATGACTTAGAAATAGAAGGCATTGTACTTTCTATGTTCGATTCGAGACTTAGACTAGCCAAGATGGTTGTGAAAGAAGTCCATAATATGTTGTCAGACAAAATCTTTGATACAGTTATACATAGAAATTCAAAAATCGGAGAAGCACCAAGTGTTGGCAAACCTGTATTACTTTATGACATCTCATCCAAAGGATCAAAGAATTTTTTGAACCTTGCCCATGAGTTCATAAAGAAGAATGAACAAATACCAGCTTAAGTAAGAAAGATATGAGCAAGAAAAAGGAACAATTAGGCAAAGGTTTGAGAGCTCTGCTGACTAAGATAGACGAAGTTGAGACTAAGCCAGCTCAGAAAAAAGAAGTAGTCGAAGAATTATCTCGATCCATAACTGAGATAAATGTAGAAGCTATAGAGCCTAATCCCTTCCAACCTAGAAAAGAGTTTCATGAAACGGCACTTCTGGAACTTGTTCAGTCTATAAAAACACTAGGTCTTATACAACCTATTACTCTAAGAAAAATTGATGGTTCAAAGTTTCAGATAATTTCTGGAGAGAGAAGATGGCGAGCCTCGAAACTGGCAGGCTTAAAAACCGTTCCGGCTTATATCAGAATTGCTGATGACCAAGGCATGTTGGAAATGGCCTTAGTAGAAAACATACAGAGAAGTGACCTCAATGCTTTAGAGGTTGGACTTTCTTATCAGAGGCTTATAGATGAATGTAATTTGCTTCATGACGAATTGGCTAGGAGAGTAGGAAAAGAACGAAGTACAGTTACCAACTATACTCGACTTCTGAAACTGCCTCCTACTATACAAGAAGGACTAAAGAATACAAAATTATCAATGGGACATGCTCGTGCCATACTGTCCTTGGATAATCCAGCAGAACAAATCATCTTCTTCAAAAGAATAGTAGATGATGGCTTATCTGTAAGGAATACAGAAAAACTTATAAGAGATTATAAGAAAGGAAATAAAAGTGGAGATGCTTCTACCTCAAGTAGCTCAAATGCTATGCATCCCGAAGTCATAAAAATCAGAGACCGACTATCTCATCTTTTTGGGGGAAAAGTAGAGATCGCTCGAAATACCAAAGGAAAAGGTAAGATTACTATTCATTTCGGTTCTGATGATCAATTTAATGATATCATAGAAGCCATAGAGGATTAATACAACATTCACAATCCATCTGTCGTTTCAGTTTTTCATGAGAACAGTATTTATACTTTTTCTTCTAACTCTGAGCAGTACTGCTTTTAGCCAAAACATTGAGCAAGAGACGTTTGAACAGAAGGTCGATACACTGAATACAGCAGCTGATCCTGAAATTGAAAAAACAGCTACAAAACAACGTCCTTTCAAGGGACCACTAAGCATGTTTGCAGGAAATCCAGGCAGGGCTGCTTTGTATTCGCTTGCTATACCCGGAGCTGGTCAATACTACAATAAAAAATATTGGAAGATTCCTGTTTTTTTAGCTTTTGAAGGTATAGCAATCGGTGTACTTGTAAACAATTCGAGACAGTTTAAATTTTGGGACGACGGACTTCGTCTGATTATTAATGATCCAATGGTGAATCAGTTTCAGGGAAGAAATCTGCAGGAAGTAAGAAGTATCAGGGATAATGCCAGAACAAATAGAGCTTATGCTATTATAGGCGTAGCGGCAGTGCACCTAATACAAGTTGCCGATGCTTTTGTCAATAGGCATCTATTAGAGTTTGATGTGAGTGATAGTCTTAGTCTACAACTAGGCACTAATGAAATGGGTGCCTCATTGAGTTTAGCTTTTAGATATTAGGAAAATTTACTCCCTCATCACCTTGTCCCCTTCTATTCTTATAAGATAAGCATCAGGGTATGCAATTTTTGCAGTCCTTAAAAAATTCTGCGCTTCTAGCTTTCTAGCATAATTTCCAATGGTATAAATGTATCCGTCATCATACTTATGTTCAGTAAGAAAGCTGTGTCTTTTGTATAAATCATTGTCTTCAGAAATAGCTGACGCATCACTATGAATAACAATGCTGTAAACTGCCCCAGAATCCATTTCTTTCATTTCACTCATATCCTCTTCCATAGGCTCTACCTCTATAGAAGCTTCTTCATTATCTGATTCCATGGTTTCCTCAGTCATCTTTTTCTCAGGTTCCCCCTTTACTTCTGAATTTAATTTTGCTTCAAGCTCCTTCAGTTCTTCATCTGCTACTTCTGAAGAATCTATAGGCACTTGTCTAACTCCACCAAACTGAATTTCTTTTAGTAGTGCCTCTCCCTGTTCCAGCTGCTTAATTTGTGCAAGTGTCTTGATAGGTGCTTTTATTGATGCAATTCCAATTACTTTGAGTTCTGTTCTCCTATTAACCCTATGCTTGCTTTCAGGGCATTCTACAAAACTATTGCAGTCATTAAGGAGTTTTGATTCTCCATATCCTCTAGAAATTAATCTACTTTGTGCTACTCCTTCGTTTACCAAAAAATCTACAACGTTTTTCGCTCTTTCCCTAGACAATTTCAAATTGTCATCCTGTTTTCCACGAGAATCTGTATGCGAGCCTATCTCAATAGTCAAATCGGGATTGTCTTTCATAATGGTTGCAAGGCTCAATAATCCTTCCTCATAGTTTTGCTTAAGATTGGCCTAACCGTAGTCATAGTTGATATTATTAATAGGAATTGTTTTTCCTTCATAGATCTTATCAAGTTCTACATTTGCCAAGAGAACACCGAATTCATTGCCCTCAGTGAGGTTATCAGAAACACCAGGGTTAACTGACCCAATTCCTTCGAAACAAAGGATACATCCCTCTACATCTACAAAAGCTTCCATTCTCTTTCCGAGATAGCCATCCTTCCTTACTAGAATTGTGTAATGATTTCCTTTTTGTAAAGCAATATCAAAGTTAGGATCTGGATGATCCTCAAGCACCAATACCTCAGTTTTCTTGGTATTATTATATACTTCTATTCGTGAGCCCTTTATAGCATCTACTACTATAGAATCATGATCTCTCTTCTCTGCCAATGTAATTTCAAAAGTGTACCCTGGAGCACGCTTCATCTCTATCTTAGTAAAAATCTTATCTTGGTCACCAGCATCTTCGACATCCAACATTGTTTCTGTCTCGACAAACATATCTTTGAATACCGCGATACGGTACTTAAATCTAGCAGGAACCTCGATATTAAAATGACCAGTATGGTCCGAAAAGGTTTTTCCTAGTTCCTTATCTTGACCATCAAAAACTGTAACTTGTACAACATCCAAGAATCCTCTATTGCCGCTTTCGTATACATAACCGTCTATCTCGAAATTCTGACCTAATAAAGAGCCTAGAAAAAGAGAACAAAGAATGAAAGCAGTTACCTTAGTCATAAATTAGATTTTATTTAGAATCAGTAGCAATTTGCTTCTTTTAAAACTCTTAATATGTTAA
>CAZKXO010000313.1:0-4463 GCA_964556525.1 uncultured Saprospiraceae bacterium
ATAAAAGAATACTCTCCTTATGACAATGTGGGTGCACTTGATTATCCTAATTTGCTTGTAACTACAGGCTATCATGATAGTCAGGTCCAGTATTGGGAACCAGCAAAGTGGGTTGCAAAATTACGTGAACTGAAGAAAGGCGATAATCTACTTCTTCTGCATACTGAAATGGGTGCAGGACATGGTGGAAAATCTGGGAGATTTCAAAGGTATAGGGAGACAGCACTGGAGTATTCCTTCTTACTTGAATTAGCTGGCAAGGTGGATAGGAAGTCAGGCGAAGATGTTATGGTAAAAAGCAACTAATTTTTGTTGTTCAGTCTCCCAAGTGTAGATTTCTTTGTACTTCGAGCAATTATAGACCAGATTCTGAAACTCAGTTTCATCTTCTAGCTTAGACAAAATAGACAAAAGCGCCTCTGCAGTATATTCCTTTACCATAACTCCAGTTGGATGTTTTTTGAGTATGTTCTCATATTCAGGATAGGCCATATTTATGGAAGGTAATCCTGCATGCATGTAATCAAAGAATTTGTTAGCCAATGAGAGGACATAATTGAGACTTCCTGTCTGTAACATATTTAATCCTATAGAACAATCATGAAGTATTGCTCCAATCTTGTCAGGTTCTATATATCCTAGGAATTCTACATTAGACAATCCTAGTGCTTGATGTCTTAGTTCATCATAAAGGTCACCATTTCCAATTATAGTCAAGGAATAATCAGGTAGTCGTTTCATTACTGCAATAGCCAGTTCCAGTCCCCTGCCCTTGTTAACTACTCCAAGATAACACAGTTTCTTTTTGTTGGTTTTCAAATTGGGTTCTTTTGACTGGGAAGGAACATTTCTTATCACTTCGTACTTGCGTCTATATCTTGTATGGTAGTGTTCCTTTAATGATTGGTTGACCGTGTAATTATATACGATATGTGGAAGGAATAGCTTTGCAACCATCTTCCATATGTTTTTCTTAAGTGGTTTGTCTGTAAGTTCTGGAACTTCATAATAGATCTCATGAGCATCGAAAACAATCTTCTTGTTTTTGAATAAATTAGCAAGGCAAGTGGCTGGTATTGTATCTAAGTCGATGGCATTAATACAGTCAGTTTTGTGAAATAAGAGCTTCCAAAATAATCTCCAATTGTACTCTAGATAAAAGAGTACACCAGATTTAAAAAGTGTAGATATTATTTTATGAGTGAATGGACTAGTATTATTGCCAGATTTACTTCGGGATATCCAAGTAATTGAATAACCAGCCTTGATCAGTGCTTTGCCTATTCTGATCAGTCTTCTATCATACTCATGATAAGATGTAGAGCAAATGGTAATCCTTTAACCTCCGATTTTAGTACTCACTACTAATTGTTATTTTATTGAAGTCGATTGTAATTTCATTTTCATCTTCCAACATTTTCAAACCTTCTGTTACTTCTTCTCTTTTACCTATTGCAAAGTATGAGAATAGTTCAATTATGGTCTTGGGGCCCGTTCGAAGCACATCCAAAATTTCATTGGCTATGAGATCAATATTTTGCGCCTCATATTTAGCAACACAATTATCACAAAGTCTGCAATCTGCTTCAGTAAAGCCAAAAAACTCGCCAATATAAGCTTGTCTGCACTTACTAAGGATCATAAAATCCTGAAGTGACTCTATAGATTTGAGCATTGTTTTCTTTCTTTCCAAGTAAACCTTTTCATCAATTGGTAACTGATCTGAAGGATATCTGTACTCTTTAAATGAGACAGTATGTCCCATGAATGCAGGCTTGTATTCGGCAACACCATTTTTATGAAGCCAACTCAAAGCTTCTTTTACTTTCTTAGTTGAGGATTCAAATTTTTTAGAAATGGTATGTTCATCAATAACAGTAAATTCTAAGAATAAGCCTTCATAGTTCCGGAGTACCTGCTTGATGAACTCTCCCATTTTAGGAGATAATTTGGGATTACTCAATAGGGTTTTTGTTCTGTGTTCATGAAACTTAAATCTAGAAGGATGTAGTATGGCTTCTGAAAGGAAAATAATTTCGAATTGATGGAGAAGTTTCACAGCATTGAAAACCTTAAATTTCCTCTCAGCAAACTTTTTAGAGAAGGCCGCCACATAGAATGGATAGAATTCTGTCTGGCAAGGACCAGAGGCAACATTAAGGTCTAAGCATAGATTTTTATAAGTCTCCTTAAGGTAATCTATCTCCGGGTAGCTCTCATGAATGGTTTTCTTCATCTTAGCTCCATCACCTTTATTGTAGAATATTATGGATTGTGCAAGTTCACCATCTCTGCCGGCCCTACCTGCTTCTTGTATATAGGATTCAAGTGTTTGTGGTGGATTATAATGTAAAACTAAACGGACATCAGACTTGTCTATTCCCATTCCAAAAGCCTTAGTAGCTATGATAACTCTTGTCTTATTTTGATTCCATTCTTCTATACATTTTTCTCTTTCCTTGCGTTCCATACCTCCATGAAATGCTCTACAATGCAATCCTTTTGCGAGCAGATGTCTTTCTAGTTCTTTGGATTGTTTTCTCGTGTTGACATAGACTATTTTACTTTCAGGTGTATTGTTTAAGAAATGATACAAGTAGTCTTTCTTTGCTTCAGTATAAAGGCAATTATAACTAAGATTTGTTCTCAAGGGTGAATGGACAAACTTTTTGGTATTTCGCATACCTAGATTTGCTTCTATATCTAGTATGACTTCGGGAGTCGCTGTTGCTGTAACAGCTATGAATGGAACATCTGGACAGATAATCTTTATATCAGAAATCTTTCTGTACTCTGGTCTGAAATCATGACCCCACTCAGAAATACAGTGTGCCTCATCTATAGCAATTAGGGCAACTTGCATCTTCTTCAGTCGTTCCTGAAAGAGCTTACTTTTTAGTCTTTCTGGAGAAACAAATAAGAACTTCTGATCTCCATAGACTGCATTGTCTAGTATAATGTCTTGCTCCCTGTAGGACTGACCAGAGAATAATCCTGAAGCTTTGATGTTTCTAGTTTTGAGACTAGAAATTTGATCTTTCATCAAGGCTATCAAGGGAGAAACGACGATAGTAATGCCGTCCAAATACAGTCCAGGAATCTGATAACATAAAGACTTTCCAGCTCCTGTGGGTAAGACTGCTAAAGTGTCATAATCTGACAATACTGCAGATATAATTTCCAACTGGCCAGGTCTGAAAGCTTTATAACCCCAATATTCTTTTAGGAGTGATTTTAATTTCTTTTTGGAGGTGTCAGGCATTAAGCTTGTTTACTTCTTAGAACTAGTGCTTATTGAGGTTCGGTCATCAACAATAACTCTAATAAAGTCGTAAAAAACGGTTAATTATTGTCGGCAGACTGATTTTCATGGGGAATTAGTGCAATTTAAGTTAGATTTTAAATCTTATCTTGGCACCACTTTTTAATTAAGAAAATTTAAGTAATGAAAATCTATTTTGTACTTGTAACAAGTATGCTTATTTCCTTTTGTGGTATGTCCCAGGAACACGGTTGGCACTTGGCTAAAGCTGACAGAGATGGGTCAGTTGCAATTTCTGCCCATGAGTTATATTCTACTCACCTAAAGAATATGAAAGGCTCTGAAGTTATTGTGGCTGTCATAGATTCAGGGATAGATGTAGAACATGAAGATTTACAGGATAACATCTGGATTAATACAGATGAAATTCCAGATAATGGAAAAGACGATGACAGAAATGGATATGTAGATGATGTATATGGTTGGAACTTTATCGGAGGAAAAGACGGTAATGTCAACGACGAAACCCTTGAAGTAACAAGGCTTTATGCAAAGTATAGATACAAATACGAGAATGCTGTAAAAAGCAAACTTTCCAAGGATGAGCTTAAAGAGTATGAGCTTTTTATGAGATGTAAGGAAGAAGTAGAGAAGAATAGAAAAAGAGCACTTGAAAGACTAGAACAAGGAGAAGGCTCTAAAGACAGAGTGAAAACTGCCCTATCTAGCCTTACTAAAGCTCTAGACGGCAATCCTGCCAACCTCGAAAATCTAAAGGAGATAGATGCAGGTGACGATGAGGCGCTCGCAATGGGTAAAAACATTGTTCTAGACCAAATCTCAAGAGGAGATACACTGGTAGATCTAGTGGAACTAAAGGAGCTCATTTATGAGAGTATAGAAGGAAGTATTAATTTCTTCAAAGGTCAAGCTGAGTATATGTATAACCCGGATTTTGAATCTAGGGGTATCGTAGGTGATAACTATGCTGATCAGACAGAAAGATATTATGGTAATAATGATGTAGAGGGCCCTGATGCATTTCATGGTACTCACGTAGCTGGAATTATCGGAGCAGTAAGAGATAATGATTTAGGTATGGATGGTGTTGCGACAAATGTGAAATTGATGTCAGTTCGTACCGTACCTAATGGCGATGAAAGAGATAAAGATGTTGCAAATGCTATAAGATATGCTGTAG
>CAZKXO010000314.1:0-4458 GCA_964556525.1 uncultured Saprospiraceae bacterium
TGTGGAATTCCTAGTGGATAAGAACAGAAAGTTTTACTTCATGGAAATGAACACTAGAATACAAGTAGAGCATACAGTAACAGAAGAAGTTATAAACAGAGATCTGATAAAGGAACAAATACGTGTTGCTGCTGGAGAAAAAATCTCAGGGAAAAATTACTATCCAAGCCTTCATGCTATAGAAGTAAGAATCAATGCTGAAGATGCTTACCATGATTTCAGACCAAGTCCAGGTCATATAAGTTCTTTTCATAGTCCCAAAGGACACGGTGTTCGTGTAGATACACATGCCTTTGCTGGATACACTGTGCCACCATACTATGATTCCATGATTGCTAAGCTTATTTGTGTAGCTGAAACAAGAGAGGAATGCATACGCAAAATGCAAAGGGCACTGGATGAGTTTATCATAGAAGGTATAAAAACTACAGTTCCATTCCATGTACAAGTTATGAAGGATGAGCGGTTCAGATCTGGGAATGTAACAACTAAGTTTATGGATGACTTTGAAATGAAGCCTTAAGAAATCTGATTCCATTCGAAATAATTTACTCTCATTAATTGTTAGAGAATGGAGTTCCAACTTTTTTCATCCTTTGAAATTTAATGAAGGATATAAGAAATATATTTTCCTTCCTTGTACCTTTTAAGTCGAAGGTCTCTCTCAGTCTGATTTGTCACATTTTATCGGCCATATTTACTATTGTCACTATTCCGCTTATAATTCCTTTTTTTCATTTTCTTTTTTCTACCATTCCCGATAGTGCTGAGCGGCCTGACAGTCTTCTTAATGTTGTAGCGTGGCTAGAATATTATTTTGTGGGTCTGATAAGCACACATGGGTCACAAAAAGCATTGATCATAATCTGTGGCTTTTTAGTACTTACCTTTTTCTTGAAAAATCTCTTTAGATATCTTGCCATGTACTTCATGATACCAGTGAGAAGCAGCATAGTAGTAGGACTAAGAAGAGACTTGTATGATGTGTATCTAGATCAGTCACTAGAAGAGTTACAAAGCAACAAACGTGGAGATCTGATTACAAGAATGACAGCCGACGTTCAAGAAGTAGAATGGGGTATACTGAGATTTATACAGACTTTGTTTAAAGCTCCAGTACTGATTCTAGGAAGCATTTTACTCATGTTGTCCATACATACGGGACTGACATTATTTGTTTTTGTTTTAATGATCTTCACTGTTCTGGTCATTGGTACTTTATCAAAAACTCTAAAGAAGAGTTCCAGTGAACTACAAGGGACCCTTAGCGAACTGACAACAAGAGTAGACGAATCACTGGATGGCGCATTGCATCTTCGGGTATTTAGAGTCATAGATTCTTGGAAGGACAAGTTTACAGGTTCAAATATGAGACACAAAGATTTGTTCGACAAGGTATCACGTCGGCAAGAGTTGTCTTCTCCTCTATCTGAATTCTTAGGTGTAACCGTCGTTGTGGTTTTGCTATGGTGGGGTGCACAATTAGTATTTAGCGGTAGTTTGAAGCCAGAAGCCTTTTTTGCTTTTGTATTTGCCTTTTATCATGTCATAGAACCACTCAAATCGTTCTCTACGGCTTTTTACAATATAAAGAAGGGTAGTGCCTCACTCGAAAGGATAAATCAACTTACAGCTTCTAAATCAAAACCAGAACCAAGTACATTTCGGCCTTATTCATTTAAGGATAAGCTGGTCTTTGATCAAGTTTCATTTTCTTACGAAGAAGGGAAGGTTCTGGATAATATCTCCTTGGTCATTAACAAGGGAGAGCGGATTGCTATTGTGGGTAATTCTGGTGCAGGTAAGTCCACACTGGTTTCGTTGTTGTTAGGCGTTATTCAGCCTGATTATGGTAGTATCTACTTTGATAAAATACCTTTGAATCAGATTTCAAAACAGCAATATTATAGAAATATTGGTCTGGTAACTCAGCAAGCTTTTTTATACAATGATACTGTCAGAGAGAACTTAACTTTAGGTAGAGACAAGATATCTGAATCCCAGATCAATATTGCCTTAGCTACAGCCAATGCAGCTGAATTTGTAGCAGGACTTACGAAGAAAGCAGAAACAATAATTGGCAACAGGGGAGAACAACTAAGTGGAGGAGAAGGACAGAGGCTGACCATTGCTAGAGCAGTACTAGAAAATCCTGAATTACTTATACTAGATGAACCTACCTCTTCCTTAGACCCTGCTTCAGAACATAAGGTAAGTGCCGCTATCTTGCAAGCAATGAAAGGCAGGACCACAATTATTATTGCCCATAAACTTACTACGATCAAGCATTGTGATCGAATACTATTTTTGGAAGATGGGAAAATTGTGGAAACTGGAACGCATACTGAATTGGTTACTACTAAAGGAAAATATCATGACTATGTGGCATTACAGGCATTGTAACTTTTATTCTGTGGTGATCTGGGCTTGTTGTCTCTGCATGTCGTCAGCAAAATTGCATAGTCAACTTATATTGCCTCAAATAAGCGATACGCTTTATTCCTATAGCATCATTTTGGACCATCCATTAGAATCGATTGATGAATTTGATTTCTACGATTTGGATTTTCATTGTATGAACGAGTTGGCAGTCCTAAAACCAACTGCACCAAGAATAGATTTTGAGATTAAAGATCAGAATGGGCTAGGAGAGGTCTATGCTGAGAAAGATGGTATACTGTACATAAAGGGATTTAGGATGATAGATCCTTATCTAGGTTCGAATATTAAGTTTATTCAGTTTATAGGAGGCATCCCCTTGGTGAATCAGAAGAATATCACAAAGTTTTATCATGAAGGTTCGCAGAATATCTATCTCGAATATAGTATAGAAGAATTGCCAGAATTGCTTAATCTTTGGGCCGAGTCCTATGGCTATGAGAAAATGCGGCTGAAAGTGTCATTAGAATTTCAGACTACATATAGAGGAAAGGTTGATTATGATTTTTTGGATATGGAAACCTATCACAAGGTAGAGACCAACTATACCTTTAGAATCTCTGAGGTACAGATGAAGGAGGACGAGTGGCAAGTCATAGCATTAGCGGAACTACCTGGTAGAGATGAGTATCTGCAGGATAAAGTTGTTACTTACAGTAGTTACTATAATGGCACTACCTTGGTCCCTAGAATAATCGAACATCTTCAGCCTGATAATCGTCTAGAGTTTATAATGCCTTATTCTATAGTAAGATTACCTGTTTGCTCTCCCAATACTGCTCAGATTTACGTTTACCCCAATCCAACTTTAGGTCAGCTGAATATTAGAATTGTGGATTTGGAGCCTGGTACTTATGACTTCACGCTATACAATATTATTGGTTATAAAGTATGGGAACAAAAACTAGTGTATGGAGAGCAGGATCTCTTTCGACTGAGGCTACCTAACTTGGAAAAAGGTATTTACTTATATAGTCTAAGGGATAAGGATGGCAGGTATATACAGTCCAGAAGACTTACAGTACTTGAATACTAAAATTTGTCTTCATAAAGTTTTTAGACATAAAAAAAGAGACTGCCTATGAGACAGCCTCTTATTTCTTTTGAAGTCTAAGGTATGACTTACATCATACCACCCATTCCACCTCCAGGAGGCATCATAGGTGCTGGACTATCTTCTTTTACATCATTGATTACACATTCAGTAGTTAGGACCATTCCTGCAATAGATCCGGCATTTTCTATAGCTACTCTTGTAACTTTGGTAGGATCGATCACACCAGCTTTCTTAAGATCTTGGTATTTATCTATTCTGGCATTGTAACCATAATCTCCCTTGCCATTCATTACATTCTGAAGGACAACCGAACCATCTACACCTGCGTTCTCTGCAATCGACCTGAGAGGTGCTTCTAGAGCTTTCTTTACAATCTGGATACCCATATCCTGATCTTCATTTTCTGTCTCTACTTTCTTTAACGATGAAATTGCTCTCACTAGGGCAACACCACCACCAGTAACGATACCTTCTTCTACAGCAGCTCTTGTTGCATGGAGTGCATCATCTACTCTGTCCTTCTTTTCTTTCATTTCCACTTCTGTAGCAGCTCCTACATATAGCACTGCAACACCACCAGATAACTTAGCCAATCTCTCCTGTAGCTTTTCTCTATCGTAGTCAGAAGTAGTTACCTCTATTTGTTGCTTGATTTGTTTTATTCTCGAAGTGATTTTGGCTTGCTTCCCTGCACCATTTACAATAGTCGTATTGTCTTTGTCTACAGTTATTTTGTCAGCACTACCTAAGTGTTCCAGTTCTACATTTTCAAGTTTGTAACCTTGCTCTTCAGAGATGACAGTACCTCCAGTTAGGATTGCTATGTCTTCTAGCATAGCTTTTCTTCTGTCACCAAATCCAGGTGCTTTTACCGCTATAACTTTTAGTCCTCCTCTGAGTCTGTTTACCACTAGTACTCCAAGAGCTTGAGAATCTACATCTTCTGCAATTATCAAGAGTGG
>CAZKXO010000315.1:0-4419 GCA_964556525.1 uncultured Saprospiraceae bacterium
CTCTTTTTTTATGTTTCAGTTAGAAGTTATTTTCCCTCTACACGTTTGGCTTTTTCTAAGACAACACTTTTCATGTTCTCCCTGTATTCTGATAGCTTATGATGGATCTTTGCATCAGTGGCACCCAATATTCTTGCTGCAAGTAAACCTGCATTCTTAGCACCATTAAGTGCAACAGTGGCCACTGGAACACCATTAGGCATTTGCAAAATAGAAAGAATAGAATCCCAGCCATCTATTGAGTTAGATGATTTGATAGGTACACCTATAACAGGCAAGTCAGTCATAGAAGCTATCATTCCTGGCAAATGTGCGGCTCCACCTGCACCAGCTATAATGACCTTAAGTCCTTTGTCCACAGCGGTTTTTGCATAGTTACACATACGGTCAGGAGTTCTATGAGCAGAGACTACTGTCATCTCATAAGGAATACCCAATTCTTTTAGGATATCAGCCGCGTTTTGCATGACATTGAGATCGGAATCTGATCCCATTATAATTCCTACTTCTGACATGATTCTACTTTTAAGCTTGATTTAATTTGAGTCATCCTATCCAGTAACTCCTCTTTTGATTCTCCTACTATGGTGACATGTCCCATTTTCCTTAAAGGTTTGGTGAGCTTCTTACCATAGATATGTGGATATACAGATCTTAACTGCATTATCGAATTAAGGCCTGTATATTCAGGCTCACCCACATGTCCTTCAGCACCAAGTATATTAATCATCATCGCATACCCAGACTGGGAGACAGGCAACAAAGGCCAGTCAAGCAAGCAACGTAGGTGAAAATTATATTGCGAGTAAGTTCCAGTGTCTATTGTATGGTGACCAGAATTATGTGGTCTTGGTGCGACCTCATTGATTAATATATTACCTTTTTTATCCAAAAAGAACTCTACAGCCAGTATGCCTACCATCTCCAGCTTGGTAATGATGTTATTGGCAAGATTATTACACTTGGAAACAACCACTTCATTCACCTCAGCTGGACAAAGTAAATAGTCTAATAAATTGCCTTTGGGTTCGAATACCATTTCTGTAATTGGAAAGCATTCTGTATCGCCCTGAATATTTCTACTGATTATGACTGCTAGCTCTTTATCAATGTCCACCATTTGCTCTATGATAGAAGCTGTATCTAATAGTTTAGAAAGGTCATCCTTAGATCTCACAGTAACTACACCTTTCCCATCATATCCTGCTAATCTGGACTTTTGTACAAAAGGAAAGGATAGCTTCCCAGAATCTATCTTGGTTACTATCTCTGACTTATTTTCTACTAAAAAAAACTCTGAAGTCGGTAGACCTTCTTCCTGATAGAACATTTTTTGCAATCCTTTGTCCTTGATGGTTTCGATTACAGCTGCCTGTGGATAGACTTTCTTACCCATACTCTCTAAAGCTTTCAAGGCTTCAGTATTCACGTTTTCTATCTCGATGGTGATAATATCTACCGCTTTTCCAAAAGCTAATACATCCTCATAATTTTTAAAATCACCCTTTACAAAGTTTGGGTACATCGAAGGGACTGGAAAGTCATACTCCTTATCCATGAACCACATATCCAAATCAAACTTAGTTGCTTCCTGTATGAGCATACGTCCTAACTGGCCTCCACCAAGTACGCCTATTTTAACTTTTTTATCGATATCTACACCTTTGATTGCAAAGGTATATTTTTCCCTACCTTCGAACGTAAATTGGAGGAAAATAGAACGTTATGAATGAAAAAAAGTACCTTCTTAAGAACGGAATAATAATTAATAGAGGCCAAAGCAAGAGCGGAGATATTCTCATCAAAGGAAAACGTATAGATAAAATCGGAACAAATCTTAGTGATTCGGAAGCAGAAATCATCGATGTAAATGGGCAATGGATAATCCCAGGTATTATAGATGATCAAGTCCACTTTAGAGAGCCAGGCCTTACACATAAAGCCAACATCGCTACCGAATCTAGAGCAGCAGCAGCGGGAGGAGTAACCAGCTTTATGGAAATGCCCAATACAAAGCCGACCAGTACTACTCAGGAAAAATTACAAGAGAAATATGACATTGCTGCTCAAACTGCAACAGTCAACTATTCCTTTTATATGGGAGCTACAAATGACAACCTGGAAGAAGTCTTAAAAACTGATCCGACAAATGTTTGTGGCGTCAAAATCTTTATGGGGAGTAGCACTGGGAATATGCTGGTGGATAATCGGCATACCTTGGAACAACTATTCAGCAATATAAAACTACTCATTGCAACACATTGTGAGGACGAACAAACTATAAGAAACAATCTGGCTAAGGCAAGGGAAAAGTACGGCGACAAGTTGGACGCCACTTACCATCCTATTATAAGAAATTCTGAAGGCTGTTATCTGTCTTCATCCATGGCAATAGAACTGGCTAGAAAACATGGCACCCGTCTGCATATCTTACATATAAGTACTGCTGATGAAATAAGCTTATTCGATAATGACATCCCACTAAAAGAAAAGAAAATAACAGCTGAAATCTGTGTTCATCACTTATTCTTTGATGACGCATACTATCATATACTTGGAAACAAAGTAAAATGTAATCCAGCTATAAAATCTGTACATGATAGAGAAGCTTTATTACAGGGTCTAAAGGATGGGTATTTCGATGTCATTGCAACGGATCATGCGCCTCATACAAAGGAAGAAAAGGCCAAACATTATCTAGAAGCTCCATCAGGTCTACCACTGATCCAACACAGTCTGGCTCTGATGATGTCATTCTATCACAGAGGTGAGTTGACAAAGGAGTTTATCGTGGACAAGATGTGTCATGCTCCAACAGAGCTCTTTAGAATAAAGGAAAGAGGTTATATTGAGGAAGGATACTATGCTGACTTAGCTATAGTAGATCCAGATTTAAAGTGGGTGATAGATAAATCTAATCTTGAATACAAATGTGGTTGGTCACCTCTGGAACAATTTGACATGAAAGGGAAAGTAACATCCACTATTTGAAATGGAGTAATTGTTTATAGAAACAATAAACTTACAGAAGTGAAGAGTGGACAGCGATTGCTGTTTGATGCATCAGAAATAACTTAGATTAAAATCCTATAGACTTAGGAGATTCAGATATTCCTTTCTGAAGGTGTACCATCTTCACCGCGGTTACTGCAGCTTCTACACCTTTGTTACCATGCTTACCACCAGCGCGGTCTAGCGCCTGCTGCATACTATTAACAGTAAGAACACCGAATATGATTGGTTTATCTGACATGACCGCCAATTGATTTAGAGCAATTGCGACAGATTGGTTAATATACTTATCGTGATCTGTTTCTCCCTTGATAACACAACCCAGACAGATGACGGCATCAGATTGCTTTGCTTTTATCAGTGTTTTGGCTGCTAGCGGCAGTTCGAAAGTTCCTGGAACATAGACAACTTCACAATCACCATTGACAGTAACTTTGAGTTTTTTTAGTGTTTCCACAGCACCATCTAACAATGCTGTAGTAATGTCTGTGTTCCATTCAGAAACAACTATATGTATTTTATATCCTTCTGCTGAAGGAATAGAGGAAATATCTTGTCCTGATAGATTTTGGTCTTTAGAACTCAAGTACTAGCTAACAGACTTGATAAGTAAATCGATACTCGCGCCCTCATTTGAAGAAGGGTAGTTATCCTTTATCTTTTTGAAAGCAGATAGTGCTTTGCCGCTATTTCCATTACGCTTTGCTAGGAGACCAAGCTTATAGAGATAATATGGAGTAAGTAATGCATCTTCTCCAGCAGTTGTTGCTTTCTCATAGTATGATTCTGCTTTGGAGAAATCTCCTTGCTCAGAGTAGGCATCTCCTAAGTTCCCATTTGTAATAATAGGGGAGTAGTCACCTGAAGGACTATGGCTTTCTAAGTAACTAATAGCATCTTCATACCTACCAAGATTAAGGTATGAGATACCGGCGTATAACTTAGCCAAATTGGCTGTTGGTGTTCCACTATAATTGTCTATTATATCTAACAATCCTTCAAACCCTCCACCTGGATTTTCTAATGCCAAAGCGAATGAATCTCTTTCAAATTGCTGCTCAGCTTTATAAATTGCGGCCTTAGCAGCTTTCATTTTAGGCTCCATGACAAAGAACTTATATACAATATAGGCACCTATGATAAGTATCAGCGCCGCTATTATTCCTAGAACCAGTTTTTTATTTTTCTCAAACCAAGCTTCCGTTGAACCACCTGACTGAATGGTTTCTACTCTTTCTACTACTACATCTTCTGCCTCGAAATCTATTTGTTTCTTGCTTGTTTTCCTTTTTGCCATTGTATACTTTTCTAAAAATTTGTTGAACTGCTGATGATCAATTTTTTTTATTTTTCCAGACTTTAAAAATTTTTTATGGGCTAAATAACGATCAGAAATGGCCAGGCGCT
>CAZKXO010000316.1:0-4408 GCA_964556525.1 uncultured Saprospiraceae bacterium
ATAACAAAGTAACTTTATGAATAAACTATCATTAATCTTAATCGCCATTTTTTTCTGCTCTACCTATTCTAATGGTCAAGTGAAAGAACCGAAATCAGAAAGTGCTTTTAAAAGTAATAATACGACTCTAAGTATTCTAAAGCGACCAGATGAATTACCCAAGTACATTGAAGTCTTCACAAGGACCGATAATTTTGTAACTATTTATTTTTCAGAAGGACTTGATTATAATTCTAGTTATGATATCAGTCAAATGCTGTTAAAATTCCAAGAGAATCTACAGAGATATGAATCAAAGTTACCTGATTATGACTTTTATGCTATACACTATATAGACGGAATTAAGCTCGAAATAGCTGAAGTTGTCGGCAAAGAAATCTACAGACTTAATAGCGCAGATAGTACTTACATTCAAAACAGTAATACTTGTACCTTGATATCAGGAGGTAATGAAATTGTAATCTTGTTTTCTGAGATAGAAGAGTTAATGGATGACCGCCTAATAGAGGATGTCAGCAGTGCCACTACTTCTCTCTTAGGAAAAGAAAAAGAAATAAGAAGGGGTGTAATTCCAAAATTGGGCACTTATCGATATGATGCTAAGACCGGTACTTCTAATGCTAATTCGCCCAAAAAATTGACACTTGGTTTAGGTAGTGATGTGCAGTTTAATGGTACATATTTCAATGAGAGATACTTTAATGATTTTTGGTTTAATATATATGTAAATGTAAGTAAGTGGCCTAATCTCTACTTCGGCGTTGCGACTAATCAGTTGTATTCTTTCTCGGTTCCTTTAGATGAACAACTTACAACTGGGTTTATAGGGCCAAGTGTAGGTTATAAACATAAAGGGGGTTCGTTTGATCAAATAGGATTCTTATGGAAAGTTGATGGTGGAAATAGTCAGCTGGATAATATATCTACTAAGTTTTATGGTGCTAGAAGAGTTGGGAATGTGAATTTTGGGTTTAGTTTATATAATGCCTTTAGAAGCAACCAACAATTTGCACTTTCGGTAGGCTTTACATTTTAGTTGCTTTTTATCTGCAGGAAAAAATAGTTTATGTATTTTGACTTTGTGACAGCTATATTCTCCATTTAATTTCTTTCTAGTGAACATAAAATTATTTTTCTCAGTAGTTACCTTGTTCTGCCTCATGGCTTGTCAGACTTCTCATTCTTCCTCTTGGCTTTGTAGTGAAAGCAAAAAGATGTCATTTACTCCCCCTGAAGATTGTCATCACCTTAATTTGTCACTGATAAAAGGTTGTGGGTCTGGCCTTGTTCATCTATACCAAGGCGGCTATGTACTTAATGCAGAATATGAACTTGACCAACTGCGAGACAACCTCGTGATCTATGATGGAGTATGGAATGATGAAGTTTTGGAAATAGAGTACCTTTCAAAGGAAGCAAATTTAGAAGGGGAGCTTAAATTTAAAGCGACCTTTTATCACTAGTCTACCATTGTTTTTTGATTCCAGTTTTGTGGAGTATAGTCAGCTGAGGTCCGTAAGCCTTAGAGATATTATCAGAATTGAAAGTTGTTTCTGTATCGCCAAACGCAATAAGTCTTTGGTTTAGCAGTATAACCTTGTCGAAGTAATCTTCTACAGTAGATAAGTCATGATGCACTACAAGCACTGTCTTGCCTTGTTGGGCAAGTTCTTTTAGAATTGAAATTATTCTTTCTTCAGTTGTAATATCTACACCGACAAAGGGTTCGTCCAGAAAAAAAATATCTGCCTGCTGACACAGTGCACGGGCAATAAATACTCTTTGTTGTTGCCCTCCAGATAGTTTTCCTATTTGCCTGGTTGCAAGATTGAGTATGCCGATTTGTTCCATGGCTTGATCGGCAATAGCTTGGTCATTTTTATCTAGTCTTTGTAGCAATTTTTTGTAAGGATACCTGCCCATCAAGACGATGTCTCTTACCGTTGCGGGAAACTGCCAGTCTACTTCGTCTTTCTGAGGTACATAGGCAATCTGTTTTCTCACATCATCTATGTCGTCTCCGAGGACCTCTATGTCGCCAGCATTGTAATCTATCAGACCTAGTATAGATTTGAATAAAGTTGACTTGCCTGCACCATTAGGCCCTATTACACCATAGACATTTCCAGCATGTATGTCCAGGTGAATATTTGTAAGCACTCTCTTTGTTCCATAGTTGACCGAGAGTCCACGTACGTTTATATGTGTATTGGGCATTTGGTTTTACTTGTTCATTTTGAAAATAAATAACAAGAGACCAAGCAGTAAAAAGCCAGCTAAGATGAAATAAGGAAGCGTAGCGGAACTATCCGTCCCGTTTTCCTTCGTGCTATTTATTTTGTCTTTAGTGAGCGCATCTACGATGAGGTCAGTATTGGATTTCATCATGTCGTAAAATGATTCCCCAGCAGTGCCTCTTTCTCCAATAGAATCAGCATAGAGTGAGCCGCCTATAGCTACATCATTGTCTTTGGCAATTTGCTGTAGCAATTTTGGATTGATGGTGGTTTCTACAAAGATGGCAGGTACTCCGGAATCTTTAATTGCCTTGACAACTCTTATCATGTCTGAAGTTTGTGCCTCAGATTCGGTGGAGATGCCTATGACACCTTCTACTCTGATTCCATATCTTTTGCCATAATATCTAAAAGCATCATGGGATGTTATAAGTACCCGTTTGTGTTCGGGAATCTCTTGCACCCTATTGAGAATATATTTGTCTAAGTCTATGAGTTTTTGTGCATAAGTTTCATAATTGCTCAGGTAGTACTCTTTATTTGCTGGATCCAATTCTATAAGGCCATCTTTTATATTTGTTATGTAGGTCTGCGCTAGGCTGAGGTCCATCCATGCATGTGGGTCATATGCATTGTCATAGACAGAACTCGAGATAGGAGTGAGGCCATCTGTGACAGTAATTGTTTTACCCTTTGTGCCAGAATTCTTTATAAGTTTTACGACCCATCCTTCAAAGGTGAGACCATTTATAAAAATCAAATCTGCGGTTGCCACCTTTTGTGCATCAGAAGGAGATGGTTCATATATATGGGGATCACCTCCGATAGGTACTATAAGTTTATTGACAACTTTGTCACCAGCAATATTTGTAACCATGTCCCAGATCATAGAAGCGGAAGACACAACTGTCTTCTTATCATTCTGTGTTATTTGAGCAATAGAACTGCAGCATATTAATGCTAGTGCTAGTGAAGTAAGAAATTTCTGCATCGAGTTTAGAGATTTGTTTTTTTAACAAATAAATTGGTACTGGCTTTTTGAGAAAGGACTTGTTCTGTAGAGTCGTCTATGAGTACCTTCTTTGAGTGGTCAAACTCTATATGATTGAGCACTTTTATTTTTGTTCCTAGCTTGACTTCTATACTGTTCAGATAGGTTAGAAAATCTTTATTGCTTTCTCTCACACCTACGACTATGCCCTCTTCTTCCTTAAGTAGATTCTGAAGACTCACTTGATTTCTGATGGTGAATTTTCCATCAGAATTAGGAATAGGGTCTCCATGAGGGTCATATTTTGGATTGCCCAGAAAGTTATCCAGTTTCTTTATAAGCTCTTCAGAGTCTACATGTTCTAGTTCTTCAGCCAGATCATGCACTTCGTCCCATCTGAACCCCAACTTGTCTACCAGAAAGACCTCCCATAGCCTGTGTCTACGGACGAGTTTAGTTGCAAGTTGTATGCCTTTAGAGGTCAGGTAGACGCCTTTGTATTTTTCGTAGTGGAAGTAATCTTTTTCTGACAACCTTTTTAGCATGTCAGTGACTGAGGCTGCTGAGGTATCGAGGTGGGCTGCAATAGCATTGGTATTGGCAGAGCCTTGGTTTTTTTCAGTGATTTTGTAGATGGCCTTGATATAGTTTTCCTCTGTTACTGTAGCCATAGTGTAGGGTTTTTAGCAAATATAAGATTTTTAAGCTACCTTAAAAATATATTTTTGCTGGTTGAAATAGACTTATTTTGTTACTTATGATTTTGTGTCTAATCAAAAGTGCAATGGCTATAGATACAGTAGAGCCTAGTCGTGAAAAATGAACAAATGTACGTTACTAATTAGGTACTTACATTATAAGTTAGTTTGATCCATTAGAGCTTGCCATAATTATTTGTCTTGGCAGAATACAGATAAAAAAATTAAAAAGAATACATCTCATACAAAAAGTATATTCGAAATCCGTTAACAGGATTGGAAATCCTGAGCTTCTCAAAGACTAATTACATTGTTTTTGGTCAAGAAGTGTTGATAAGGAGCGCCGATCAGTCTACAATTCTAAAAACACCTTATCTAGTATGTGTAGAGTATTGCATTTATATCAAAGTTAATTAATTCTTAATCACCTTGATTTGACCAAATAGTCCACAAGCCTATGACGACTAATTTGGAAAAGACTC
>CAZKXO010000317.1:0-4400 GCA_964556525.1 uncultured Saprospiraceae bacterium
CTTATGTTTGGTCGCACCTCCTACTTTGATTTCCACTAAAAAGTCCTTCCCAATCATTGACTGAGAAGTTGTCAGAGTATCTTTCCCAGGCTCGAGGTATTGAAATGGAACAAGTATTTCGAAATTGTGGTGCCTGTGCAAAGAGCTGTTTCCTCCTCCTAGATATTCAGTAAGAGTCATTCTATTAAACTTCTTAATAGGCTTCCCTGCGATAGAAATACTTGTAGTTGTAAATAGTGCCAAACTATAATGATTATGCCTTCCACAAAATGGATAGCTATGATTGGTAAATAAATAAGATAAATCAGCCCTACCACTAATTTGGTAGGGCCATTGGAATATTTTGCTTTAGCTACTTACAACTTAGACTCCCAGATATTCTCATGTACGACGCCATTCGATGTCAGTTTCTTACATGAAATAACCAGATTCTCAGTCATAGGTACATTACTAATTGCATCCATGCTTTCTGTATACGAGGTCAGAAAGGCATCTTCAAACTCCACTGTTTTAAGAACGCCTTCTTCATCTGTTTTTGAAAATTCAAGCTTGCCACTTTTTTTACCAGTGGGATCTATCATCCAATCTATCAAGCCAGTATCATCCGAAGATTCTACCTCTACCTGAATAGTTCCTCCCATTACTTGAGTGGAAGGTCTTCCATTTTCATCAATATTTTGGTGTAAAGAATAAGTACAATGTCTTACTCTAAATTTGTTGCCATCTACTTCTAGAACTGCTCTATAAGCCATCTTTAATTTATTTATTTGGTTTTTTAATAATTACTACAAACTCTATGGTACTTCTACATAATCGCTCTCCCAAGTCACTTGCTCCATGTCTTCGCCTTTTGTTCCTTCGAGTTGAACTAAGAAAGTTTTGGCAGGAAAATATGGTTTGATATGAATATCTAGATTGACTCTATCTTTATTGACTGGATCTTGTTCTAACTTTCTCAATTCCCATTTTTCTATGAGACCTTTAGGACCTTTGATCTTATCCAAGAAGGCAACGATCTGCCTCTGAAGATCTCTCTTGGTATTAGCGTTCCAATTTTCGAAAGCTCTTCTATTCAAGAAATCAACCAAAACCTTTCCGATGTAATCAAAAACTCTGACAACCGAGTAAGTCTGCATACCTATGTTGTCTCCGTTAAATAGAGTCTTTCCTGAAAAGGCCATTACTTTACCGTATTCATTGACCATAGGAATCAGACCGATTTTATCTAAATGAGATATCTCTGATTTCTTTAGAGGGAAGGTTACACCATCGATCTCATTTATAGCACCAAAAGTTTTTCCAGCTGCTATCTGTGACATCAGCGTATTATACATCTGACCAGCTATAGAAGTAGAAGGAGGGACAAATACGTGATCTTCTTCACTGAACTCATCACTCTTTTCTCTACCAATTAAGTAGTTACAAGACATCATACAGTTAGACAAGTATCCATCACCACCAGAGTGGTTAGAAGACTCAAATAGTTCTACTACATCATCCACAGAATCTAGATGCCTGTAGTCTGTCACTAACATCGCTTTATTTTGATGAGAGATACGAGCCCACTTGTCTACTACTTTCTTAGAACCCATATAGCCTGGCACGACAACCATAGAATAGTTTTCTCTAAGATCCAGTCTGTCATAATTTGCCTTTAACTCCTCTGCTGCTGCATCAATAAAGATAGAATTGTCAAGATCACTTATCTGGTCTTTGTCAGCATTCATTATACTGACATTCTTTACTTTATCTTTTTCTGTATTTCTATAGAACAGTTGTAGACCACGATATGAAACCTCTAATTCTCGAGTTTCTTCTAGTGCCTTCCCTAAGTTTTTTGTAAGTAAGACTTCATTCTTAGAAACTTTATCTGTACACTGATTTATCATCTCAGAAAGATCAGTAGTAGATTCCAGTAATTCTGTCCACATACTTAATCTCTTAGACAGTTCTATCCTTTCATCCTTTTTACTATCTTCTGTCAGAAAAATAGTCCGTCTTGCTTTTCTTCCTGGATTCATATTCTGCAAACCTTCTAATGTTGTTTCTAACATTGCAAAGCCTCCAAACTTATCCAGACTTACTTGCTCTTCTTTCTTGACCTCTACTTCCTTAGCAACTGCTTCTTTAGCAGGAGCTACTTTTTCTGCGTCTTTTTGTTTAGCCATGATTTGTTATTTTGCGTCGTCTAATTCTTTGAGCATTTTTTTCATTTCGGCTACATATGCAGCTTTGCTCGCAGGGTTTTCTAAAATTTTCTTAAGTACTTTGTTGGATTTTATTTGTTTCATAAATCTGAATAATTCATTTTTCTCATCTTGAATATCACTCAGATATTTAGATTGCTTCAAAATGCCTTTTGGTCCAAAATCTCCTACAGTATTGAACTTTAGATTTTCCGAATTTACATTGCCTTCATCATCTTCAAATTCTACATCCACATTAGGGTTGTAATGTTCAAATACTTTATCTACAGTATCTAAACCTTTTACTATCGTTGGGGCCGCTTGTGGGTCATTTGTCAGTCGCTGTACTAACAAAGTTCGATTCATGGGTATATCCGCAAAACCTTCTGAAAGATCTCGCTCTCTGATATTTCCACCTACTCCATAGTCAAACATATTTTTTGAATTTTGTTATTAAGAAATATTCCATTGTAGTTCGTTATTATTATCTAAGCTCAAGTTTATTTTCTGACCTTCTTTTACTTCTCCAGCGATAATCATCCTAGCTATCGGTCTTCTGATAAACTGTCTTATTTTTCCTTTAAGTGGTCTAGCCCCGTAGCGCTGATCAAAACCTTCAGTCGCCAGTTTTTGTACAGCTTCAGGACTGACAATGAGTTCCATACCCTTATCATCTAAGATTTTGATTAGCTTCCTAAGTTGAATATTAAATATCAACACAAGGACTGATTCTTGTATAGGAGAGAAAGGGACTAATTCTGTCAGCCTAGCTAAAAATTCCGGGCGGAAATGCATAGACATTCTCTCCATAAGCTTTGAAGTATCTGGTATTTCACCAGAATTAAATTGTTCTATGATAAAGTCACTACCTATATTGGATGTGAATAAAATAATAGCATTAGAAAAGTCGCCCTCTTTTCCCAATCTATCACTTAGTTTGCCCTCATCTAGTATCTGCAAGAATAAATCAAACACGGAATGGTGGGCTTTTTCGATCTCATCAAAAAGCACCACTGAGTAGGGCTTCTGTCGAATCTTATTGACTAATAGTCCACCCTCTTCGTAGCCCACATAACCTGGAGGTGCTCCATATAATAGGGCTACAGAATGCTCTTCCTTAAATTCTGACATGTCAAAACGCATTAAAGCACTTTCTTCATCAAAAAGAAATTCTGCTAACGCTTTTGCAAGTTCTGTCTTTCCTGTACCGGTAGGTCCCATAAAGAAAAAAGAGGCAATAGGTTGACCTGCTTTGAGAAGGCCTGCTCGGGATTCTCGGACAGCTTCAGCGATTATCTTCAAAGTGTGATCTTGACCTACTACCCTCTTGTTTAAAATGGATTCTAATTCTAACAATTTTTGTTTCTCATCTTTCTGAAGCTTGCCCATTGGGATTCCAGTTCTTTGAGAAACCATAGCTCCAATATCGGCTTTCGAGACTACTTTTTCAGATTCGCCAAACAATTGCTCTACTTTAGATAGATAACTGTTTAATTCCTTTTTTACTTCTGCGACTGGCAACGCATCTGTTACAGACAGTTCCTCCTCTAGTTTATTAATAAGGATAGGACTGATTTTTTCTTTGATATTTCTTGCAACCCAAGCATAATCAGAATGATCATCTGAAGCAAGCTCAGACAACTCTTTTTTGAAGGTAGCTATTTCCGTTTCTGTAGTAGCATACATCAATCTTATTGCAGACATAGTTTGGTCAATCAGGTCTATGGCAGAATCAGGTAATCTTCTGTCTTTTAGATATCTTTTACAGAGGGTTACTGTTTCTGCTATAGAACCTTCCTCCATATTTATCTCATGATGCTCTTCATAGTTAGGTACAACTTTTTCTAGCATCTTATTCGCTACTATTTCATCCGGCTCTTCAACTATTATCTTATCAAAACGCCTATTGAAGGCTTCATCACTTTCTATAAATTTCTGATATTCTTCACTTGTAGTAGCTCCAATTACAGTAATCTCCCCTCTTGCTAATTCTGGTTTAAGGAGGTTTGCTGCTCCACCAAATCCACTTTTGGAATCCAACAAAGCATGTATCTCATCAATAAATAGAATAACATTCTCTTCTATTTTTATTTCAGCAATTATCTTTTTTAATCTATCCTCTATTTCTCCTTTGTATGCAGCACCTGCGATCAATGTTCCTAAGTCTAATTCTAATACCGAAAATCCCTTGAGGTATTCAGGAACATTATTGTT
>CAZKXO010000318.1:0-4346 GCA_964556525.1 uncultured Saprospiraceae bacterium
TGAAAAACACCGTTATATCTATTTGGACATTCATCCTACTCCTATTTGCAAATTGCTTAGTCGCACAATCTGCAAAACTTCCTGAAGGCTGCAAGAAAAATGCAAGTGTAGAAGGAATCACTGAGTATGAGTTCAAAAATGGACTAAAAATTCTACTCTTTCCAGATCAGTCAAAACCTACTATAACAGTCAATATAACTTACATGGTAGGTTCTAGACATGAAGGATATGGAGAAACAGGCATGGCACACTTACTGGAACATTTGGTGTTCAAGGGAACACCTAATCATCCAGATATCCCACAGGAACTTACAGAACATGGAGCAAGGCCAAATGGAACTACCTGGTATGATAGAACAAATTACTATGAAACATTTTCAGCTTCTGATGAAAACCTCAATTGGGCACTGGACATGGAAGCGGATAGAATGATAAATTCATTCATTGCTAAAGAAGATTTGGACAGTGAGATGACAGTAGTAAGAAATGAATATGAAAGTGGAGAAAACTATCCATCCAGTGTTCTTATGAAAAGAGTCATGTCTTCTGCATTCCAGTGGCATAACTATGGTAAGACAACTATAGGTGCCCGTTCAGATTTAGAAAATGTTCCTATCGATAGATTAAAAGCTTTTTACAAAAAATACTACCAGCCTGACAACGCAATATTAACTGTGGCAGGTAAAATAGATATAGAAAAAACCTTAGGCCTTATTGCAAAATACTTTGGAAACATTCCAAGACCTGAAAGAGAACTCATCCCTACTTATACAAAAGAACCTACCCAGGATGGAGAGAAATTAGTAACCCTGAAAAGAGTAGGTGATGTGCAATCTGTTGCAATGGTATATCATACACCACCAGGTTCTCATGGGGAATATGCTGCAGTTTCAGTAATAGAAGAATTACTTACAGGCGAACCAAGTGGACGACTGTATAAGTCATTGGTAGAAACAAAACTGGCTTCTTCTGAGTGGGGTTTTGCACCTGGCCTAAAAGAAGGTGGATTTATTTACTTGAATGCAGACGTAAGAAAAGAAAATGACCTAGAGGCTGCAAAGACACAAATGATGGCTACTCTAGATGAGCTCGTTACTAATCCTCCAACACAAGAAGAGGTAGATCGAGCTAAATCACGTATACTTAAAAATTGGGAACTAGCATATAATGCTTCAGATAGAGTAGGTCTCAGACTGAGTGAATCCATAGCCGCTGGAGACTGGAGATTATTCTTTTTATTTAGGGATCGAGTAGAGCAAATTACTAAAGATGATGTTGTTTCTGTTGCAAAGAAATATTTCATTCCTTCCAACAGGACTATTGGTTTGTTCCTTCCAGACAATGATCCACAAAGAGCAGAAATTCCAGATCCACCTAACGTAAAAGCTTTAGTTGCTAATTACAAAGGAAAAAAAGAAATCAGCGCAGGTGAGGAGTTCGATCCTTCTCCAGACAATATTGATTCCAGAACCAACAAAGGTGCCATGGGTAACGGTCTCGAATACGCTATGTTAAGTAAAGAAAATAGAGGAGATGCTGTTCTAGCTAACATAAGAATCCGTTATGGAACACCGAAATCACTATATGGCAAAAATAGTGCTGCATCCTTCACCTCACAGATGCTAGACAAAGGCACAACTTCTATGAACAGACTAGAGATACAAGACAAACTAGATGCGCTTAAGGCACGTGTAAGAGTATTTGGAGGAATATACGGTACGACAGTAAGCGTAGAAACTACAAATAAAAACCTACCTGCGGTATTAGACTTGGTAAATGACATGCTAATGAATCCAAAGTTCGATGAGCAAGAATTCACTAAACTAAAGGAAGAAAATTTGGCGTTTATGGAAGAGTCGTTATCAGATCCGCAAGGAAGAGCAAGCAATGCTTTTGGCAGATTACTTAGTCCTTATCCTAAAAGTGATATCAGGTATGAGATGACGTTGGAGGAAGAAATAGAGGATGTCAAAAAAGTAAGCCTGGAAGATGTAAAGAATTTCCATAAAGAATTCTATGGAGGCAGCGAAACTACTATAACAGTAGTGGGAGATTTTGATGAGACTGCGATCTTAGAAAAGGTAGAGGCACAATATGCAGCATGGGAAAGCACTAAACCATATGAAAGAATTGCTAATCCTTATCTAGCAATAACTCCTACTGATGAAATAATCGAAACACCGGACAAATCAAATGCAATGTTTTTTGCTGGCATGCCAGTTAAAGTTAATGATAGTCATGAAGATTATGCAGCAATGGTAATAGGAAATTACATCTTAGGAGGAGGATTCTTGAATTCTAGATTGGCTACCAGGATACGTCAGGAAGAAGGACTTTCTTACGGTGTAGGATCTTGGTTTAATGGTTCTTCAGAGGATGACAGTGGAAGCTTTGGCGCATATGCTATTTCTGCTCCAGAAAATAGTGCGAAAGTTCAAGCAGCTTTTAAGGAAGAAATAGACAAGATGGTAACTGAAGGCTTTACACAAGAAGAACTTAATGCGGCTCGAAATGGATGGCTACAGTCACAAAATGTGAGTCGTTCTCAAGACAGAGCCTTGACGGGGAAATTAACATCCCACTTAAGACTAGACAGAAGCATGACTTGGGAAAAAGAACTTGAAGAGAAAATAAGCACCCTAACCTTAGAAGATGTGAATGCAGCAATGAAAAAACATATAGACCAAACCAAAATGGTATATGTTAAAGCTGGTGATTTTGCTAAGCTTAAAGATGTGATTAAGCCATAAATTAGAAGACAAGTCTATCAAGAAATCATAAAACAATTAAGCTCTCTTGGAATTATCTAGGGGAGCTTTTTTACTAATTGAATTATCCTTTTGCCAATTCTATAGCTTTTTCAGCCATTTCATACATTTCCCTCTGGTAGGCGAGACCAGACTTCTGCACTAATACTTTTCCAGATTGGTCTAAAAAAAGTAGGGTTGGGAATCCTGGTACTTTATACAAATCAGCAATAAGAGGGCCTGAGCCTTTTTCAGCATTGACTTTGGCACTCACAAAATTTTCATTGAAGAATTCTCCAAGTCTTCTATCAGTAAAGACATCTTTGTCCATAACCTTACAAGGCATACACCAATCTGTATAAACGTCCAGAAACACCAGTTTACCCTCTATGGCAGCTTGATCTGTAACCGTAGATAATTTCTCGTAGTGTGCAAAATCAAAGGTGTATGGAGTATCGTTAGCTAAAATGGGGGTATTCTTAGAGGACTTACATGATGCTAACAGCATTATTCCTACAAAAATCAAACTATAATACTTCATAAGTTAGAATTTCGAATGTGCATCAAAGGTGACTAGTTCCTTCTTATTAAGCAAGATATCTACAATAAAAAAGGGTTGTGGAATAAATCCACAACCCTGATCATTTATGTTAAATCAAGTCCTTACTTCAGAACTATCATTTTCATAGTTGCCGAATGCGTATCTGTTTCTAACTTGTAGTAGAACAAGCCAGAAGTACTCAAATCTTCTACATCCACGGACACCTTATTCAATCCTATCTGATATTCACCCGTATGTTTCCATACAAGTTTTCCGTCTACATCACTTACTGTTAGAGTAACATTAGATGTTTCTGGAAGATTAAAAGAAATATCAGTTGTTCCATTAAATGGATTTGGAGAATTTTGGTAAAGTGCAAATTCTTGTTCAGAATTATCTTGGCCGATTAATGTTATGGGGATGATTCTTAGATCATTTCCTGCATAAGCTTCTGCAGGTGTTACGTCAGATGAAATACTAACATTTTCACTCAAAGTTCCTGACTCCTTTGCTCTAAAATGAATAGTAAATAATTCATTTCCAGAGTAAGCTGTCTCTGTATTCCATGAGAAGGTCATCTGATCTTCAGATAAAACTGCATAGTTACCTTCTGAAACTTCTATACCGTTAGCTGTAACATCTATAACTTCTAGTCCTTCAGTATTCATGGTAAACTGCATCCCAGAAAGGTCTTTGATATCTTGTGTAGTAACTTTCATTTCTACGATATCATTATCTTCATAATTCACATCTGCAAACTCAAAGTTCAAAGCATCAGACGAATCATTAGACACAAGACCTTGTGCTGAATTTGCAACTGCACTTGCGTTTACATCTCCGATTTTTACACCTACGAAATCTTCTTGCATTCTGTCTTGATCTAGACCTAGAATCATTCTGATTTCATTTAATGGCCAAGGATACTGTGTATCCATTTCTTGTTCTGCATTCACAAATCTCCAGCTATCATTCTGTGGTAGCTCTAAGTAGATTCCAAGAATCAACTTTCTTAATTCTACCAAATCCAATCCATTTATTGCTTCGTCATTGTTGATGTC
>CAZKXO010000319.1:0-4316 GCA_964556525.1 uncultured Saprospiraceae bacterium
ATACTCGCCTTGAAGGCTAGCCATAATTCTCTTTGTTATAAGCTCTGGTTTTGTATTACCAGATATAATGCAATGGGCTTCCTGGTAGATATGCAACCTAGAATCTAGTTTCAGTTTTATTTTTTCTATCAGATCCTTTTTAGAGCTATGGTTTGCATGTAAAGGTCTGTCGGTACTGTTGGTTATCCTTTTTGCAAGAACTTCAGCCGGACATTCTAAAAAGTAAGTTAAGCCAGAATTCAGCAAAACATGAAGATTGTTGTTAAAGACAGGAAGACCACCACCAGTGGCTATGACAACTTTATCTAGCTCTGACAAGAATCCAAGAACCATGCGTTCTCTCTGCCTGAAGGCCTTTTTACCTTCATCAGCAAATATGTCCATTACTGTTTTTCCAGCTAGCTGTTCTATGACTTCATCTGTGTCAAGGAATAGATAATCTAACTGTTTTGCCAATTGCTTGCCTATCGTAGACTTGCCACAGCCCATATATCCTATGAGATATATCCTTTTAAAAGAAAACAATTGCATGTGATAAATATAGAGCTATGTTAAAATAGAACTGTATTTTTGATTCTTAAAATTCAAGATCAATGATATATTTACAAGGCCAGCCTAAAGGTATGGGAGCAGTGAATTTGTTTTTATGGGGTGCTATTTTTGCCATCTTATATTTCTTTTTTCTACGACCCAGTGTCAAAAAACAGAAAGCACAGGAGTCTTTTTCAGATGAGTTAAGCAAAGGTCAAGAAGTCGTTACAACAAGTGGTATAATAGGAAGGGTAAATAAAGTTGAAGATGGAATCATCCATTTGCAAATAGACCAAAAAACATTTATCAAAGTAGTTAAAGGAGCAATTTCTAAAGAAATGACTGAAAGTCTGAAGAAAAAGGAAGATGCTTAATGGCATTTTAGCATAGAAAGGAAAAAGGCTTGAGTAAATCCACTCAAGCCTTTTTTTATTTATTTGTTATTTGGACTCTACTTCATCAATGAAACATTTCCAGAAGTAGTGTATTCTCCATCATTGACACATGTAACCCTCAGACAATAAGCATATACATCTGGAGCCAGTTCTACCCCATTATGTAATCCATCCCATCCATCGTCTTGATTGGTTGATCTAAAGACTTCTTGTCCCCATCTGTTTACTACCCAGAATTCCATCTCTCTGATAAACTTACTTCTGACAAGTAGCCTGTCATTTACACCATCATTATTTGGCGAGAAAGCTGTGGGTATGAAGACATCATCTTCGTTACACTGAGGCGGGACTACTTCTATGTCTGTTGTGGCTGTTGCTTCACAGCCTAAACTTGTAACACAAGTAAGAGAGTATGAAGTATTTACTTCAGGTGATACGACGATTTCAGGTCCAGTCTCTCCTGTGCTCCAAGTATAAGAGCATTCTGGATCGTTTGGATCAGCTGATAAATTGATATCACTACCTAAGCAAACTTGCGGCAGTCCTGCCTGGTCAGGGTGACCATTGTCTGCAAAAATTCCTGCAACTGGATTTTGAACATCTACATTGACTTGTAGAACTGTGTCAATGCCTGTTGCCACATGGGTCATAACTACTTCGAAAGTTTTTGACTCAGTAGCTGTTCCTATTGCAGTGCTAGAGTTTCCTCCTGAAACGATACAAGCTTCTGGTCCCCATTGGAAAGTGAAGTCGTCAGGGTTGCCAGTAAACATTACAGTTAGTTCAACAGTATCTGCAGCACAAATCAAGTCCTCGCTCGAAGCTACAATAACATCTGGTGGTATAGAAAATTCTCTAATTAGAACTGTTGTATCCTGAGCTCCACATCCATTTTCGTCAAGAACTTTTGCTATAATTAACACTGTGTCTTCCTCTGTCTCATAAGTCAGTGGATTACCTGTTCCAATTTCAGTACCATCTAACAAACACCATGAAACTCTATCACCTAGTTCAGATGTCGTCGCCTCAAGCGTTGCTGGTCCTGTCGGTCCAAATCTTATGGTATCCATTACAGAAATAGTAGGCATATCAGGAATAGTAATATCCATCATAATCGGCTCACCTCCGCAAATAGGATTTGAATTTTCAAGGGTGACCGTATATGTGCCTTCCATATTGTAAGTATGGGTAGGATTTTCTTCTGAAGAACTATTACCATCTCCAAAGTCCCATCTGGTATTTCCATCACCAAAATCATTCTGAGAATCGAAGTTCACAGTTAGCGAACCACAAGTGTCTGCGGCGTAAGTAAATGGATTAATTGGGCCTGGCTCGCTAATTGTAAAGTCTATAGTATCAGAACTCGTACATCCAAACTGGTTTTCAGTACATAGTACTAAGCTAAAATCATCTGATTGATCTTGTGGTACACCTATAACTGGATCGATCGTATCATTGCCTGAAACGACTACTCCGTTTTCATCTTTCCATAAGAAGGTGATTTCCTGGTTTGGATCAAGGCTCATGATACCAGCAAAATTAAAAGTATCTCCAGGACAAACCATTACGGGCATATCAATGCTGATTGATACGTTATTCATCTGAGGAGTAATTTCTCCCATCCCGAAAGTACAGTTGGCTGCATCCACCAGACTTATAAATACAGTACCATCAAACATATCTACATTGGCACCCATGAAGGTCGTTCCAGTACCTATTACATTGTCGAAATTTTCATCCGTTGACCATACATAGATTCCACCTAGGACTGGATTTGTCACTTCCAAATCAAGACTATCTGTACAAGAACCAGGAATATTATTGGTAATATCTACAGTGACATTATTGATGAAGTCTCCAGTATCTATGGATGTGAGATCTGATTGATCTAGAACAAGGACAAGCCCATTTGTATATGTAACTGTCACGCCTACGTCTATGGTTTCATTTACAGGCAAGGTGGTTTCTACCACTGGTCCAGTGAAGGTCATTCCATTGATTGTCCATACAATACTTTCGATATCAATGCATTCAGGTACAAATCCATTAAATGTAAATCTGAATAGTATCATATCTTCTCGACATTCTACTGCTTCTACATTGTAATCTAAAGTAGGTGTATAATCAGCAGGATCTAAAGTCTGAGAAAAGCTTGCACTACAACCATTAGTATACAATACTGAATAGTTAACAGTAACTGGATTATCAATTACAATTACATCTACAGTAGACCCAGTAGTGGTAATTCCGTTTACTTCCCAGCTTTGACTCGATATAACGAAGCCTCCTGCATCTGTTCTATCAGTTAAGGTAATTACTGTCTGATCTGGATCGCTACAATCTTCTGTTATATCTATATCCAAATCTGGATTACCATTGGCAGAAAAAGTAGTTGAGGTGCTCGCAGTACAGCCATCAGGAAAAGTTACAGTTACAGTAGCAGTAACTGTCTGGCCTGGTAATACTAAAACATTTATAGATGGATCAGAAGAAGTCTGAGTCGGTTGACCTGAAACATTGTAAGTCCATGAATAACTACTTGGAGCCGCACCTCCTGTGTTTGCAGTGAAGGTAACTGTTTCACCATTGGCCGTAAAACAAGGAACTGATTGATTATTATCTATTGATATGGTACCGGTGAATGTCCCATTTCCAACTAAAGTAGTTGAAGAAGTAGCAGAACATCCATTGGGATATCTGATTGTCAAAGTAGCCTGAATCTCTTGTCCTGGAAGCAAAGTGATAGCAATAGATTCGTCAGAAGAATTTTGCTGAGCACCGCCAGCGACAGAATAAGTCCAATCATAAGTCGCAGTGCCCACTTGGAGGCCAGAAATTTGAGGTGACAAGGTCACTGATACGCCATTAGGATCTATACAGTCAGGACCAAGATTGTCTACTATTGCTACGGAAGGAACTATATCAGAAACATTGAAAGATTGAGTAAATGGTCCGAAACAACCATTGCTCAAATCCATCGTAACAGATACTGTACCGCTGGTGATTGTGGTAGAAACCGTATGTCCTACTTGTGTCGAAGTAGAAGCTCCATCTATTATTGTCCAGTTTGCTACTGCCCCTGTTGGGTTTACAAAGTTGACTACTGTGCCTCCTGGCGAACAAGACACTAGTTCCACATCAAAATCAGGTTGCAAGAATGTAGACTCATTGATCGTTTGTGTAATAGGGTCGTAACAAGAGTTGTCAAAAGTTGTAGTAACTGTAATTGTTTCTCCCTGTACCGTAGTAGACACAAAGTCTCCAGTTAGGTTTATTACATTATTACCATCTACTATAGTCCAACTTGCATTTGCATTAGTACGATTTGTAAAACTATAGATGTTGCCACCAGAGGTACAGCTTACTAGCTGAATTTCAACAGCACTTTCG
>CAZKXO010000320.1:0-4303 GCA_964556525.1 uncultured Saprospiraceae bacterium
CTAATCTCGCCTTCCTTAAAATATTCTATACCTTTAAAGAGAGATGACTAATTCTCTCTTATTATATTTTTTTTACTTTACAAGTACATCGGTAAGATGTATTTTCTGCTCTCCTTCCAAGATAAATCCTAATCTGTACTTTCCTTGTTCAAAAAGGTTTTTCTTAATCTGTATGTTGTCTGATAATACTGGTAACATAAACATCATATTGCCATCCTGATCGAAAATCTGTACTGTAGCTATATTTTCATTCGTATCGAAAACTAAAGTTTCCGTTTCTACTACATACTTAGATGCTGCAAAAATTTCTAGATGACCTACAGTTACAACTTTTACTGCTTCATTAGAAATTAATACTTCTGGATTAGTATTACCTAACATAGAAGTGAAAGTGATCGTAATGATTATTAAAGTTGTGATTATATTTTGCATGTCATTAAGTGTTACGCCTATAGGACAATAGAATAGAAGTTCTTCCTTTGGGTCAACCCTCTACAGCATGTAGACCATAGCACTACAACAGCCCTACATGAATACGAACAAGGGACTTAAAGTGACAAATAGCTTACAATTGTGCTGAGGATTATTAATAGCTATCTGAAGATTTATTCTTACTCCCTTACTTGTATATAATATGCTCAATTTGAGTGAATGAGATAATCTTTGTAATGGCATAGCTCAGCCATAGTGATTGTCGTATCTAGAAGTCAGATGTTCAAATCATCCGACGAATTAAGAAAATGTGAAGAAACGTATTTCTAATTCATAGTCCATGTAGAGCCTTCTTTGCCATCTTTCACAGTGATATTTGCTTCTGCTAGAGCATCTCTGATTTTGTCAGAAACTCCCCAGTTTTTGTTAGCTCTTGCGTCTTGCCTCAGTTCTAGTACAAGCTCCATCACTTTGTCCATAGCCTTGTTGTTTCCTCCAGCAGCTTCAGAAGAAAGACCTAAGACTTCAGAAACGTATAGAGGAAAGTCCGTTTGCAATCTAACTAGAGTCTCATTAGATACTTTATTTATATCCAGATGGCCTTCTTTCAGACTGTTGATTTTTGTGACGAGTTCAAAGAGCTGAGCTATAGCTCTGGGTGTATTGAAATCATCACACATTTCTGTGACGAACTTCTCCAAGGAGTTAGTTATCTCTTCGTCCAAGCTGTTGTCAGAGCCCTTGGTCGATAGATTAGTCAGCGTCTTTTGTGCTTCCATCAGTCTGTTATATCCTTTTTCGGCTGCCAAGAGACCTTCGTTAGTAAGGTCATTGGTAGAGCTGTAATGAGATTGCAGCATAAAGAATTTGATAACCATAGGAGAGTAAGCCTTGGTAATATGCGGACTGTCTCCTGTAAATAGCTGTTGTGGCGTAATTGTGTTGCCATCACTCTTAGACATCTTACGGCCATTCATGAGCAACATATTGGTATGTAGCCAGTAATTGGCCGGCTGACAATTACATGCCCCTACATTTTGAGCGACTTCGTTTTCGTGATGTGGGAATTTCAGGTCATTTCCACCACCATGGATATCGAAGGTTTCTCCTAGGTACTTGGTACTCATGACAGAGCATTCCAGATGCCAGCCAGGAAAACCTACCGACCATGGAGAATTCCACTTCATAAGATGATCTGGAGCGGCTTTCATCCAGATAGCAAAGTCAGAAGGATGTTTCTTTTCACTTTGATTCTTCAGATTGTCCCTGGTTTCTACGAGCAACTCATCTATGACTCTTCCAGATAACTTTCCATAGCACTTTTTCTCTTTATGAAATTTTATGGTATCGAAGTACACAGAACCATTGGCCTCATAAGCATACCCATTATTTATGATTTGCTGCACCATCTCTATTTGCTCTACGATATGCTGAGTAGCACGAGGCTCTATACTTGGCTTTTTAGTGTTGAAGATGTCCATCATCTTGTGAAAACCATTGGTGTATTTCTGCACCACTTCCATCGGTTCCAGTTTGTCGGCCCTAGCTCCTTTAGAGATTCTGTCTTCCCCATCATCCAGCAGATGCCCTACATCGGTGATGTTTCTGACATATCTGACCTTGTAGCCTAGAAATAGCAAAAATCGATACATGATATCGAAGCTGATAAAGGTTCTTACATTCCCCAAGTGGACATCACTATATACTGTAGGCCCACATACATACATACCCACAAAGCCGTCGTTGAGAGGCTTGAACACTTCTTTGTTTTTTGTAAGGCTGTTTTGGAGATATAATTCCTTGGATTTCATATTACTCATAGACTGCAAAAATAATTATTCGTTGGTTATGGTGTTCTAGGTGTAGTAGCTACAGTTGTAACTACTGGAAAGTGATCTGATATCGTTGTTTTGAGGATTTCGTGATCTAGAATTTCTACCGCATTGCTTGCAAAGGTATAATCTATCCTTAAGCCTATAAATCTAGAGTCAAAGGTCTGGCCTATGCCACTGCCTTTTTCTACAAAAGCATCTTGGTACTTCTGACCTATCATCCTGTATACATACGACTGAGGAACATCATTGAAATCTCCATTGATAATTACAGGATGTGGGCTGGTGTCTGCATGAGCAAGTACTTCTTCCAGTTGCTTCACGCGGAGGATTGCATGTTCGTTGTACTTATTGATGATGTATTTGGATTCGTCCCAGATCTCTTTGACGTTGTCAGTAAGATTAGGCACCCTGTTGGAGCTTAGGTGCATGGAATAGATTCTAAAGGTATGATCCTTTACTTTTATATCTGCCCAGGTAGCATTATGCGACTTGGTGTTAAAGGCAATGTTGCCAGCATTAACGATAGGATGCTTGGAATAGATAGCAGTGCCGATATCAGAATCGGGATGCAAATGGTAGCCTACAAAGATTTCTTCGTAATACTTAAGGTGGCGAGGTAGTCGTTCCTGGATACAAATGACATCAGGCTTTTCTTGAGCAATAAATCTTTTAAATCTATCTATCTTTTGTTGTCGATTTTTAAAATGAAAATCTATTCTGGTCTTACCGATATTATAGGTCATGATTTCTAGTCCTTTGGTCGTAGTTCCTTCACCAGCAAATCCTATCATTTTCTTTATTGGCCCTATGCCTAATAGCAGAAAGAGCCCAGATAGGACTGCATACTTGGGTTTAAATACCAACCAGAAAAAAAAGAAAGCCGCATTGATCAAAAAAAGAAAAGAATAACCAAGACCAAAAAAGGAAAAGAACCAAGAGTTAGCTGGACTTATAAAGGGTGATAAGTAAGCAAAAAGCAAAGCCATGACAGCAACGATATTTATCCCATAAAAGAGCTTACTCACTTACTTCTTTTTGCTAGCTCTATATAGAAAGTCTCTCTCTTCGGAAGTGAGCTTGTCATAGCCTTTGACATTTATCTTGTCTAAGATTCTGTCTAGCTCTTCCTGCTGATTGAAACTGCCAGAACTTTCCTTCTCAGCATCCGTTTTGGCCGAATTGTGAATGACTTTAAATTTATTTCTTGATGTTTTCTTGATAGATTTTGCTTTGGGCTTGAGTTCAGATTTTCGCTGGCTCAGTCCTACAAAAGGGCCGACAAGGTCCGTGCCACTTCTAAGGAGGTATACATATATCATCCCGAAGACGGCACCTCCAATATGGGCAAAATGCCCACCCTGATTTATATTACCAACAGATCCTACAAGATCCATAAAAAGTAGGGCTAGGGCAATGTATTTGAGTTTGACTCGTCCAAGGAGCAACAGATGCATGATGTAATCAGGTGAGAGCATCGCAGCTGTCCATACCATCGCCATAACAGCTGCTGAAGCACCCATAGCCAAAGCTGAACCACCGGTACCTCCAGGCAAATAAAGATCATGAATCATATAGACTAGTCCTCCCAAGAGACCACTCATTATATACAGAGGCAAGATTCTGTCATCTCCTAAAAAATCCCCAACTATACGACCAAACCAATAGAAAATCAACATATTCCATAAGATATGCCAGAATCCAATGTGTAAAAACATATGGGTGAACATGCTCCACGGCTGCTTCATAAAGCTGCTAAAACTAGAAGGTAAGGATAAGGCATCCCTTATTGTGGCAAAGAAACTGTCTTCACCATTTTGGAAATCGAATACATTGAGCAAATTCAGAACCACAAAGGCACCCACATTTATCAATATAATCTTGGAGATCATATTGCCACTGCGGAAAGTATTTTTGATATCACCTAAAACGGAATCTACCATAATTGTAGTCAGACCTTATAATATTGAAGAATATTCAAGACAAAATTAGTTTATTAATTTATAATCTGTTATTTATATATTAAGATTAGTGCTTAT
>CAZKXO010000321.1:0-4298 GCA_964556525.1 uncultured Saprospiraceae bacterium
AACTAATTGACTTTCAGAATTTTATGAGAATTTGCTCACAATGTGTTTCTTTATCACTATCCGCACCCTTAAGCTTCATATATCTTATTTTTGTAGCAGATTGACTCACGTTTATTGCAAAAGCGGGCGAAAATCAGCACCTACCATCGGATTCTTCTCCTATGGTCTCTCTGATATAGACTGGCCTTGCGATATACTCACAGCCGCAATAATGAGACTACATAATAATATAGACAAGGAAGTTCTTAAACAGAGAATACAAGAAGATACAAGGCCCAGGATCACCCTTTCTTTCTATCAGTATGCACAGATTTCTGATCCTCAGTCCTTTAGGGATAAGCTCTTTGTGCAGTATGATGAGCTGGAGGTCTTTGGAAGAATTTATGTTTCGTACGAAGGGGTAAATGCTCAAATCTCTGTACTCCAAGATCAGTGGGACAGCTTTGTACAACTCATGCAGGCCATTCCTATACTCAATGACCTCAGACTCAATAAAGCCATAGAAGATGATGGCAAGTCTTTCTACAAACTAAAAATAAAAGTCAGAGAAAAGATCGTTGCAGATGGCTTGGATGATGAGAGCTTTGATGTAACAGATAAAGGTATCCATCTCAGCGCCACTGAATTCAATAAGCTTGCAGACCAAGAAGACACTGTAATAGTAGATATGCGCAATCACTATGAAAGTGAGGTCGGCCACTTCCGTGGTGCGATAAAGCCTGATGTAGAGACTTTCCGGGAATCCCTACCTATCGTGGAAGACCTCTTACAAGAACACAAGGAAAAAAACATTATCATGTACTGCACTGGAGGCATCCGCTGCGAAAAAGCCAGTGCCTACTTTAAGCACAAGGGCTTTGAGAAAGTACATCAGCTGGAAGGTGGTATTATCGAGTATGCCAGACAAGCTAAGGACCAAGGTCTAGAGAATAAGTTTATCGGAAAGAACTTTGTCTTCGATGAGCGGCTGGGAGAAAAGATTTCAAAAGATACCATTTCTAACTGCCACCAATGTGGGCAGCCTTCCGACGACCACACCAATTGTGCTAATGATGCTTGCCATATCCTCTTTATCCAGTGTCCAGAATGTCGAGCAAAAAACGAAGGCACCTGCTCCACAAAATGCCAGGACTTTATTCAGCTCCCAGAAGAAGAACAGGCCCGTCTTAAACTAACGACTCAGTTTAATGGTACTAAATTTGGGAAGGGTCGCTACAAGGCGCATCGGAAGGATCATGAGTTGGAATAGCACTTCCTTTTAATCCTCAGCTATAGATTGTTGTCTATGAAAAAAAGATAGCTTTGCTACAAAAGCCATACATTTAGAAAAGTTCAACTAATGAAAAAATCTATATCTACCCTTGCACTCTGTATAATTCTCACAAGTCTTAGTATTGCACAAAATGCTCCTATAGATTTCGAAACCACTGGGCATGGCACAGATTGGAATTGGAGAACATTCGAGAACCTAACCAATCCAGAACTTGAAATTGTCACCAACCCAGATTCTAGCGGTATAAATACTTCTAGTAAGGTCGCAAAATTTACTGCGCTCCAGGCAGGACAACCCTTTGCTGGTTGCGAAACATCACATGGTGCAGATATAGGCGATTTTACTATAACTCCAGATAATTCTACAATAAGAATTATGGTTTGGAAATCTGTAATCAGTGATGTGGGTATTAAGTTGGTTAGAGCTGACAACTATTCTCTAGGTGAGATAAAAATTCCCAATACCCTAACAAATCAATGGGAGCAACTGGAGTTCGATTTTTCTGACCACTTAGGCAATCCTTATGACCAAATTGTGATCTTCCCCGATTTCAGTACAAGACAACAAGACAATGTCATCTATTTCGATAATGTTTTTGGAGAGTCAACTAAGGTCACAAAAACAAAAAACGTAGATAGACCTACCCTAGTACTCTACCCTAATCCAGTTTCTGATTTTATCTCCTTTGTTTCCGAAGCAACATTTAGCCATTATAACCTACTTTCTATTTCTGGGGAACTAATAGAGTCTAGAAGGGAATTAACTGATACAACTATTGATATATCCAACTTAGCCAGCGGAATTTACTTATTGAAAATCTATAATGATCGCGAAACCGTACTTAGAAAATTTGTCAAGGAATAATAGAACCGTTGTGCTTGCCATATCTTAAATGGCAGGAATCTAGAAAGTGTTAGAGGAAGACATAGCTCCTTGGAATTATAACAAGCCTGTCTGAAACTGAAGATAGAACGACTGATAAAGAACAAGTTCCCTGACTGAGTTTCCAAAAATATAACAGGAACTAACAAGATGAACAGGGAATACCTCCTTCTTCAGCACTCCCTATATGCCCGATCCAATTATAATTATTAATGCAGGAGACCCCAATTGAAGTTACATCATTTCCGCCTTAGATTTTTGCCCAATAATCATCAAAGGATAGTTCTTAAACTCTTCTTTTCATATGCTTCCATCATTAACAACCCACAAAACGAAGATTTAGGTGTCGTATTCTGAGCATTTTGGACCAAAAAGCAACTCTACCTCAACCATTTTCTGCTACATTAGTTATAATATTGTAAGTTTAGATTGTTGTACCAAATTTTAAATTTCTATTGAGGTTTAGAAACCAATATAATTTGCACCAACTTTTAAGGCCGCTGGCTTTAAGTTATATCATTCTTTTCTGTAGCTTTCTTAATGGCCAAGCTATTAAAATCAATAATGGTGTAAACATCCAAGCCTCTTATTACAACAATGGAAGGGTCAATATAGGCTGGGAACTTATGAAGTCCTACCCAGAAATACAGGCTCTAAGAATAGAAATAGAACCCTATCGTGTACAGCAAGCTAGACAATGGATAAAAGAAGCTCATGAACATGGCTATCAGGTTATAGCAACATATCACGACTCTCAAAAACTAGGTTCTGACAGTAGAGACGATCTTATGGATGCAGTGAATTGGTGGGAAGATTATTATACAATGTTGTCCAGCTCAGGTCCCATCATTATTAATATCATAAATGAATGGGGTAGTCACGACATCAGTCCTGAAGACTATGCTGGCGCATATAATGAAGCTATAGAGAGAATCAGGTCATTCTACAAAGGAAAGTTAATAGTAGATGTGCCCGGCTGGGGTCAAGCAACAAAAATTGCTGCAGACGCTTATCCTTTGTTTGAAGAACAAGATTTTACCTACTCCATACACGTATATACAAGTGCATTTAATATAGAACAGAAAAGATGGCTCTCTCATGAAGACCTTGCCTATCTGGACGCAACTGGGGCAGACTGTATGGTCGGAGAATTTTGTGACACTGCGACAGGAGGTGCAGACTGGTGTACAATCATAGATGAATGCTATGCCAATAACTGGCCTTTATTTGGTTGGGCATGGAATGGTGATGGTGGCAGTATGAATATGACAGAACCTCACTGGAGCAAGGAGCCATTAGCAACTGAGTTCAGACCTACAGAATTCATGAAAGTGATTACTGATAAGCTGGCCGGTATCCCTTGTTATACCCAACCCGATGATGACTGCACCAATGATCGCATTACTGAATCATGTGATGACGGCAATCCATACACTATTAATGACCGATACAACGAATACTGTCACTGCACTGGAAACTTTACACCTACCTTACAAAGTATTACAACTGAATCTAAATTATTTGCCTTTCCAAATCCCATAGAAACCAGCCAAGAACTTAACATTGAGTTTTTCAAAATACATGTCAACGGTGTATTGAACATATATAACGGCCTCGGAGAAACAATGGTCTCCAAAATTTTAGACAAGGACGTCAACAGTCTAAAAATAAATACTTCACAATTGTCCGCAGGTATTTATTGGGTGAGTCTGCATAACAATGACAAAACTATTTATACTGAGAAGTTTGTGGTGATTTGAAAAAACAGGTTTTCTATTGGATACACCACAGAGATTAGCAGATTAGCTCAAGTAGGCACTTAGGGCGCAAACTACAGAAGTGACACATTTGCAAAAAAAATATTTCCGGAAATAAGATCGAAATTAAATGGCAACTTACTGAAAGCATAACGCTTATGCTAATGAAAATCGGAGTCAATCATTCTATCTTTCTGAAATTAGCGAGTCACATTTTGATACAACCCAACGTTAGTTAATAAAAATCTCCCCAATGTATAGACGACTTTTCCTATTGCTACTTCTCTCGTTTCTAATGCATACGTCAAAGAGCCAATCGACTTTGGAACTATTTAGTCTCGAGGGCCTGACCCTTGCTTATACCATCCATAGTGACATAGTCGGTG
>CAZKXO010000322.1:0-4286 GCA_964556525.1 uncultured Saprospiraceae bacterium
AGTCAGATGCTCTAACCAGCTGAGCTAAAGAAGCATTTTGTTAAAAGCGAAGGCAAAAGTAATTTGATTATTATAGTTGTGCAATATTTTGCCTAGTAAATTCAATAAGAATTTCTCATTAGGATAATTTATCATATAACTACCCTTAGTCCTCTTATCCTTTTCTTCATCTATGCCATCAGCTGTCATTTCCTTAGATATAGCTGAATTTCATTGATTTTTCTACTTATGTAAATAAACTTTGTGAGGATTGAAAACAGAAAATTTTATTCTCAATATTAAGGGTGTTAATGATACGGTCCTCGAAAAAGTTCGGGGACCTATCATCTAACGACTTTAGTAGTCTGCAGCTGCATTGCGCTGTATTTCCTTATTATACTGAAGCCTGGACAGGCCTGTCTTCGCTTTTTGATGTAAGCTGTACTTATAATCTGAGGGATTCATATCCAGGCAACTGTCATAATTACTTCGTGCTTTCCCATATTCTGCCAGTTCCTCGAAGATGATACCCAATTGTAGAGCCGCATTACAGGCGAAATATGAGTCGTCTTTGATGCCATCCTCTATAGTTTGCTTATAGTACTCTATAGCATCTGGATAGTTTTTCAGTGCTTGACATATTCTACCCATCCTGTAATTGAACTCCAGTGCATATCTGTCCATACCTGTAAACTTGTAAGCTTTCTGAACCAGATAAGTATAGGCTTTTCCATGATAGCCAC
The DNA here is from genome assembly GCA_964556525.1 of uncultured Saprospiraceae bacterium. Taxonomy (GTDB): domain Bacteria; phylum Bacteroidota; class Bacteroidia; order Chitinophagales; family Saprospiraceae; genus RFSX01. The sequence continues at coordinate 723 of CAZKXO010000322.1, forward strand.
CATCTGAAAGTAGTCGAGCAGTCAGCAATTCTGGGCTGGGGATATCATGTGTTTTACTTTCTCTGACAGCTTGTTTATCTCCATCTACCAGTGCTTCTTCACCTTCACTAGTCTTACCTATGTAGCTCTTATAGGCTATAACATCTTCATCAAAGACCAATTTTGCCCAGGCCAGCTTTTGATAACCCTCCTTGATATAATGTCTGCCGTGGAATCGGTCTAGATATTTATGAATATGCCAGGTGCAGCCAGTATCCAACTTACGGAGCTTACAGATACCTTCCATTAGATCTAGATACAGAAATTCGGAATAGCCAGCACCTTGAGGTTTGTTTTCTAGGGTTGTCAATGCTAGGTCATTCATACCGAGCTTTTGGTATATTTTGGCAATCATGAATGTAGCCAACAAACTTTCCCTAGGTTTCAATCTACTTTTATCCAGATATGCCATTGCTTTTTTAGAATCATTGGCCTGATAAAGGAGTATGTACAGATAAATTGCATCCAGCTCTTCTTTAAATAAGCTCTTATCATTTTTGTGTGAATAGCTGATGAGATTCTCTATTTCATCCAGTCCTTGAGCAAGGCTGCCTTTGATGCCAAAGAGCTTCTTTATTATTCCTGGAATAGAAACCGTTTCTGCCAGAGAATGGATAACGCTTAGGCTTTTCTTATTCAGGATGAAATCTGGATGCGCCTTTTCATTTTCTTTGAGATTATTGTAGGCGGCAAGTAATTCTCTAGCAGACTTCAGTACCTGACCAAACTTTGATCTATTTATGGCAGAGTGCAATTGCACTTCCGCTATCGCAAACTTCTTGTACGGATTACTATTTGGCAATTTCTTTAATTCCGATATGATGGCGGATTTTCTCACCTGCGCCTTGCGGAGATAGTCTTGGTCTTCGGAGATAAAGAGAGCAAAGAAATCAAGATAGCTTTGCAAATGTAAATAGGAGAGATTTCGTGGTTCGGCACCCATTCGAGCCTCTAGCTTTAGGTCAGCCTGTTCCAATTTTAGTGCTATGATATCTTCGTAGATAGCTATACCTTCTTCAGTATACTCGAAAGTATAGTCTTGGGCTGATAACAGGGTTCCCCAGCAAAGCATCATGCATATAAGTAGTCTACCTAAGCTCAAATCCACTTTTCGTACTCATTGTATGCCAAAGTTAGGATAAGTCCCTATGAGATGCGCTATTATATGCTGATGCTCTTGGGCCTTGCAACCCACATAATCAGGCATGAAAAAAGCCCAGGAACATCCTGAGCTTAGAAATTTGTGTCTTTGGTTGTTATGGCTTGATTACTTAGCTGCTACCTCTTCTTCTATACCAGCAATTTCGTGGTCTACCAGTACTCTTCCACAGTGCTCACAAGCTAGGATTTCTTTTCTCATTCCTATTTCTATCTGTAACTGAGGTGGGATTCTATTGAAACATCCTCCACAAGATCCTCTCCGATAGGTGACTACTGCAAGCCCATTCCTATAAGCTGCTCTAGCCTTATCGTAAGCTTTCAGTAATCTTGCTTCTATCTTTCCTCTGCTTTTTTCTGACTTATTCTGAAGTGTCTTTTCCTCTTTCTCAGTTTTTTCTATAATCTTTTCCAGCTCTTCTTTCTTCTTAGTCAGGTCATTTTGCTTTACTTCTAGCCTCTCATTTGTGCTGGCCAGTGTTTCTGATTTTTTTTCCTTTTCAGCATTGGCTTCTCTGATTCTTTTTTCAGACAGCTGCACCTCCAGCCCTTGGAGTTCTATTTCTTTCTGTAAGGCTTCATACTCTCTGTTATTTTTTACATCATCCAGCTGCTTGTTGTATCTCTCGCTCAGAGTGGTAGCAGTATTGATATTTTCGTTGTGCTTGGATATTCTGTCGTCTATATCTGCTATTTGAGAATTGAGTTTCTCTATTCTCGTGTTGAATCCGACGATTTCATCCTCTAGGTCACTTACTTCTATTGGCAGTGCACCTTTGAGAATCTTAATCTTATCTATTTTAGAATCTATAGTTTGCAATGCAAACAGATCCCTCAGTTTTTCTTCTACAGTTGACGATACCACGTTCTTTTTTGCCATAGCCTTCTTTTTGGTAAAATCTTATGATTGTATAAGATAGTTAACAGGATTAGTGTTCACTTTCGTATAATGGGCTGCAAAGCTACTAAATTTATTTGTCAATATCTCCCAGAGCATTTGGGTGGTAAACTGCTCACTTTCAAAGTGCCCGATGTCAGCAATAACGATTTGACCATCAGCATCAAAGTATTCATGGTATTTAAAATCTGAGGAAATAAAGACTTGGGCACCAAGTCTTATCGCATATGGGAGTAAAAACTGGCCAGAACCACCACAAATAGCCACTCTTGTTATAGGTTGCCCTAGTAACTTGGTGTATTTGACACATTGGACTTCCATGGTTGTTTTGAGAAATTGTAGAAAAGCCATTTCTTCTTGGGGTGCAATACTTCCTATAATACCCGACCCGACTTTAGGATCATCTAGTCCTGTTTTTGGTCTTAGGATGCTGGTATCTGTTAGGCCAAGTTTGCTGGCAATATTGGTATTTACACCATAGTCATATACATTGTCCAGATTGGTATGGATAGCAAATAGATTGAGATCATTTTTGATGGCTTTCTTGATGATGCGTTGGACGTAATTCCCATTAGTGAGACGCTTTATGCCACCAAAGATGATAGGGTGGTGGCTGATGATAAGATTACAGTCTTTGCTTATGGCTTCATCTAGCACTTCTTCAGTGACATCCAGACTGATCAGTACAGCAGAGATTTCAGCACCATATTCTCCTACTAGGAGCCCACTGTTGTCATAATCTTCTTGATAACGATTAGGCGCTATGCTATGTAGATAATCTATTACTTCTCTGACTTGCATGCTATGCGTTATTTATCTTTTGTATGAGTATGGTAGACGAGTAGCCTTCTTTATATGGAATCACAATCACCTCACCACCATAAGACTGTACATGAGTGGCTCCGACAATGGTTTCCACAGTATAATCTCCACCTTTTACTAGGATGTCAGGACTGATGCTTTCTATAAGCAGCTTGGGAGTAGACTCAGGAAAAGAGACTACGACATCCGTGCAAGCCAGAGCAGCCAGCATGGTCATTCTGTCACCAAGGGAATTGATAGGTCGATTTTTTCCCTTTAGTCCTCTTACGGATGCATCATCATTAACGCCTATTATCAAGCTATCTCCAAGTGCCTTTGCAGCAAATAGGTAGTCCACATGTCCAGGATGCAATAGGTCAAAACAACCATTTGTAAACACCAATTTGCCAAAGTCTTCGCGATGGAGCTGTAGTCTGGCAGCTAATTCCTGTGTTGTGAAGATCTTTTCAGTCATGACCGTCTACTTTTTATTGTAGAAAGGTAGGATGATAAAGAATAACAACCCAAAGATTAAATTGCCAAATATATTGATAGTGAAGAAAATGATGTTAGAGAATGAAAAGGCATCCACTTCATTGATACCATAGATAACCAATGACTGACTGATAAGCAGGTGATAACTACCCATACCTCCTGGTGAAGGAAAT
>CAZKXO010000323.1:0-4279 GCA_964556525.1 uncultured Saprospiraceae bacterium
CTACATGGCTAGAAATCGGAGACAACAGCAATGATCCTGAGGGTTATATGATGGTCGTCAATGCCAGTTTCGAACCTGGACTCTTCTATTCCCAGCAAGTAGATGGCCTTTGCGAAAATACCTTGTATGAATTTTCAGCGGACATCATCAACCTCATTCGTATCCCTGTAAGTGATCATATAGAACCCAATATCGATTTTCTGCTAGATGGTTTGGTGCGCTCATCTTCAGGGGACGTACCTCAAGATGCGGAGTGGCACAGGTACGGCTTTACTTTTACGACAGCACCTGGTCAGACTTCCATGTTGCTATCATTGAGAAATAATGCCCCTGGTGGCATCGGCAATGATTTGGCTCTGGATAATATAAGTTTCAGAGCTTGTGGGCCCGATGCTTTTGTAACAGCGGCAGATACCTTATTCCTTTGCCAGGACGAGAATATGCCTCAACTTATAGAGGCAGAGTTATCTGCTCAGAATCAGGCTATTCAATGGCAATTTAGCAGAGACAGTATCGTCTGGGATAATATTCCTGGCGCCACTACTGAAAGTGTTTTTCATGATCAGTTTGAGGTAGGCAGCTATTACTACAGATATATTTCAGCTGGTACCGACATAGAATTGCTCAATGAAAAATGTCGTATTATTTCGGATGTACTTACCGTAGAGGTGTTGCCTGACGAGCATATGCTGGTCAGGACGATATGTGCTGGTGAGAGTTTTGGTCTGGGCAATCGAGATCTGATGGAAAGTGGCAGTTATATGGAAGCTCTGATATCAAGTCGGGGTTGTGACTCACTTGTCTTTCTCGAGTTGACTGTTTTGGATATGGAACAACTTAATCTGGACGAACAGCTTCAGGACCCTTTATGTAATGGTGGTTCAGATGGATTTATACGTACAGAGGTCATAGGTGGATCTTTTGCTCCATATACTTATGCTATAAATGAGGTACAAACTACTGATCCACTTTTTTCTGGTCTCAGTAGAGGTGACTATGTTATCACTATTACAAATAGCATCGGTTGTCAGCAAGAAATAAGGTATGCCTTAGATGAACCAGAGCAATTTATAATTTCATTACCTCCAGACACCATAATCAGCCTTGCAGAAACGCTGGATGTCAGTGTTATATCCAACCAAGCAATAGACAGTCTGGTGTGGTCTCCTTCAGAATTCAGTCCCTGTGGCAGCTGCATAGAATTTACCACTACGCCGCTGAGATCAGGTACTGTTAGTGCCACTGCATGGAATCCTGCTGGTTGCATTGCTACAAACACTTTTAATATTACAATAGACAATTCCGATCTGAACATCTATTTTCCAAATGTATTTGAGCCGAGTCTACCCGGTGTAGATGCTGATTATACCATAGGTGCAAAAGAAGGGCTGATAAGCAATATTATTTCCTTTGCTGTTTATGACAGGTGGGGCAACATCATTCATAAAGTAGAAAACACAACCGACCCAGTGCTATGGGATGGTAGAAGCAGAGGCCGAGCTGTCAATCCTGGCGTCTATGTATATTTTATTGTTTTACAACTTATAGATGGGCAGCAGTATGAGTTTGTGGATAGTTTTACTTTGCTAAGATAGCTGAGCCACTTGCAAAACTTGAATTCGTCCCCAGCCCTTATCTTGAAAGAGAAGGGAATTTGTACTCCTACAAAAACTACAAGGCAAAGCAAATGTTTTTCGTTTAAGAGAGTTTAGAATTAAGTTGTATACTATCTCCTACTTTCAGTTTGCCTTCAGTCAAGCAAATAGCATTGGCACCGAACCAGATTTTATTGCGCCATTTACGGTAGGTGGTTAGAGTCTTGAGAGGTTCTTTACCTGCTACTCCGGTTTGCTGATCTATTGTTGTGACTACGCAGCGGGCACAGGGCTTGATGACTTTCAAGGTGGCTGTACCCGCCTGGAAATCTTCTTTCCATTCGTCCTCTTCGTGAGCCTCCGAAGTTTCTACGATAATATTGGCTCGGAATCTATCCATGTTTAGCGGATGTTCCAGCTTTTCATTCAGCGTCTGCATGCTAGCAGCACCCAAAATAAGATAGGGATAGCCGTCAGCGAAACTTAGGTTGGTTTTGTAAGGTGGAACGAAAAGTCTTTTGGGTCGCTTGGATATGTCAGTGAGCTTTACCAAATCGGCATGCATGCACAAGTGGTCAGAAAACCACTCTGAAATCTGTGGACTGACCTGATGGGCTTTCAGTTTACTGGACCAGACTTTTACTCTGGATACGTTTTCAGTATGACTTGCTAGTGGTATAGCTTGCTCTTCGTCTTGAAACTTAATTATTAATTCATGTTCTGAAATTTCGCAACTAAAGAGTGCCATTTTTGCATGTTCCCGCTGTGTCAGAAATTGTCCTTCGGCATCTACAAGCATCCACCTTCTGTCATATTGGAACCCTTCGGTGAGCACTTCAGCAGATGGAACAGATATACCGCCCAAGCTTTTTATGGGGTAGAGATAAAGTTCTGTGATGGTTTTAGCTGTCAAAGCGAAACTTAGTTAGTATGAGAAATGAATTGTAAATTGGGAAGGTAATAAAAGAGAATTAGTAAAACTAACCTTGAAACAATCAGTTGTGGGCAAATTTATTATCAATTCAGATGCAGTCGTAGAAGAAAAGTTCAATTCATATCCTATTGCCGTAAAGCCTAAAATGAAGGCCCTACGTAAATTGGTGCTCGAGGCCGCTGCAGAAATTCCTGATCTAGGACCACTGGAAGAAACACTTAAATGGGGAGAACCAAGTTATCTAGCAAAAAAGGGCAGCACATTGAGAATGGACTGGAAAGCAAAGGCACCTGACCAGTATGCTCTTTACTTTAAGTGCACAAGCAAGCTTGTTCAGACCTTCAGAGTCGTCTATGGTGACTCATTTAATTATGAAAAAAACAGAGCTATCGTTTTTGGTCTAAAAGAAAGGCTACCTAAGCGCAAGGTGAAGAAATGCATTAAAGCAGCACTTACTTATCATAGTGTGAAGCATAAGGAGCTTTTGGGATTGGAGTAGAAATTTATTGGCATCCGCAAGTAGGCGAGGACAGGTTGTGCTGAGCAAACCAAATCACCAAAGGTCTTGACGAATATTGCAAACGAAACAAGCTCTCAATCCAAATTATTATGAAATCTTTTCTGGCTTCTCAAAAATAAGTTCGAAGAAGGGAGCAGCTCCATATCCAGAAATTGCCGGAGCAAAAATCTGGACAAATCGCCAACCCTCTTTAGCATGGTCTTGTATTATTTCATGATAATCCTCCTTAGGTTTTTTCCTCATCCAACCTGACTTAAGTTCTACTTTGACAAATTTATAAGTATACATTGCTGATTTTATTAGTGTTTAATAGTCCATGCCCCATACTTCCTTTTCCCTTTCTTAATGAGAACATATTGGCTTCCTTTTTGAGTCAAGACAATAGTATCCTTATCATAATCAGACATTTGGCGTAACAGCTTTCCCATGCTATCATATATCTGAAAATCAAAAGGTGGTCTGATGTTTTCTATCTTGATGTTGTCCTGTGTGGGATTGGGATAAATGCTTAGGGGTTCTACTTGAGTAACGTTATCGTTATCGGAACTTCCATCAGCTTTGCTGTCCAAAAGGAAAGTATTGATATTACCATTGAGTACACGTTCTAGTAAGATTCTATGTCCGGCATTATTGAGATGGACACCGTCGCCACTGTCAAATGAGTTGGAAACATTACTGTCACCATCTTCAAGTCCTGTCCAGAAATCTATGGCAAATTCTCCAAATCTTACGAATGTAGAGTCACGCATATCCAGTTGGATTTGCTTCTGGAATTGACTGAAGTTATTTCTTGGTTGTGGTGTGCAAATCCAGAATGGCAAGTCTGTGGCCAGTACCTCCTCTAGAATTAGATCATAATTAGACAACTGGGTAGCGACATCAAAGTTCATTGCAGCATCATTGGATGGAAGATTTATGATGAGGCCATTAGGGTCTAAACTAAGTGCTCTGGTTATATTACGTTCTGAATCTATCTCTGGAATACCTGCAGGAGTTTCCGCTCCATCGGGCAGGATATTATAAGTAGTAAAGCCTCCTCTGGCCAAATTGGTTATGAGGAATCTGGTGTCATTCTGAAACAAAGTGTCCCTGTACAACCATACCCATGCGCTATCAATAGATGTAGGACCAGCACCAGCTGCAGTGGAAGAACCTAGTACAACTAGGTGGCAAGTTGTTGTATCACTATTTGTAATTTGAAATTGTGCATCACTCTGGTCACTCAATGTG